>NZ_JASJXB010000011.1:0-169197 GCF_035018885.1 Variovorax sp. LG9.2 | reverse complement strand
CGACCTGATCCGCCATGCGCTGCATCGGCGCCCTGGAGCGTTGTGCCTGCAACACCATCTGCACGATGCTGGCCAGCACGGTCTGCGACCCGACGCGCTCGGAGCGCATCACGATCGCGCCGTTGGTGTTGAGCGTTGCGCCGATCAGCTTGTCGCCGGGCCGCTTGGTCACCGGCAGCGGTTCTCCTGTCAGCATCGATTCGTCCACCGCGCTCGACCCTTCGATCACGACGCCGTCGACCGGCACCTTCTCGCCGGGCCGCACGCGCAGCGTGTCGCCGACGTGGACGTGAGCCAGCGGGATGTCTTCTTCAGCCCCCGCGGCATCGATGCGGCGCGCGGTCTTGGGCGCGAGGCCGAGCAGGGACTTGATGGCCGCCGAGGTCTGCGAGCGCGCCTTGAGTTCGAGGATCTGGCCGAGCAGGGTCAGCGAGATGATGACGGCAGCCGCTTCGAAGTAGACCGCGACGCGGCCCATCGACACGAAGGCCGATGGAAACACGCCCGGCGCCACGGTGGCCACGACGCTGTAGATGAAGGCCGCCGAAGTGCCGAGTCCGATGAGTGTCCACATGTTGGGGCTGCGATTGACCACGGACTGCACAGCTCGCACGAAGAACGGCCAACCGGCCCACAGCACGATCGGCACGCTGAGCGCGAATTCGATCCAGCTCTGCGTCGCCATCTCGAACCACTGCAGGCGGTGGCCCGCCATGGCCAGCACGGTCACGACGATGGTCAGCGGGAGCGTCCAGATGAATCGACGGGTGAAGTCGACCAGCTCGGGATTCTCGCCCTCGTCCAGCGTCGGGGTTTCGGGCTCAAGCGTCATGCCGCACTTGGGGCAGTTGCCCGGATGGTTCTGACGGATCTCCGGATGCATGGGGCAGGTGTAGATCGTGTCTGCCCCGACAACCGTTGGCTCTTGAACAGGCGTCGTGGCCTTGCTCGCCGCTTCACCGAAGTTGGCTTCGCCGATGTGCTCAAGTTCTGGATCGTTCATCTCTTCTCTCCTCAATGGATCGAGATGCGCAAAATCGCCACCCCGTACTTGGCCGCTACGCCGGCAGCAGGATTACTTTTGCTTCGCAAGCCAGCGGTCGAACTCGGCGATTTCCTTTTTCTGCGCGGCGATGATCTTCCTGGACATGACCTTCATTTCAGGCGACTTGCCGTGTGCCAGTTCCATCTGCGCCATCTCCACAGCCTGCTGATGGTGCATCTTCATCATCGTGGCGAAGTCCTTGTCGGTGTCGCCCGACATCTGCATCTTCTGCATCCCGTCCATGCCGGACATCATGGATTGCTTCATGTCGGCCGACCCGGCACCTGCGTGCTGCATGTGGTCCTTCGACATGGGCGCTGCAGCAGGTGCTGGCTGGGCCTGCGCAACACCGACTGAAGTCAGCACGAGCGCCGCAGAGAAACAGAGCGACAAGGTGAGTTTGCGGTGGGGATTGTTCATAACGTTGTCCTTGGTGGGTCGATTGGATTTCAGTGCGCCGTTGCAAGGTATGCAGCGGCGCGGCTTTGCAGGCGTTGGCAGCGAGCGAGATTTCAGCGGGCCGCCTCAATCTTGGTGACGGTAATTTTTCCGTCGACCTTTTCTGCGAGGAAGCGGACCTTCTCGCCGGACTGCACCTGGTCCAGCACGGCTTCGTCCTTGACGCTGAAAACCATCGTCATACCCGGCATGTCGAGGTTCTTGAGTGGACCGTGCTTGATGGTCAGCTTCTTGCCATCCTTGTCGACCTTGCGGATCTCGCCATCGGACATTTCGGACGTCGCGGCGGCAGCAGCTGTTCCTTGCACCGGGGCCTGAGAGGGTGCGGCCGACTGCGCAGCAGCCAGCCCCGAGAAAAGCATCGCGGCTGCGGATGTGACGAGTGCAAGACGAAGTTTTTGCATTTTGAGTTCCTTGAGCATCAATTGATTGTTGGGATGAAAGGGTCCGCAGCAGCAGGACAACAGACCCGGACGTTGTGCTTACTTGCTGACAGTCTTGCCCGGCGTATGTGAGACGTTCACGGTGCCCTTCATGCCTGCGTCGTAATGACCCGGCTGCAGGCACGCGAAGTCCACCTCTCCGGCCTTGGTGAACTGCCAGACGATCTCGCCGCTCTTGCCAGGCGCCAACGTGAGCATGTTCGCGTCGGCGTGTTCCATCTCGGGGTTCTTCTTCATCACCTCGGAATGCTCCCTGAGCTCCTTCTCCGTGCCGAGCACGAGCTCGTGCTTGATCTGGCCGGAATTCTTGATGACAAAGCGCACAGTCTCGCCTTGCTTGACGCTGATGTCGGCCGGTGTGAAGCGCATGTTGTCGGCCATGTTGACGTTGATCGTGCGTGTCGACTTGGTAGCCACCCCGGGCTTGCCGATCGCGTCGTCGGCATCGTGACTGTGACCCCCGGTGTGGTTGCCCGAGGCTGAAGCGCCGGCCGCGGCCAGAGCGAGCGTTGCTGCGAAAGCGGTGTCGCGGAAGATGTGTTTCATGGTTTGCCTTTGAGCGGTCGGAAGGTCTGAGGGAAGTGAAAAAAGTCAGTGGCCAGAATGGCCGCCAGCAGGCTTCCGGATCTGGACTTCGATGTTCTTGGCCGGCATGTTTTGCGCCGGCATCGCGGCCGCGCCGGCGCCGCGCTGGCGCGGGGTCTCCGGCGGCGGCCCATCCAGTTCGTAGGCGACGGTGCCCTTGGGGTGTTTGAACCAGCCAGGGTTGGCGTAGTCGCCAGCCTTCTGGTTTTTTCGCACCTTGACCACGCTGAACATGCCGCCCATCTCGACCGAGCCGAACGGGCCTTCGCCTGTCATCATTCGCGCGGTGTTGTCCGGGATCGGCATTTCCATCTCTGCCATGTCGGCCATGCCGCGCTCGCCCATGACCATGTAGTCGGGGATCAGGTTCGAGATCTGTTTGGCCACGTCCTTGTGGTCCAGTCCGATCATCGTGGGCACCTCGTGGCCCATCGCGTTCATCGTGTGATGGCTCTTGTGGCAGTGAAAGGCCCAGTCGCCTTCTTCGTTGGCGAGGAACTCGAACTGGCGCATCTGGCCGACGGCCACGTCCGTCGTCACCTCGGGCCAGCGCGCACTCTTCGGTGTCGGGCCGCCATCGGTTCCCGTGACTTCGAACTCATGGCCATGCAGGTGCATCGGGTGGTTCGTCATCGTCAGATTGCCGACGCGGATGCGAACCTTGTCGTTGTGCCGGACGTTGAGCGAATCGATACCCGGGAAGATCCGGCTGTTCCAGGACCACAGATTGAAGTCCAGCATCGTCATGATCTTGGGCGTTGCGCTCCCCGGCTCGACGTCGTAGGCGTTGAGCAGGAACACGAAGTCGCGGTCGACCTTCTCGATCAGCGGATGCTCGGCCTTGGGGTGCGTGACCCAGAAGCCCATCATTCCCATCGCCATCTGCGTCATTTCGTCCGCATGCGGGTGGTACATGAAGGTGCCGGGGCGGCGCGCCACGAATTCGTAGACGAAGGTCTTGCCCGGGCGGATCGGCGGTTGGGTCAACCCCGCGACACCGTCCATGCCGTTGGGCAAGCGCTGCCCATGCCAGTGCACGCTCGTGTGCTCGGGCAGCTTGTTGGTCACGAAGATCCGCACCCGGTCGCCTTCCACCACTTCGATGGTCGGTCCAGGCGACTGGCCGTTGTACCCCCAAAGGTTGGCCTTGAATCCGGGGGCCATCTCGCGCACCACAGGCTCGGCCACCAGGTGGAACTCCTTGACGCCGTTGTTCATGCGCCAGGGCAATGTCCAGCCGTTGAGCGTGACCACGGGGTTGTAGGGGCGTCCGGTCGTTGGCATCAGCGGTGCCATGGTGTCGGGTGTGGTTTGGAACACGGGCTCAGGCAAGGCCGCCATCGCCACCTTGCTCACGCCTGCCGCTGCAAAGGCGCTCGTGATGGCACCTGCACCGCTCAAGAAATTGCGTCTGTTTGTCATGTCGTTCAATTCGGTTAGAGAGCGAAGCAGTGCGCTCAATGAGCAGCGCCGCCAGCGGATGCGCCTTCGCCACTCGCACTGGCCATCGAGGCGCCCATGGAGGTCGGCTTGCCGATCACCGAAGCCGCGAGCGCGGCGTCGGCCAGCCAGAACTGCTGCTGGGCGTTGATCGCGTTGGTCACGCTGGAAATCTGGTCGCGTGCTTCAGCAAGCAGCTCGAAGACGCCGATCAGCATGCCGTTGTAGCGAAGCACGTTTTCATCCGCCATCGCCTGACGCAAGGGCACGATTTCGTCTCGGTAGTGCCGCGCGATGTCGTAAGCCGTGCGGTAGGCAGAGTACCCCTCGCGCAATTGCGAAGAGGCGCCGCGCACGGTGGCGTCGTAGCGGTTGGCCGCAGCCAGCGACTGCGCGTTCAATGCGTCGCGTTGAGCCGAACCCCAGTCGAAGAGCGGCAGTCGGATGTCGAGCTCGAAGCCGCGCCGTGTGCTCTTGGTGCCTTGCGCGTTGTCGAAGACCGTGTCGCGGCGACCACCCACTTCCACGTCGACGAAAGTCGACAGCAGGTTGAGGCCTTGCGATCGTCCCGCCACGTCCAGCTGGGCACGGGCAAGCTGGACATCGAGGCGTTGCTCGGTGGCGGTGGCCGCGACTTCCTTCGCCTCGCGAGGTGTCTTGGGCAGATCGGGAAGACGTTCGGGCAAGGCCAACTTGGCGGCTTGTTCGTCGTCCAGACCCAGGATGCGAACCAGTTCCTCGCGGGCCGCAGTGGTGGCCTGCTGCGCCAGGGCGAGTTGGGTGGTCGCGTCTGCGTAAAACACCTGTTGGCGTGCCCGCTGGAGCTTGCTGAAGTTCCCAATGAGTTGCATTCGGCGCGCGAGTTCGGCGCTGGCCTGGGCCGACTTGTTGACCTGCTCGGCGTACTGCAGCGACTGCTGGGCAGCAACCGCGCGGACCCAGGCCTGCTTGACCTGCGTGACCTGGTCGACAACGGCCCCGGTCAACTGCACCTTGGCCTGGTTGGCCTGACCCTTCGAAATCGACAGGCGCTGCGGCAGCAGGATGAGGTCCACCAGGCCGAAGGACAGCAGCCGTCCGAGCTCGAGTTCGCTGTTCAGGCGCATCCGCTCGAACTTGAAAATCGGGTTGGGCAGCCGGCTGGTCTGGTTGGCCGCGGCGATGTCGCCCCAGCTCTGGGCAATCAGGGCCTGGACCGACGGACTGTTGGCCAGTGCGAGCTGCACCGCATCGCTTTGCGACAGCGGCTTGGCGAGCAAGTCCTGAGACAGCGCCGCGCGGCGGTCACGCTGCTCCTGGGTCCGGCTGAGTTCGAGCTTGCCGCCGGTGAACTGGTGCGCGTTGGCGTTCGTGTCCTTCAGGGCGTCGTCGATACCTACCGAGGCGCAGCCGGCCAGGAAAGCGGCCGCGAGGGCGATGGCCGTCAAACGCAAGGCGCGTTTCATGGCTTGTCCTTCTTCGCGGGCGCACCCGACATGCCGGGCATGCCGGGCATGCCGGGCATGCCGGGCATGCCTGGCATGGGCATCGAATGGCTTGGCGGCGAAGCGGGTAACGCGGCGCCGCTCTTGGGCGATTCGGCCCCGGCGTTGCCCGAGCCAGACGCTTCTTTGGCATAGGCCTGCCAGCCGCCACGGCGGTAGACCGTCTCGTTGGCCTCTTTCCAGGGAATGGGCTTTCCGTCATCAAAGGGCTGATAACCCTCGAGCGCGGACTTGTAGGTGAGGACAGGCGGCGTCGAGGTTGTCGGCGCACTGGAGCCGGCAGGCGAAGGCTGAGCCACAGCGCCAACGGCGGTGAAAGTTGCCGAAGCTGCCATGGCAGCCGCGGCGAGAAAACGGAATGCTGCCAGCCGACGGGCTGACGATGAATGGAACATGGCGTCCTCGCAAGTTCATGAACGGAGTGCGTCAGTGCTGCCGGAAAGGGCACGACGCAGGCGATGCATGAGCGTTCGCAGATCCCGTGACGCGACGTCACGGACAAACGAACGCGTTAAACGCGAGGAGGTTTGTCGAGGACGCGGGGCGTCAACGACGCCACCGCAGAAAACGGTTCTGCCATTGCCGCAGGTGGCAAGGCAGGTGCAATCACGACGGGCGTGGTGCCAACAAGTGCAACCGAGTGGCATGCCCCGCAGGTTCCGCACTTGTGGGCCGTATCGGCGTCCCCTGAAGCCTGATCGTGATGATGTGGCGTGCTCTCGACGTCAGACGCCGAATCCACATGTCGGCTGTCGTGCGCGTGTGACTGCGGTTTAACGTGTTCGTGCGGTACGACTGGCTCGAAAACTGTTGCTGCCATCGCCGGTACTTCGCCTGCTGCGCAGAATTGCATGGTCGCAGCCGCATAGCCTTGAAAGGGCACCGCGAGCATCACAGCCCAAAGCAGCAGTTTTCGAACAAACGACATTTTGTGAAGTATGAACGTTGACACTATGACAAGGTCAAGCGATTTTTGAGTCGAACTTAGATCGCATGAGCCACGGAGCGTCAGTGCTCGTGCCGATGGTGCGCGTCCGGCACGTGCGCGTGCTTGTGCAGGAGCGGTGTATGCACGTGCCGATGGCTGTGCGAGCCTCTTTCAAAATCGTCGTGAACGTGATCGTGATGCCCGTGCAGGCACCGAACGACGCCTATCCAATCTTCAAGAAAGAAGACGGGACGTCGCAGGGGCGCTTGCGCCCGCGGAGTAAACGCGCTTTGCGAATTGAAGGTGTTGGGGCTATCGATATGGCCCCGTATTCTTGCCGGACGTCTTGCTGCCGATCATTGCGCATAGCAAGGCGAGCAAGGTCGCTTGCTCAAGGGCGGGTTCAAACAGAGGGGCGCGCGACGCGCACTGCGCAGCAAGACGATCGAGCATTGCCGGCTCGTCGCGACAGCGTTGCAGCAATGCGGCAAGGGCCTCGGAGTCGCCCAGTTCGAAATAGCCACCGTAGTCCTCCCCCAACATTCCGATGTTTCCCGCGATCCGGCTGGCGAGCACCGGCGTTCCGCTGCACACCGCCTCCATCACCACGTGAGCACCGCCTTCGATCACGCTCGGATGCACCAGTACATGGGCTGCCTGGATGCGGCGGCGTGCGTCGGCATGCGGCAGGGGTCCAAGCCAACGGTAGGCTGGACATGCTTGCTGCGCCGATTTCGCTTCGATACTCCACGCCGGGTCCAGCGCGGCGCCGATGTGGTCCAGCAGGATGTCCGGACGATCAACGAGTCGACGAGCTGCGGCGAAGTACGTCTGTGGCGCCTTCTCCGCGCGCAAGTGACCCACCATCAGCGCACGCAAATGCCGATGTGGCTTGCGAAGCGGTGCCAGCGAGCGGGTCGACTGGAAGCAGGCAGTGGCTTTGTCGCGGTACAGCACCGGCAGGTCGTCGACTGCGCGCTCGTGCAGCACCACCAGCCGGTCGGCCAGCGCCAGTGAGCGCTGTGCGCTCGCATCGAACTGGATGTCCCGGTACAGGTCCGTGCCCGTCAGTACCACTGCCAAGGGCTGGTGCGGTTGAGTGCCGCACCAGCGCTCGATCGAGGCCGCCGAACGTCGCGCATGCAGCGCAATCATGACGTCGGCCGGCGTGCCGTCCCAGTGATCGACCAGCGCAATTCGATAATGTTCGCGCAACATCTTTGACCATCGCAAAGCTGTTTGCCAGTTGCCGTTGTTGGAACTGGCCAGCGCGGGCGTCACGATGCAAAGAGAAGGGCGAACCATGAACGAGGTTATACCGGTGCACAACCTGGGCGACACCATGACATCCACGAGCGCAGAGGCGATGCGCAAGGCCGGACCCGCTGAGATCGAGGCGGCGCTCACCCGAGGCCGTACCCAGTTGTTGAGCTTGTTCGACGGTTTCGAAAGGGGGCTCGGACCCAATGGCCTTCGAATTGCACAGGATACTGCTGTGAATTTGCCGCTTTGGGAGTTGGGGCACATCGGCTGGTTCGAAGAGTTCTGGTTGTCGCGCAACACGGAGCGCGGCTTCGGGATAGCTTGCGATCCTTTCGCACCACGACGCACATCAGTGCTGCCGCGCGCCGATGCGCTCTATGACTCGTCGAACGTCGCGCATGGCCTGCGCTGGCAACTTGCGCTGCCCGACCCTGCGGCCACGCGCAGCTATCTAACGGCAGTGCGTGAGGCCACACTGACGTTGCTCCGCGCTTGCAGCACCAAGGAAGAAGACCTGTACTTCTTTCGGCTCGTCCTGTTCCATGAAGACATGCATCGGGAAGCATGGCACTTCATGGCGCAGCGGCTTGGCATCGATCTTGGCCCTGGCATGACGGGTCGCGCGCCGCGCCGGGCGGTCGCCTCGGGTTCGTGGGACATTCCGGGCGGGCTGCGACATGTCGGAGTGGACAACGCCGGCTTCGCTTTTGATAACGAACTGTGCGCTGCAAACATCGAAGTGTCTGCGTTCAGCATCGACCGGGCGACGGTGAAATGGGACGCTTTCCTCGCCTTCGTCGACGGCGGCGGCTACACAGATGACAGGACCTGGACGCCGGCCGGTCGCGATTGGCGGCGGCACAGCGGTGCAACGCATCCGCTGCATCTGCGGCGCGGGCACGGTGGATGGGAGCGATCTCGGTTCGGTCGTTGGTTACCTATCGATCCGTTGGCACCGGCCGTGCAAATCACGGCCCATGAGGCCGAAGCGTGGTGCCGTTGGGCTGGCCGCCGCTTGCCAACCGAGGCCGAATGGGAAACCGCTGCGAAACTGGCTGTTGAGCAGGGAGAAGTCTTCGAATGGGGTGAGGTTTGGGAGTGGACTGCGAGTCCGTTTAAACCGTATTCGGGGTTCGTCCCGCACCCCTACCGCGACTATTCGCAGCCATGGTTCGATGGCCGGTCGGTGCTGCGCGGAGGATCGTTCGCGACTGTGCAGCACATGAAGCATCCAAGCTACCGCAACTTCTTTCCAGCGGACCGCAGCGATGTGTTCGCGGGGTTTCGCAGCTGCCCCCAGCGGTCTTGGTGAAGGCGTGGGTCGTCGACTTCTACCTGAAGGGCATGACGTCGGACCCTTGCCGCGTGACCTCGGTTTGGCGCGACGTGTCAGCAGGGTGGGAATTCATTGAGGGTAGGGTGAGCGCGACGATGGCGGCGCACTTAAGGTGCGATGAAATACAGACTCCTCGATTAAGAGCGTTGATTGCGCCGCGCGCTGTTGCTCCACTGGATCCCAATGACTGCAGGGAACCCGTTGATTCAGCGGCTGACGTCGCTGCTTGGCAACTCGAAGAGTCTGGTCCGTCTCGGGCGGCTGCGAGTTCATGAAAAGTGCATCCATCGTCACGATGCTCCCAGATGCCCGGATAGGCCCACCCGCCGCTTGAGACACTTATCGGCCGTGGATGGGCAACGTGTTCAGCGGGATGCGCAGGTAAGACACACCGTTTTCGTCCGCCGGAGGCAGGTGCCCAGCGCGAACATTCACCTGGATCGACGGCAAGATGAGCGTCGGCACTTCTAGCGTGGCGTCGCGTGCCTGCCGCATCGCGACGAACTCGTCTTCGGTGATGCCGTCGCGCACATGGATGTTCAGGGCTTTCTGCTCGGCCACCGTCGTTTGCCAGCGGGCAGGCCGCGAAGCCGGCGGGTAGTCATGACAGACATACATCGTCGTCTCGGGAGGCAGGGCCAGAAGGCGGTGCATCGAGCGGTACAGCTGGTGTGCTTCCCCGCCGGGGAAATCGGCGCGAGCGCTGCCGACGTCAGGCATGAAAAGCGTGTCGCCGACGAAGACTGAATCGTCGATGAGGTAGGCCATGTCGGCCGGGGTATGACCGGGCACCAGCATCGCCGTGGCCTCGGCCTCGCCGATCCGGAACGTTTCACCGTCTTTGAACAGGTGGTCGAACTGGCTACCGTCGGGAAGGAAGCTGCGCTCCAGGTTGTAGAGCTTCTTGAAGGTGGCCTGCACCGTCCGAATGTTTTCGCCGATGGCGATGCGGCCACCGACGCGCTGCTGCAGGTAGCGCGCACCGGACAAATGGTCCGCGTGCGCGTGGGTCTCGAGAATCCAGTCGACATGAAGCGCGTGTTCGACGACATAGGCCAGCACCTGATCCGCCGAGGTGGTGCTGGTGTGGCCCGATTTGAAGTCGTAGTCGAGCACCGGGTCGATGACCGCGGCGCGCTGCGTGGCGGGGTCCCACACAACATAGCTCACTGTCCAGGTCTTCGGGTCGAAGAAGGCTTGTGTCGTGATTCGAGCGTTCATAGTGAACTCCGATTTTTGGTTTTCGATCTATTGAAGTATAGTATATATATAAATATAATGAAGAGAACCGATTGACCTGCTGTCCGCTCAACATACTGCTGCACTGACGCTCCATGAAACGCCCGAAAACCGTCATCGATCCCGAAGTCCTCCGCCATGCCGCAGACGAGGCTGTCAGCGCCCTCAAGCTGCTGGCCAACGTCGAGCGCATGCTGCTGCTGTGCCAGCTTGCGCAAGGCGAGATGTGCGTCAGTGAACTCGAAGAACATCTGGAGATCCGTCAACCAACGCTTTCACAGCAGCTCGGCGTGCTGCGCACAGAGGGGGTCGTCAGCACGCGCCGTCAGGGCAAGAACATTTTCTACAGCGTCGCCGACCCAAACCTGCTCGAGATCCTGGCCGTGCTCTACCGGCTCTACTGTCCCAAGGAACAATGATGTCCATCGCCTGGAATGAATTCACCCCCTGGTCCACCTTGGCCGGTGGGATGCTCATAGGTCTGGCCGCGGCGATGTTCGTGCTGCTGAACGGCCGCATCGCCGGTATCAGTGGCGTCATCGGCGGGCTGTTCAAGCCGAACAAGGGCGACCTGGCCTGGCGTGCCGCATTCGTGCTGGGCCTCGTGGGTGCGCCCTGGGTCTATGAGTTGGTCGCGGCGCTTCCCAAACCCCGAATCGATGCGTCTTTTGGTGCTTTGGTGATCGCCGGCCTGCTGGTGGGTGTGGGCACTCGGTACGGGTCGGGTTGCACCAGTGGACATGGCGTGTGCGGGTTGGCGCGTTTGTCGCCGAGATCGATGGTCGCCACTGGGGCCTTCATGGTCGCTGGCTTCGCGACCGTGTTCATCATCCGCCATTGGCTTGGCAACTGAGGAGACATTGAATGACCGTTTTTACATCGTTGCTGGCCGGCCTCGTCTTCGGACTTGGCCTCATCGTGTCTGGCATGGCTAATCCGGCCAAGGTGCTGGGCTTCCTGGACCTGGGTGGCGCCTGGGACCCTTCGCTGGCTTTTGTGATGGCGGGCGCGATTGCCGTCGGAGCGCTGGCGTTCGCGCTGGCCAGCAAGCGCACCGTGTCATTCCTCGGTGCGCCGATGAAGTTGCCCACGGCGCGGGACATCGACAGTCGTCTGCTGATCGGCAGCGTCGTATTCGGTATCGGATGGGGTGTCGCCGGTTTCTGCCCTGGGCCCGGTCTGGTCGCACTGGGAATGGGCGAGGTCAAGGCGCTTGTCTTCGTAGCGGCGATGCTCGTGGGCATGGGCGCCTTCGAACTGCTCGAGCGTCGCAAGCAGCCTGCCGGCCTTCGACCCACCTGAGTCAGAGCGATGTCCGCCGTCCTCGCCTGGCTGAGTACTCTGGTGACCATCGCAGTGTTGATGGCGTACGAGACGGTGCTCATGGTCGCGCAGCGACGCCGCCCCGAGCGCATGGCACGCAGCGCGCATGCGGCGCTGCGGGAAGACTGGTTCATTGCCGTGTCGCAGAACCCTGGCTCGGAGATTCTCGCGGTGCAGACGCTGCGAAACTCGCTGATGTCGGCGACCATGACGGCATCGACAGCGATGCTTGGATTGATCGGCACTGTCACTCTTGCTGCACCCTCACTGCATGCGAGCCTGGATGAAGCGGCGATGCTGCCGAGCCTGACTCCGAAGCTGGTGCTCGAGCTCCTGTTGCTTGCGTTGCTGTTCGCCTCACTGGTGTGCTCGGCAATGGCTGTTCGCTACTACAACCATGTGGGTTTCATCAGCGGCATGCCGGTGGAGTCCGCATTGCGCAAGCGCTGGAATCAGGCCGGCATCGCCTACGTGCGTCGCGCCGGCTTGTTGTATAGCTGGGGTCTGCGTCACCTTATATTGGTAGCCCCGATCCTTGCTTGCCTGCTCCACCCCTTCGCAGGGCCGGTCGCGGCGACCGTTTTAGTCCTCGTCCTGGTCCGATTCGACAAGGTAGCCGCCAGCGGATCGCCCAACTCCACGGCGTATTTGGGAATCCGTTCCAACTGATCGACAGCCGCTCAGTTAGGCGGTACCTGCGAGAACTCTTCAAACCCGGCGATGGCATGGGCTGCCTGCGTCAGCGAAGGGCCCCGCCCATGATTAGCCTTGCCGATGGTGCCGAGTACGCTGGCCGCGATCAAGCCCGGGCCAATTGCGATTCGCATGATGCGGTCAGCGGTGCCGACGTTGGGCTTCATTTATTGTTCCTTTGGACAATCATCACCATGGCGCTGCGAGCTGGACTGGCATGTGATGTGGATCAATAAATCAGGCTGTCGGATGGCCGCGTCGAACTTCAGAGGCCAACAAGGCCCAAGTTTCAACCCGCACGATCTATTTGGGAGCGGGTTTTTCTTTGGCCGGGAAGTTGCTTTGCGCCGATGAACCGCACACCCCTTTGACAACGTCGGTCCCCTCGGCTTGCCTGCATGCATGCAGGCAAGTTCTGAGAAGATTGCTTATGGCTTATCGATTGCATTACTGGCCGACCATTCAGGGCCGCGGTGAATTCGTGCGACTGGCGCTCGAAGCTGCCGGCGCCGAGTACGTCGACGTCGCGCGTCAATCGCCTGCGAAGGGTGGTGTTGAAGCGGCGCTGGGGCGCAGCCTGCAAGATCCGAAGAATCCGCGCGCATCGTTCGCGCCGCCGTTCCTTGTCGATGGCGAAGTTGTGGTCGGGCAAACCGCCGCCATCCTTCTATACCTCGGGTCGCGGCTCGGCCTCGCGGGCGAGGTCGATGGGCTGTGGACGCATCAGTTGCAATTGACCATCGCCGACGCGGTGGCCGAGGCACACGACACGCACCATCCGATCTCGGTCGATGCCTATTACGAAGACCAGCGTGCTGCCGCCTTGGAGCGTGCCAAGGCCTTTCGGGAAGAGCGCATGCCGAAGTTCCTGGGATGGTTCGAGCAGATCTTGCAACGCAATCCGGCTGGCGATCTGCATCTGGTTGGCAGTGCGCTCACCTACGCGGACCTGTCGCTGTTCCAGTTGGTCGCCGGTCTGCGCTATGCGTTTCCCAAAGCCACTGCACGCGTTCTGGCCGACACGCCTCTCGTTTCCAAGCTTCACGGCAATGTGAGTCGCCGCGAGCGGGTGCACGCCTATCTGCAGAGTCCGCGCCGCATCGCCTTCAACGAAGAGGGCATCTTCAGGCACTACCCGGAACTTGACGGCTAATCGCTCGGCTCGTCGTCGAGATCGCTGTTCGTGTGGTGGTCGCCATCACGCCTGCTCCCGTCCTTGCGGATGCGCAGCGCAGTGTCGTAGAGCGCATTGCGCGGCGCGCCGCTGATCTCCGCGGCGAGGCGCACGGCGGTCTTCACCGGCAGCTCTTCGAGCAGCAGTCGCAGCACACGTTCGCCTTCCGCGCCATCATCGACAGCGACTGTCATCGGATGCAAAGCGAGTGCGAATTCCCCGCGCGTGCGGTCTCGTCCCGCGGTGAACCACGCCGGTAGCTCGCTGGCAGCCAGGGTAACGATCTCTTCGAATTGCTTGGTCAGTTCACGACCGATAGTGATCCGCCGGTCGCCCAGCACGGTCAGCGCTCTGGCCACGGCTTCGATGCGGTGCGGTGCTTCGAGCAAGACGACAGCGCGCGGTTCCAACGCGAGCGCTTGCACGGCCGTGTCGCGTTCGCCAGCCTTGCTTGGCAGAAAGCCCGCGAAGACGAAAGCGCTGCTGTCGTCACCACCCGCGACGAGACCCGCAGCGCTGATCAGCGTGGTAACGGCGCTCGCGCCCGGCAAGGGAAGCACGCGAAGCCCGGCTGCGCGCACGGCAGCCACCAGCCGCGCGCCGGGATCGCTCACGCCCGGCGTGCCGGCGTCGCTCACATACGCGATGCGTTCGCCTTGAGACAGGCGTGCGATGACGCCCTGCGCCCCTTCGGCTTCGTTGTGCTGGTGCAGCGCGAGCAACTGGCCGCCGGGTCGGTCGATGCCATAGGCCCGCAACAAGCTTTGCGTATGCCGAGTGTCTTCGCAGGCGACAGCGTCGACCATCTGCAAAACATGCAGCGCGCGCAACGTGATGTCGGCCAGGTTGCCGATCGGCGTAGCGACGACGTAGAGCGTGCTCTGGGGATAATCCTGTCTGCCCGCGGCATCGCCAGCGGCCGAGAGGGCTGCGCCGAACGACGCGGCGGTGATTGAAGCCAATGGTTTCTCCGGGACAACAACAGGATCGCAGGGATGGCGACAACTAAAACCACCAAGCAGCGTGGCGATGCAGCCGAAGACGCCGCGCTCGAACACCTGCAGGACGCCGGACTGGTACCGGTCGCCCGCAATTATCGAACGCCGGGTCGCGGCGGCGGCGAGATCGATTTGATCATGCGCGATCCACGCGACGGCACACTCGTGTTCGTGGAGGTGCGGCAGCGAGCGAGCGGTACGCATGGCGGCGCTGGCGGCAGCATCACCGGCGTCAAGCAGCGCCGCATCATCTTCGCCGCGCGCCACTACCTCAGCCGGCTGCGCACACTGCCGCCGTGCCGGTTCGATGTGGTGCTGGTCGAGGAAAAAATCGAGTGGCTGAAAGGCGCCTTCGACGCGGGTCACTAATGGATCGAACGATTTGTTGCAGTGCCTGTCGCTATCATCCGACCCCAAATGCTTGAGCAACGGATACAGCAGCACTTCATCGACAGCGCCGACCTCAAATACCAGGCGGGCCCGGCGCTCAGCAAACCGATTTCGCAAGCGATGCAGGCGCTGCTGGCCTGCGTGACCAGCGGCGGCAAGGTGCTGGCCTGTGGCTCCGGCGTGTCGGGGCTGCTGGCAGCGCAGTTCGCTGCGCACTTCGTCGGCCGGTTCGAGCGCGAGCGACCCGAGCTCGCCGCCATCGCCTTGCCCGGTGACGCCACCGATCCGGCGGCCGACACGCCTGGCGCCATCGACAGCGACCGCTTTGCGCGCCAGCTGCGGGCGCTAGGCCACGCCGGCGACGTGTTGCTGGTGCTCAGCGCCAGCGGCCAGTCGTCCGCGGTGCTGGCGGCGGTCACGGCGGCGCATGCGCGCGACA
The DNA here is from genome assembly GCF_035018885.1 of Variovorax sp. LG9.2. NCBI lineage: Bacteria > Pseudomonadati > Pseudomonadota > Betaproteobacteria > Burkholderiales > Comamonadaceae > Variovorax > Variovorax sp. LG9.2. The sequence continues at coordinate 153,958 of NZ_JASJXB010000011.1, read as the reverse complement.
TGACCGTCGTTGCGCTGTTGGGCCATGCGGCCGGCAGTGGCGGCGCCATAGGCCGCGCATTGCGCGAAACAGACGTACAGGTCACGGTGCCGCACGAACGCGCGGCACGCATCCACGAAGTCCACCTCCTCGCGCTGCATTGCCTGTGCGACGGAGTGGACGCCCAATTACTCGGAGAACAGGAAGGTTCCACATGACGATTCCAACGACATCGACCCGCAGCATCGCCACGGCGATGGCCGCACTCACGCTGGGCGCCGCCTTGGTGGCCGGCCTTTCCGGCTGCGTGCCGCTGGTCATCGGCGGAGCCGCGGCGGCTGGTGCCGGCCTGGTCGCGACCGATCGCCGCAGCTCCGGCGCCCAGCTGGACGACCAGGGCATCGAACTGCGCGGCGCCGCACGCATCCGCGAGATCGCGAACGACGACATGAACGTCACGCTGGTGAGTTTCAACCGGCAGGTGCTGATGGTCGGTACCGTCGGCAGCGAGGCCGACAAGCGTCGCGCCGAAGAGGTCTTGCGCCGCGTCGACAACGTGCGGTCAGTGGTGAATGAACTCGTGGTCGGCCCGTCGAGTTCGTTCCCGCAGCGTTCCAACGACACCTACATCACCGGCAAGGTGAAGGCATCGTTGCTCGACGCCAAGGACATCTTCGCCAACTCGTTCAAGATCGTGACCGAGCGCGGCACCGTCTACATCATGGGCATCGCGACCCGCCGCGAGACCGATCGCGCGACCGATATCACGCGCGGTGTTTCGGGGGTCGACCGCGTGGTGCGTGTGGTCGAAATCGTCAGCGACGCGGACCTGGCGAATCAGACGCGTGCCAACAGCGCACCGGCACCGGTCTCGTCGCCCTCGAGCGTGTCGCCCGCCCCGACCTCACGCTCCAACGTCCCGCTGCCGCCGATGGAGCCGCTGCCTGCGCCGAGCGGCGGCGCCAGCACCACGCCGGTTCGCTAGCAGAGCGAGCGCTGTTCCTATTTCAGCCTGGTGATAAGGCTGGAAGTATCCCAGCGCTTGCCGCCGGCCTGTTGCACTTCGGCGTAGAACTTGTCGACCAGTTGCGTCACCGGCAGCTGCGCGCCGTTGCGTTTGGCTTCGTCGAACACCAGGCCCAGGTCCTTGCGCATCCAGTCGACCGCGAAGCCGAAATCGAACTTGCCCTCGATCATCGTTTTGCCGCGGTTTTCCATTTGCCAGCTCTGCGCTGCGCCCTTGCTGATGACACCGAGCACCGCTTCCATGTCGAGACCGGCGCGCTGGCCGAAGGCGATGGCTTCCGACAATCCCTGCACGAGTCCCGCGATGCAGATCTGATTGACCATCTTCGCCAACTGGCCCGCACCGCTTTCACCCAGCAGGGTCACCGCGCGTGCGAAGGCGTCGATCACCGGCTTGACCTGTGCGAACGTGGCGGCGTTGCCACCGCACATCACGGTCAGCGCGCCGTTTTGAGCGCCCGCCTGCCCGCCCGACACCGGCGCATCGATGAACTGCAGGCCCAGAGCCAGGCCAGCTTTGGACAACTCGCGCGCGACATCGGCCGAGGCCGTGGTGTGGTCGACGAACACCGAGCCCTTCTTCATGCCCGCAAAAGCGCCATCGGCACCCAGCACCACCGAGCGCAGATCGTCATCGTTGCCTACGCAGCAAAAAACGATGTCCGCATCGGCCACGGTTTCGCGCGGCGTGGCCGCATGACCGAGCTTGGCCACCGCGCCCGCTGCAGCAATCTCCTTTTGCCAGGCAGCGGACTTGGCGGCGGTGCGGTTGTAAACCGTCACACTGTGCCCCGCCAAAGCAAGGTGCCCGGCCATTGGGTAACCCATCACGCCCAGGCCGAGAAAAGCGACCTTGTGCGAAGGGACGAGGGAATAGATTTTGGTATTGAGGCTGCTCATGCCCCGAGCTTAGCGCCGCGAGCTCAGACTATGGCGAAATGCTCGGTGCCGGCAGACAGATCTTGCGACTTGGCGCGCCGGCTGTTCAGTTTGATCTGCAGACGCAGGTCGTTCGCCGAATCGGCATTGCGAATGGCGTCGTCGAAAGTGATCGCGTTGTTTTCGAACAGATCGAACAGCGCCTGGTCGAAAGTCTGCATGCCCAGGTTGCGGCTCTTCTTCATGATCTCCTTGATCTCGCCGACCTCGCCCTTGAAGATCATGTCGGAGATCAGGGGCGTGTTGAGCAAAATCTCGACCGCTGCGATGCGCCCCTGGCCGTCTTCGGTCGGAATCAGGCGCTGCGACACCAGGGAGCGCAGGTTCAGGGACAAGTCCATCAACAACTGGTTGCGGCGCTCTTCCGGAAAGAAATTGATGATGCGGTCGAGCGCCTGGTTGGCGCTGTTGGCATGCAGCGTCGCCATGCAAAGGTGACCGGTTTCGGCGAATGCGACGGCATGCTCCATCGTCTCGCGATCGCGGATTTCGCCCATCAAAATGACGTCGGGCGCCTGGCGCAGCGTGTTCTTGAGAGCGGCCTCCCAGCTGTCGGTGTCGATGCCCACTTCGCGCTGCGTTACCACGCAGTTTTTGTGCGGGTGCACGAACTCGACCGGGTCTTCGACAGTCACGATGTGGCCGTATGAATTTTCATTGCGCCAGTCGATCATGGCGGCCAGCGTGGTCGACTTGCCCGAGCCCGTGGCGCCAACCAGGATGGTCAGGCCGCGCTTGGTCATCGCCACGTCCTTGAGCACCTGCGGCATACCGAGGCCGTCGATGGTCGGAAGCTTGGCGGGAATGGTCCGCATCACCATGCCGACCTTGCCCTGCTGCACGAATGCGTTGACGCGAAAGCGCCCGACACCGGTCGGCGAGATCGCGAAGTTGCATTCCTTGGTCCGCTCGAACTCGGCCGTCTGGCGGTCGTTCATGACCGATCGGGTGAGCGCCAGCGTGTGCTGCGAACCGAGCGCCTGGCCCGACACCTTGGTCACTTTGCCGTCGACCTTGATGGCCGGCGGGAAGTCGGCGGTGATGAACAAGTCGCTGCCGTTGCGGCTCACCATGAGCTTGAGCAGTTCGTTGATGAACTGGCTGGCCTGATCGCGTTCCATGTGTCTGCTCCGGAGAAATCCAGAAAAAAAATCAGCCCGGGAAGTTCTCGGGGATCTTGGCTTTGCCGCGTGCCTCGGCGGATGAAATCACGCTGCGGCGCACCAGGTCGGTCAGGTTCTGGTCGAGCGTCTGCATGCCCTGACCGCTGCCAGTTTGAATCGACGAGTACATCTGCGCAACCTTGCCCTCGCGGATCAGATTGCGAATGGCCGGCGTGCCCAGCATGATCTCGTGCGCCGCAACGCGGCCCTGGCCGTCCTTGGTCTTGCACAGCGTCTGAGAAATCACCGCTTGAAGCGACTCCGACAGCATGGCGCGGATCATGTCTTTCTCTTCGCCCGGGAACACGTCGATGATCCGGTCGATGGTCTTGGCCGCCGACGAGGTGTGCAGAGTGCCGAACACCAGATGGCCCGTTTCAGCCGCCGTCATGGCCAGGCGAATCGTTTCCAGGTCGCGCATTTCGCCAACCAGAATCGCATCAGGATCTTCGCGCAGGGCAGAGCGCAGAGCGGCCGCGAAAGACAGCGTCATCGGCCCGACTTCGCGCTGATTGATCAGGCACTTTTTCGATTCGTGGACGAATTCGATCGGGTCCTCTACCGTCAGGATGTGGCCGTACTCGGTTTCGTTCAGGTAATTGACCATCGCGGCGAGCGTGGTCGATTTGCCCGAGCCGGTCGGGCCTGTCACCAGCACCAGGCCGCGCGGCTTCAATGCGAGTTCGCCGAAGATCTTGGGCGCGTTGAGTTGCTCCAGCGACAGGATCTTCGAAGGAATGGTCCGGAATACCGCCGCAGCGCCGCGCGACTGGTTGAAGGCATTCACCCGAAAGCGGGCCAGGCCATCGATCTCGAAAGAGAAGTCGACTTCCAGAAATTCTTCGTAGTGTTTGCGGTGCGTGTCGCTCATGATGTCGTACACCATGGCGTGCACCGCCTTGTGATCGAGCGCGTCGACATTGATGCGCCTCACGTCGCCATGCACCCGGATCATCGGCGGCAAGCCGGACGAGAGATGCAAGTCCGAAGCCTTGTTTTTGACGCTGAACGCCAGCAGTTGGGTAATGTCCACGGGGTCCTCGAATGGGTCGGTGACGTTTTGATACGCTTTTGACGATTATGACGATGATTTGTGACAACCTCCAGCAAGTTACCTCCCGGATCGTGACGGCTTGCACAGCCGCCGGACGGGATCCGGCGAGCGTGCGCTTGCTTGCGGTATCGAAAACCTTCCCAGCAGAGGCGGTCCGCGATGCGTATGGAGCAGGTCAACGCGCTTTTGGGGAAAACTACATTCAGGAGGGTGTGGGCAAGATCCAGTCCTTGGCGGACCTTCGTGCCGAACTTGAGTGGCACTGCATCGGCCCGCTCCAGAGCAACAAGACCCGTCTGGTGGCCGAGCATTTCGACTGGGTGCACAGCGTCGACCGACTGAAGATCGCCCAGCGCCTGAGCGAGCAGCGGCCGGCTGATTTGCCCCCGCTTCAGGTCTGTTTGCAGGTCAATGTCGATGGCGGTGCCAACAAGTCGGGTGTGTCGCCGGAGGAGGCGGTGGCGCTTGCGCAGGATGTTGCGGCGTTGCCACGGTTGCGGCTGCGGGGGCTCATGGCGATCCCGGAACCGGCGGCCGGCTTCGACGCGCAGCGGGCGCTTTTCATGACGGCGGCTGCAGTTTTCGACCGGATAAACGCGGCGGGCATCGAGCTCGATACGCTGTCGCTGGGCATGAGCGCCGATCTGGAAGCCGCCATCGCTGCCGGCAGCACGATGGTGCGCGTCGGCACCGCCATCTTCGGCGGGCGCTGACCGCGTCGGCATAACGCCCTGCGCTGCGCGCATAAGTCATGGCGCAGTCGCAGGGCAAGGTCTATCGTCGACGGCATCCACCCAACACACGGAAGCCTCGAATGAGCGAAAAACTTTCCTTCGTCAATCCCACACCCACCAGTCCGTGGGGGACATATTTGCAGCAGGTCGACCGTGTGATGCCTTACCTGGGCGACCTGGCCAAGTGGGCTGAAACGCTCAAGCGACCGAAGCGCGCGCTGATCGTCGACGTGCCGATCGAAATGGACGACGGCCGGATCGCGCACTATGAAGGCTATCGCGTGCAGCACAACATGAGCCGCGGGCCGGGCAAGGGCGGTGTGCGTTTCCACCCCGATGTCACGCTGGAAGAAGTGATGGCGCTGTCGGCCTGGATGACGGTCAAGACGGCGGCAGTCAACCTGCCGTATGGCGGTGCCAAAGGCGGCATTCGCGTCGATCCCAAGAAGCTGTCGCTCAAAGAGCTGGAGAAAGTCACGCGCCGCTACACCAGCGAGATCGGCATCATCATCGGCCCGCACACCGACATCCCCGCGCCCGACGTCAACACCAACGGCCAGATCATGGCGTGGATGATGGACACGTATTCGATGAACACCGGTGGCACGGCCACCGGTGTCGTCACCGGAAAGCCACTGCACCTCGGTGGCTCGCTGGGCCGCGTCAAGGCGACCGGCCGCGGCGTGTTCGTCACCGGCCGGGAAGCCGCTCGCCGCCTGGGCCTCGACCTGCGCGGTGCGCGTATTGCGGTACAGGGCTTCGGCAACGTGGGTTCTGTCGCAGCCGAGCTTTTTGTCGAGGCCGGCGCAAAGATCGTCGCTGTGCAGGATCACACCGGCACCATCGTCAACGAGAAAGGGCTCGACCTGGCCGAGCTGGTTCCGGTGTCGCGCACGCCGGCGGGCGCGGTGAGCTTCAAGGGTGGCGACGTCGTGCCAAACGAAGCCTTCTGGGACGTGGCCTGCGACATCCTGATTCCAGCTGCTCTCGAAGGCCAGATCACCGCGGCACGTGCCAAGAAGACCACCGCCAAGCTGGTGCTCGAAGGCGCCAACGGCCCGACGGTGCCCGAGGCCGACGACATCCTGGCCGAGCGCGGCGTGCTGGTGGTGCCCGACGTGATCTGCAACGCCGGCGGCGTGACGGTGAGCTACTTCGAATGGGTGCAGGATTTCTCGTCGTTCTTCTGGGACGAAGACGAGATCAACGTGCGGCTCGACCGCATCATGATGAATGCGTTGAACCAGATCTGGGACACGGCCGACAAGCACAAGATCAGCTTGCGCACTGCCACCTATGCGGTGGCCTGCGAGCGTATTTTGATGGCGCGGCAGGAACGCGGTCTGTACCCTTGAGTTCACTTTCAAGCGTGAGGTAGAGGCGCTCGTTTCTGGGCGCGGGGAACGCTTGCGTTCGAGGTGTGTCGAAGCCGGGTGCCGGCAAGTCGTCGGTGATTTCGCCGCTAGCATCGACACGCCATGTCCACAGTCTTTTCTTCTCGCGCTTTCGTCCCTTTTTCTGCCGCGCTGGCTTTCGCCGCTGCGCTGCTTTTGTCCGGTTGCGGCAGCACGCCGAAGCCTGTCTCCTACGAGCCGGAAGAGTTCGATTCGACCACCACCCACACCCGCAGCTATTCGGCCAGCGAGGGACAAACTTGTGAAGCGGCGCGTCGCGCTCTGCTGAGTCAGGGCTACATGCTCACGGCGTCGAGCACCGACCTGGTGACGGGCCGCAAGAGCTTCCAGCCGACCGGTGAGGTACACGTCGAAGTCGAGTTGCGCGTGGTCTGCGCATCAGAGGTCGCCAAGGGTCATCGCACCGTGACCTTCGTGACGGCGCTGCAAGACCGCTATGCGCTGAAGAAAGTCAACAACTCGGCAAGCGTGGGTGTCGGCGCCATCGGCTCACTTTCTCTGCCGTATTCGTCGAGCGACGATGCCATGGTGAAGATTGCGAGCGAGACGCTGACCGACGAAGGCTTTTACGATCGCTTTTTTACGTTGCTCGAACGGTTCTTGAAGGCTCAGCAGGGCAACGAGCCCTCGGTATCGCCGGCGGCGCTGGGCGCGCCAGAGGCCATGCCGGCCGCGCCCGCCAGTCCGGCAACAGCGCCACCCAAGTAATCGACAGAGCGAAGGTTCAGGCCGCGCGGGCCGTCGCCAGCGCGGCTTCGAGCTGCTCGACGGTAAACGGTTTGGCAAGCCAGATGGTTCCGGGCATCGGATCGTCGGGCTGTATTTGCCCGCTCGCAAAAATCACCTGAATGCGATGGCCCGACGGCAGGCTTTGCACCAGGTCGTAACCCGACAAGGCAGGCAGGCCGATGTCGGTGAGCAGCACGTCGAACGCGCCGTCCATGAAGCGCGACTTGGCCACTTCTGCACTCTTGACGCCCGTGGCCCAGTGGCCGAGCACCTGCAGCAGTTCGACGGTGGCCGACAGCGCCGCAGCGTCGTCCTCCACCACCAGTACCCGCAGTTTGCCGAGCGCTGCGGACGTCTCCTCGGGATTCGGCGGATTGTCTCGGGCGTCGTTGGAGTGGGGCACGTCGGTCGTCATCGGGGAGATCCGGTCATGGCTCAACTTTAGGGCCAGCGCCTGCGACATCGCCGTCTCCTCCGGCACAAGCTGGCGTAGGAGGCGCGCTTTTTTCAAGCAGGCCGCCCAATTACGCGTCACCGCGTCAGCGTCGACTTCCCGAACAGACTCTCGATCAACGCCACCGCCACTTCCGCGGTCTGGTTCCTCACATCCAGTGCCGGGTTCAATTCGACCACATCGAGCGACCCCAGGCGCCCGGTGTCCGCCGCCATTTCCATGCACAGCTGCATCTCGCGATAGGTCGGCCCGCCGCGCACTCCCGTTCCAACACCGGGCGCATCCGCCGGATCAAGGCAATCGAGGTCGAAGCTCACATGCAGGTGCGTGTCTTCGTCGACGTCTTGCAGCGCCTCGGTCATGGTGTGGCGCATGCCGTGCTCGTCGATGTGGCGCATGTCGAACACGCGCAGGCCCATGGTGCGGATCGCTTCCTTCTCGTCATCGTCGACGCTCCGAATGCCGATGAAGCGCACCGCTTCGGGAACGAGTGCCGCACGTTCGCCGCTCCAACCGGTCAGCGCGGCCGGGCCGTGGCCGAGCAGGCACGACACCGGCATGCCGTGGATGTTGCCGCTCGGGCTGGTGGTGTCGGTGTTGACGTCGGTGTGCGCGTCGAGCCACAGCACCCGCAGTTTCTGCCCGCGCTTGCGCACATGCCATGCGATCGCGCTGATGGAGCCGATGGCCAGGCAGTGGTCACCGCCCAGCATCAGCGGCACGCGGCCGGCGCCCAACGCAGTGTCGACCGCGTTGTAGACCGCACGGTTCCAGGCGATCACTTCGTCCAGATGCCGCAGGCCATTGGTCGGTGCGGCCCTAGGCGTCGCCGGGCCAGCGAGGTTGCCGCGATCGACGACGGAAAAGCCCTGGCGCGTGAGCGTCTCGGCGAGGCCAGCGACGCGCAGGGCGTCCGGACCCATACCCGCGCCGCGCACGCTGGCGCCTACGTCGGTCGGGGCGCCGATGAGTTCGAGCGTGGCGGTCATGGCGTGGTGCAAGTCATGGCTCGAGCCTACCCTTGCGCGTGCAAAAGCTGCAAGCAACCGGGTGGAAACACTGAAGCCTCGGGGCCCTTTTTTCAGTGACTGCACGGTATCCTGACAAGCGCCTTTGAGAGCGTAATCAAGGAGACAACATGAAACACCTGAGCGGCCTCGACGCCACCTTCCTGCACCTTGAAACCCCTGAGATGCCTATGCACGTGGGTTCGCTCAACGTGCTGGACTTGCCGCCAGGCTACGAGGGCGATTTCTACGAGGACGCCAAGGCTTTCATGGCCAGCCGGATTCACCTGGCCGATGTGTTCACCCGCAAGCTCGCGCTGATGCCGTTCGACCTGTCGAACCCGGTCTGGGTCGACGAGGAAGACATGGACATCGACTACCACGTGCGGCACATCACGCTGCCCAAGCCGGGCACCAACCGCCAGTTGCAGCAGTACGTGGCGCGCCTGCATTCGACGCTGCTCGACCGCAGCCGCCCGCTGTGGGAGTTCTTCATCATCGACGGCTTGCAGAGCGGCCAGGCCGCGCTCTACACCAAGGTGCATCACGCTGGCATCGACGGGCAGGCCGGCGTCGCGCTCGGCAAGGCGATCTTCGATCTCGACGCGGCCGGCCGTGTCGTCAAACCGCCGCGGGCCCGTGCGCGCAGCAACAACTATTCGCTCGGCATGGCCGAGCTCGCGGGCGCCGCGCTGCGCAATACGGCGCAGCAGTACGTGAAGCTGTTCAAGATGGCGCCGGCCTTCGCCCGTGCCATCGGTGGCCTCGCCAAGCCGGACGAAAAGGCGGCCGAGAAATCGCTGACCAAGGCACCGAAAAAGTTCAACCTGCTGGCACCACGCACCCCGTTCAACGTGTCGATCACCAACCAGCGCACCTTCGCGGGCCGCACCATTTCGCTGGCCGAGACCAAGCACATCGCCAGGCATTTCGGCGTGACGCTGAACGACGTCGTCATGGGCACGGTGGCAGGCGCGATTCGCAAATACCTGAAGGACAGCAACGAGCTGCCCGACAAGACGATGGTCGGCGCGATCCCGGTCAGCCTGCGCGAGTCCGGTGACGAAACCGCCAACAACCAGGCCAGCATGATCCTGGTGAGCTTGGCGACCAACATCAAAGATCCGGTCGCGCGACTGAAGCAGATCAACGCGTCGTCGAACGCGTCGAAGTCGACCATGAACAAGTTCAAGGCGATCATCCTCGACGACTTTCCCATGTTCGGCGCGCCCTGGCTGATCTCCGGCGTGGCTTCGATGTTCGGGCGCTCGGGTCTGGTTAACGTGATTCCGCCTGTCGCCAACATCGCCATTTCCAACGTGGCCGGCGCGCCGTTTCCGATGTACTTCGCCGGCGCATTGGTGACCTGCTACTACCCGGTGTCGATCGCCAGCCACGGCATGGCGCTCAACGTCACAGTGCAGAGCTACAACGGCCGCATGGACTACGGCCTGATCGCCTGCCGCCGTGCGGTGCCCGACATCACCGAGATCGGCGACTACATGCTGGCCGAGCACAAGACGCTGATGGATCTGGCCGGACCGATGGCGGCGGCGCAGCCGGCGGCCGCAGCCGCAACCGCAACCGCTGCTGCAGCCCCAGCGCTCGAAGTCGTTGCGAGAGCGGTGCGCAAGCCGAACCTGAAGATCGTCGGCAAGCCTGCCGGCAAACCTGTCGGCAAGAGCATCGCGAAAGCCCCGGCCAAGCCGATCCCGAAGCCGATCCCGAAACCGATCGTCAAGGCACTGACCAAGCCCGCTGCCAAGTCAACGCGCAAGGCGCCGGCGCCGGCCAAGCGGGCGCGCGCCGGCGCGACCGCAAGCTCGTGAAGTCAGCAAAAAATTGGGGCAGTTGGACTAACTTTCTCCCGCTTCTAGTTATCGCGGCCTAGGCATTGCCGAAGAAGATCGGTCCATCGCAAACCAGCGACCCGATCAACTTCAAGGAAATCTTCATGTCTACGCAAACCTTCTCTTCCGTTGCCGTCCATGTCGTCGGGCAGTACAACGAAGCCGGCAAGACGCTCGTGAGCGCCTACCGCACGGGCGCGCATCGTCTGCTCGGCGGTGCGGCTTCGCGCTTTGCTGCAGCCCAAAAGGTCACTGGCTTCCTGGCCAACAGCCTCGACATCGACACCAGCCGCGTCGTCGCGCTGATGGACCGTGTCGCTGCTGCCAGCACCAACGGCATCGAATCGGTTGCCGGCCGCGCTGCGCAGATCGAATCGCCGGTCGCCACGTCGATGTTCAAGACGCTGAACGCCATCAACCTGCCGATCGCCAATGTCTCCGCCCAAATCGCCGACAAGATCGTCGAGGGCGCCAAGCAGATCGAAGTGCGCGTGAGCGGTGTCGATCTGCCGAAGGCCGTTCGCACCGCCAAGGCCAAGGTCCGCGCCGCTGCAAAGCCGGTTCGCCGCGCTGTTCGCAAGGCAGCTTGAGGTGGTGACCAGGGCGCCGACTCCAAAACTGGCGCCTGCCAAAAGGGCTGCTGCGCCCAAGGCACCCGTTGTCAGAAAGCGGGCCGCTGCCGGCAAACCTGCTGGCCCCGCCGCAATAGCCGCTGCATCCATAGATGCACCTGCACCCAAGGCGAAACCCGGCAAGGCGGAAGTCTTGCTGCGTGCGGGCCTGAAGGCGCTGGGCAACGTTCGCGACGATGTCGTCAAGCGCCAGACCAACGTCATCGAAGGTCTGCTCGGCATCCAGCCCAAAAGCGATGCCGTACCGGGCCGCGGCTTCCCGAGCCTCGACAGCTTCGGCATCCGCAAGTTCGAAGACGTTTTCGACCAACGCGTGGCAACGGCGTTGCAGCGGCTCGGCATGCCGACACTGCAAGAAGTCCAGGCGCTGCGAGACGAGGTGCGCGAACTTCGCGAGCAACTCGATCGAATCGGAGGGGCTGATCGTTCGGTTCGCACCGCGGCAAAGACGCCCGCCTCGCCATCCCGGCGCAGGCGCTGAACTCGTCAGCAGCGCGGCGGCTGTCTCATCACCTGTGGCAAGTCCCAACACACGCGACCGCATTCTGCTGACCAGCCTCGCGCTGTTCAACGCAGACGGTCTGGCTGCCGTGTCGACCCACAAAATCGCGGCCGAACTCGGCATCAGTCCAGGCAACCTGCACTATCACTTCAAGGCCAAGGCGCTCATCGTCGAATGGCTGTTCCGGCGTTTCGAGCAACGGCTCGAAGCGTTGAACACTTCGTCGACCTCGATCGCCGCTATCGACGATCTCTGGCTCGCGCTGCACCTGCGTTTCGAGGCCATCAACGAGTACCGCTTCATCTATCGCGACATGGCTTTCCTGTCGAGCGAGTACCCGTTGCTCGGCCAGCGGGCGCAAGACCTCACCGCGCACAACCTGGTCGCAGCGCAGGCGCTGTGCGAGGGGCTGGTGGTGTCAGGCGTGATCGAGACCAGCGCCGAGCAGGCCCGAATCCTCGCGCTGCAGATGGTTTTCACCACGACTTGCTGGCTGTCGTTCGAGCGGCTGGTGCCGGGGCGCGATGCCTTGGCGAAGGCCGACCCCGGGCTTGCGGCTTTCTACACGCTTACGCTGGTTTCGCCTTACGTTTCAAGCGAATCCAGGGCTTACCTTGATTACCTGCGCGGCAAATACCTCGGATAAATGGGCCTGATGTCCCACGGCCCGAGACACCGGCCAAGATCAGTTTCGACAACAATTCAGACAAGGAGAAATCACATGACCGTTGCCGCCCAAGCTGCAATCGACCCAAGCCGCCAGGAAGCGATCAAGCCGCCGTCGCGCCTGCTGCTGCTGGCGGAAGTCCGAGCGCTTTGGGAGACGGGTGCCGGCATCGCCATGTGGCCTCTGCTGCAACTCACGCCGCGCGGCGATGGCCATTCGGTGCTGGTGCTCCCGGGCCTGGTCGCCAGTGACACCTCGACCGGGATCCTGCGCCGCTACCTTGAAAGCCGCGGCTACGACGCGCATGGATGGGGTCTCGGACGCAACATGGGTCCGCGCGCAGGTGTCGAGGCCGGCATGGTCAAGTTGCTGCGAGAACTGCACGATAAGAACGGGCAGAAGGTCAGCGTCGTCGGCTGGAGCCTCGGCGGCGTGTATGCCCGCTTGCTGGCATCGGCACATCCTGAACTCGTGCGCAATGTCATCACGCTGGGCAGTCCGTTTTCTGGCAGCCCGCGTGCGACCAATGCATGGCGCGTGTACGAAGGCGTGAGCGGCCAAAGCTCGCACGACCCCAAGCGCATGAAGTACGTCAGCCCGACGCCTCCGGTACCTACCACTTCGATTTTCAGCCGCACCGATGGCGTGGTGGCATGGCAATGCAGTCTTGAGAAGACCGGCCCGCAGTCGGAAAACATCGAGGTGATCGCCAGCCACATCGGACTCGGTGCGCATCCTGCGGTGATGTACGCGCTGGCAGATCGCCTGTCGCAGCCTGAAGGACAGTGGAAGCCATTCAACCGCACGCTGCTCGGGCCCCTGTTCTACCCCAATCCCGATAGAACTTAACGCGTTCCGTTTGCCTGGGCGAGTCAGTTACTTGCCCAGACATCCAGCACGTAGCGCTGCTTGGCGAGCATCCCTGCCATCCACGTCGCACTGTCCTCTCCATGCTCGCGTGCGATGTCGCTCAAGGTACGGCGCACATCGGGCTCCATGCGCGAGCCGTCGCCACATACGTACACCGTGGCGCCAGCCACGATCAGTTTCCAGACTGAGCCGGCTTGCTCGCGAATCAGGTCCTGCACATAGGCCTTGCGCCCTCCGGCCCGCGAGAACGCGGTGTACAAGTCGACCAGGCCATCCTCTGCCCACGCCTTTAATTCATCCGCGTAGATGAAGTCCTGCTCGGGATGCCGGCAGCCGAAGAACAGCATCGCATCACCGATCACCGTGCCCTTGGCCTTCTGCGCAGCACGCTCCTGCAAGAAGCCGCGAAACGGCGCCAGCCCGGTGCCGGGGCCGATCATGATCACCGGCTTGCTCGCGTCGTCAGGAAGGCCGAAGCCGTCCGCGGTGGTCGCACGAACGAAGCCATGCACTGTGTCGCCGGGTTCGGCGCGCGCGAGAAAGTTGGAGCACACACCCTCGAAGGTGCCGCGCCCCGATCGCGCCGGCGCACTCACCACACCGACCGTCACGCTGCAGCGCGACGCGTCGACTTTGGGCGACGACGAGATGGAGTAGTAGCGCGGCGACAGCGGCGACAGCATTTCGAGATACACCGCCAACGGCAACTCGCACGCCGGAAATTCCTCCAGAAGATCGAGCACCGATTTGCGCGGCATCAGCACTTCGCTCTTGTAGTGAGCCGCTGCCGCTTCGTCCCCGCCGATGCTCGCGCCCAACGCGTTCTGCGTGACCGGGCAACGCGTGTGCTCTGCCATGGTGCCGATCTGCTTGCGCGTGGCGACGTCCTGCAGTTCGACATAGTCGCCGAGCAGCCGCTCGACCGCGATCACTTCATCGACTGGCAAGAACGCCTTGCGCCCGGTGGCGGCTTTGAGCCGAACGTGCGCGTCGCGCGACAGGCCGAAGCGCTTCATCGCCCGCTCGACCTGGGCCGGGCTGTTGCGCGGCACCACGCTCAAATGGTCGCCGGCGCGATAGCCGACGCCTTCCGGCAGTGCGAGTTCGATGTGCCGGGTCGAGCGGTCGGACGGCGTGGCGCCGGTCGTGGTCTGCAACTCATCGTTGACCATGACGCGCAGCGCCACCGCACCGAGGGATTCGACCAGCCCGCTGGTCTGCGGCGGCGGCAACTCTTCGAGCGTGTAGAGCGCTTCGGCCTTCGCTGCGTTCGCGTCGGCCTCGATGTGGAAGCGGGTGTTGAGCACCGGCCATAACGCGTCTGCCCAATCCTGGAAGGCGCCGTCCATGTCTTCGCGCGCATCGCCTTCGCCACGCGCATGGATGCGCTCGGCGCCGAGCTGCGCCAGCTTCTCGTCGATGCGCCGCGGCACCGCCTGGTACGTCGATGCCCAGTCGGTGTTGCCGCAGCCGAAAACGCTGTAACTCACGCCGTTCAACGAGTCGTCGGCTGCATCGAGCCAGCGCCAAAACTCGACGGCGTTGTCTGGCGCGGTGCCGTTGTACGACGCGCTGACGATCGCCACCGCACCGTTGGCCGGCAAGCGCTCCGCATAGTCGTCGAGTGATGCGATGGTGGTGGAGAAGCCGCGCATTTCTCCGGCCTGCGCGAGCTGCCTCGCGAGGTCTTCTGCAGAGCCGAGATTGGAGCCATGCAGCACCAGCAACGATGTACCGTGCCTTGCGCCGCGCGTTGTCATCGGCACTGCCAGCGCACCCGCGACTTCCGATGTAGCAGCATCCGCCAGCGCCGCACCGGGCCGGCTGCGCAACGCCATCGGGTCGCGCGGCTCGACTTTGATCTTGAAGCCTTCAGGCTTGATCGTCAGCGCCTCCTTGACCTTCAACTGGTAGTCGGTGTGATCGATCAGCTTGAAGCGCTGAATCACCATGCCGAGCGTGAGCACTGCTTCCTGTAAGGCGAACTGGCGACCGATGCAGGCGCGCTGCCCGTTGCCGAAGGGTTTGAACGCATTGGCTGGGCGCGTGCGTTCGGCTTCGCGGGTGAAGTGCTCGGGATTGAACTGGTCGGCGTTCTCGCCCCAGATGCCTTTGTCGCGATGCAGTGCGAGCGCATGCATGATGACCATGTTCTTCTTGTGGATCGTGTACTTGCCACCGATGGTGGTGTTCTCTTTTGCGCGCATCGAGATGGCCGGCGCGGTCGGATACAGCCGCAGCGACTCCTTCAATATCTGCAGCACGTACTGCAGCCGATTCACCTGCGCATAGGTCGGCCGCACCGTGAGATCGGTGCCGAACACGCTGTCGACTTCGGCTTGCGCCCGCGCCAGCACGTCGGGATTCTTGATGAGAAAGTAAGTCGCGAAAGACAGCAATCCGCTGGTCGTCTCGTGGCCCGCGATCAGGAACTCGATGCACTCGTCGCGGATCATCTTGTCGTCGAGCTTCTCGCCGCTCTTCTTGTCGACGCCGGCGATCATGTAGCTCAGCAGATCGGGCTTGCTGGCGATGTCGGCCCCGCTCTCGCGCCGCTCCTTGATGATGTCCTCGACCATCGTGTGCATGTAGCGGATGTCCTTGCGCTGCTGCGCAAGCTGCTTCTTCATCATGAATTCTTCGAGCGGCAGGCCGCGCCGGTCTTGCACCGTTTCGAGCGTGCGAACCATCGCATCGACGAAGGGATGAAAGCCCTCGCGATAGAACGAGTTGAAGCGATAGCCGAAGCCGCACAGGCCGATGGTGTCGAGCGTCAGCGCGGTCATGTCGCGCGTGACGTCGACCTCGTCGTCGAAGTTGAGGCGCTCCCACTTGGTGACGAGTTGCTCGGCGATGTCCAGCATCATCGGGTGGTAGGCCTGCATCGCGCGCTGGCTGAAGTTGGCCAGCAGGATGTTGTGCGGTTTGCTCCAGGTCGCCTCGTGCGTGTCGGAGGTGAAGAGCCCGTGCGATGCGGCACGGAGGCGCCGCAACGCGCCCTTGGTGCTCTTGTCGAAGCGCGCTTCTTCGCACAGCTCGTCGACCAGTGCAGGTGACGACACCACGATCACCGGCATGCCCGGCATGTCGAGCCAGTAGATACCGCCCAGCTCCTGGGCGATGCGCCACATGTCCATCACGGGGGACGCGGAATCGATCGACAACAGATTGCCGACGAAGGGCTTCTTGGCCGGATGGGGAATCGGATAGAGCGCGTTGTTGCCTGCCATGGGGAGCCTTGTTGGAGTCTTGCGGAGACTTGCTTTTCGGGTCGAAATGACTCCCGGAGTATTGGGACCACCACGATGGGCGACGTGGCGGGGTATTCCCTTAGCGCAGGCCGATCACGCGCCACGCGTAGGTGCACAGCGTGCGCACCATTTCGTCGGTCGACAGGCGCCCGTCGGGCCGGTACCAGGTGTAGCAAAAGCCGGGCAGGCTGCAAGCTGCGAGCGCGGTGATCTTGGCATCGCCGAAATCGAGGTCGCCGTCATTGCGCGCCTCTTCGAGCAGCGGACACATGCGGTCGTAGAAATGGTGCGCCAGCTTGAGCGCTGCGGCCCGGTATTCAGGCCGATAGACCTGTGGCTCGCGGTAGGCGAAGAACGCGCAGGGGTGATGCGCGATGGTCAGGCGGATCAACCGCTCGATGCCTTCCATCACCTTGACCACGGCACGTCGGCGATCGTCCGCGGGGAAGTCCATCGCCGTCAGGCAATCGACGGCCGGGCGCCATGACAGCGTCTCGAAGATCTCCTGCTTGTCGCGAAAGTAGTAGTAGACGAAGGGCTTGGTGACGCCGAGCGCGCGCACGATCTGCGCCATGGTCGTGTTGGCGTAGCCCTGGTCTGCAAAGAGCTGCGCCGCGACCTGGAGGATGCGCTCGCGTTGCTGGTCGGTGCGTTGCGTGGCGGCGCGTTGTCGGCCTGTGGCGGCAAAGGGTTTGCTCTGTGTTGCCGACCCTGTTCCCGAAGTTATACCCATCAGTAGGATTGTTGAAGCACCGTGCGGGCAAGGCAAGCACTCGCCTCTATCGATAACCCTGACAAAGACGCCAAGGGGACTGCAGAAGACACGCGAACGACGGTGCCTGCCCAAAGACAAGGATCGAAGTGTTCAAGAAGGTATTGATTGCCAACCGCGGCGAGATCGCGGTTCGGCTGGTGCGCGCCATGCGCGATGCGGGCATCGCCAGTGTCGCGGTCCATGCGCAGGACGATGCGGCGGCTTTGCACGCGAGGTTGGCCGACACGGCGGTGGCGCTCGATGCGACGGGGCCGGCCGCGTATCTCGACATCGCCTGTTTCGTCGCCGTCGCGCGTGCGCATGGCTGCGACGCGGTGCATCCGGGCTACGGCTTCCTGAGCGAGCGGGCGGACTTCGCAGAGGCCTGCGCGGAAGCCGGCCTGACCTTCATTGGCCCGACGCCTGAGCAGCTCGCGTTGTTCGGCGACAAGGCGCGCGCGCGGGCGCTGGCCATGCGGTGCGATGTGCCGGTGATGCCGGGCAGCGCGGGTGCCGTCACTTTGGCGGAAGCGCGGAGCTTCTTCGCGGAGCAGCAGGCGCTGGGTGCCGCGATCATGCTCAAAGCCATCGGCGGCGGCGGGGGCCGCGGCATGCGCACGGTGTTGAACGCGGACGATCTGCCCGAGGCTTACGCTCGCTGTACGTCGGAAGCCAGAGCGGCTTTCGGCGTCGAGGGTGTGTACGTCGAGCGCCTGATGCGCAACGCGCGCCACATCGAAGTGCAGGTGCTCGGCGACGGTACATCGGTCGCGAGCCTGGGGGAGCGCGAGTGCACTTTGCAGCGGCGCTTCCAGAAGCTGGTCGAGATCGCGCCGAGTCCTTCTTTGCCCGAAGCACTGCGCGAGCAGATCACGCAGGCGGCACTTCGGATGGCGAAGGCAGTGGGCTATCGCAGCCTCGGCACTTTCGAATTCCTGGTCGATACCGAATCGACGACCTTGCCCTTCGTTTTCATCGAGGCCAATCCACGGCTGCAGGTCGAGCACACGGTGACCGAGGCGGTGACCGGGCTCGATCTGGTTCAGCTGCAACTGGATATCGCGAGCGGCGCATCGTTGCACGACCTCGGCATTGCGCCCGATCGGACCGTGCCGCAGCGTGGCTTTGCAGTGCAGTGGCGCATCAATGCCGAGACGCTGGACGCGCAGGGCAATGCACGGCCGTCGGGCGGCACGCTGACGCGCTTCGATCTTCCGTCAGGACCGGGCGTACGCGTGGATACGCACGGCTATGTCGGCCTCGCGCCATCGCCGCACTACGACACGCTGCTCGCCAAGCTGATCGTGCATTCGTCATCGCCAAAATTCGCAGACCTGTTGCGGCGTTCGCTCGGCGCGCTGGACGAATGCCGCATCGATGGGCTTGCCACGAATCTTTCGCTGTTGCGCGCTCTGGCCGCACGGCCAGAGTTCGCGACGCAAGAAGTGCACACGCGTTTCGTCGAAGAACATCTGGTGAAACTGCTGGCCGACGCGTCGCACATCGATCACGCAGTTGCTCTTGTCGAGCCGCCAATAGAGGGCATGGCCACTGCGGCACAGCACGAAAAACGAGACACATCGATGGTGCGCGCACCGATGCCCGCCAAGCTCGTGCAGTTCGACGTGGCCGTGGGCGACGTGGTGCCTCTGGGTGCGCAGCTCGGCGTGCTCGAAGCGATGAAGATGGAGCATCTGCTGCACGCGCCCTTCGCGGGCCGTGTCGTTGCACTGCGTGCGGCGCCGGGAGACTATCTTGTCGAAGGCCAGTCGCTGGTGCAGCTCCAAGCGATGGACGCCGAGGCAGTGCAGACCGTTGCAGGCGCCGCGCAAGACCTCGACACCCTCCGCCCCGATCTGCAAAAGGTGATCGACCGTCACGCGCCGACGCTCGATGCCAATCGCGGCCCGGCAGTCGCAAAGCGGCAAGCGCAGGGCGGTCGCACCGCTCGCGCCAACATCGCGGACCTCTGCGAGACCGTCGAGAATCCGGGCAATTTCATCGAATACGGTGCCCTCGCCATCGCAGCGCAAACACGCCGCCGCACGCTCGAAGACTTGGTCGCCAACACACCGGCCGACGGCATGGTCACCGGCATCGGCAGCGTCAACGCAAAGCAGTTCGGCGCGGAGAAGTCGCGCTGCGCCGTGCTGGCCTACGACTACACCGTTCTGGCCGGCACGCAGGGCATGCGCAACCACCAGAAGACCGATCGCATGCTGTCGATCGCGCACCAGCTCAAGCTGCCGGTAGTGCTGTTCGCCGAAGGCGGCGGCGGCCGGCCAGGCGACACCGACATGCCCATCGTGGCCGGCCTCAACAATCACACCTTCAGCCAGTTCGCGGGCCTGTCGGGCAAGGTGCCTGTCGTCGGCATCGTGCATGGGCGCTGCTTTGCCGGCAACGCTGCCTTGCTCGGTTGTGCCGACGTCATCATCGCAACGAAGGCCAGCAACATCGGCATGAGCGGGCCGGCCATGATCGAAGGCGGTGGCCTCGGCACCTTCTCGCCGGAGCAGATCGGGCCGAGTGGCGTGCAGTCGAAGAACGGCGTGATCGACATCCTGGTCGACGACGAGGCCGCAGCCGTCGCGGCGGCAAAGCAGTACCTCGCGTACTTTCAGGGCACGACCCAAGACTGGCACTGCGCCGACCCGCGCACCTTGCGCCACGTCGTGCCCGAGAACCGCCTGCGCGTGTACGACGTGCGCGCGGCGATGCGCGGCGTGGCCGATACCGGTTCGTTGCTCGAATTGCGCGCCGGCTTCGGTGCCGGCATCGTCACGGGGCTGGCGCGCATCGAGGGTCGGCCCATCGGGCTGATGGCGAACAACCCGCAGCATCTCGGTGGCGCCATCGATGTGGAGGCTGCCGACAAATCGGCGCGCTTCATGCAACTGTGCAACGCGCACGGATTGCCGATCGTCGCGCTTTGCGACACCCCTGGCTTCATGGTCGGACCCGAGATCGAAGCGCAAGCGCAAGTGCGCCATGTGTGCCGCATGTTCATGGTGGCGGCGCACCTGCGCGTGCCGTACTTCGCGGTCGTGCTGCGCAAGGGCTATGGGCTCGGTGCGCAGGCGATGACGGCTGGCGGTTTCGATGCGCCGGTGTTCACCGTGGCGTGGCCGACCGGCGAGTTCGGCGCGATGGGGCTCGAAGGCGCCGTGCGGCTCGGCTTCAGAAAGGAACTCGGCGCGGTGGCCGAAGGCGCGGAGCGCGACGCGTTGTTCAAGCAGTTGGTGGCGCAACAGTACGCGAATGGTGAAGCCATCAACATGGCGCAGACGCTGGAGATCGATGCGGTGATCGACCCGGCCGACACGCGCAGCTGGCTGGTGCGCGGGCTCGAATCGGGATCGCGAGGCGTGCGCGAGGCCACGCCTTACGTCGACACCTGGTAACACCTGCGTATGGCGGCCGATCTCCCGACCCGTCATGCGGTCATGATGGCTCTCCACACTGAGCCACTTTGCCCGCATGAGTTCGATTTCGTTCCTTTTGCCGTCGCGACGACGGCCATGGCAGGCGGCCGTATTCGCGTCCCTCCTCGCGTCCCTCCTCGCGTCCCTCCTCGCCGCAACGGCTGTCTTGCCGTTCGCCGCTGCGCATGCTGCAGACAATGCCCCTCGCTGGACGGCCAGTTGGGCAGTCGCCGCCCGCGACTACAACGAGCCGTCTCCAGTGCCCGGCATCGCGACGCCGCCCGCACTGACGCTGCACGATCAAACGGTCCGTGTGCGTGTCGACCCTGCAGCCGGCGGCACGTCGGTGCGCGTGCGTTTTTCGAATGCGTTCGGCACCGCGCCGCTGCACATCGCGGCTGCGAGTGTGGCCCGCGGCACGGGCGGTGACGCGCTGTCGCCCGGGTCCATTCGGCCGCTGCGTTTCATGGGGCAGCGCGACGCCACCGTCGCACCCGGTGACCAGGTTTGGAGCGATGCAGTGCGCCTCACCGTCACGCCGCGACAGCCGCTTGCGGTCAGTGCATACATCGATGCAGAGACGCGTGCCGCAACGGCGTACACGGGCCCCGCGCCGCTGAGCTGGCTGGTGCCCGGCGACGCGACCGGCACCGCGAAACTGCAGGGCGCGGTCGTGTCGCCCTGGGGTCACTTCGTGACCGGCATCGATGTGGCGCGGGAGCCGACCGGAGCGTCGGCGTCGACACCGCCCGTGGTCGTTGCGATCGGTGACTCGATCACGTATGGCGTGGGCGCTGTCAGCGGCACCGACGGCAGCTACCCAACGCGCCTCGGCCAACGGCTGCGCGCGCAGCCGGGAGGCGTCATCGAGGCCGGCGCTACGACAAGAACCACCAGCGTCGCGAGCGTCATCAACGTCGGCATCGGAGGCAACCGCCTGCTCACCGACGGTAGCGGGCAGAAGGCGCTCGACCGCTTCGATCGCGACGTGCTGTCGCAGAGCGGCGTGACGCACACGATCATCCTGATAGGCACCAACGACATCGGGCTGAGCAGTTTGCCGGGTGCCGCGCCGGTCAGCGTCGACCAGCTCACTGCGGGCCTGCAACGGCTGATGGACGCCGCGCGCACGCAGGGCGTCAAGGTGCTGCTGGGCACCGTCACGCCGTTCAAGGGATCGGGTTACTGGTCGATTGAAAACGAAGCGACCCGGCAGGCGTTGAACCGATGGATTCGAGGTCGCCAAAACATCGCTGGCGTGGTCGATTTCGACGTCGCGCTGCGTGATCGCAAGGACGCGGTGGCAATGAATCCGACGTACGACAGCGGCGACCACTTGCACCCCAGCGATGCCGGCTATGCAGCGATGGCCGAGGCGGTCGACGTGCGCGAACTGCAACCTTGACCGCAAGCTTTACCGCACTGCGAGGCGCGCGTTTTTATGTTCAGAGCAGTTTGAAGACCAACGGCATCAGCAGCGCCGCGAGCACCACTTGCAGGCCGAGCGCCAAGCCCGCATAGGCACCCGCATCTGCGTTGACATGCAGTGCCCGCGCGGCACCGATGCCATGCGCCGCAGTGCCGAGCGCGAAGCCACGCGCGGCCCAGCCGCGTGACGTGGTCGCGATACGCAACGCATCGAAGAGGTACTTGCCCGAAAGCGCGCCGATCATCCCGGTCAGCACCGCGAACACCGCCGACAACGCCGGGATGCCGCCGATCTTTTCCGCGATGCCCATCGCGACCGGCGCAGTGACCGACTTGGGTGCAAGCGATAGCACCACGTCGTGCGGCAGCCCTACCGCCCAGCCCATCAGCAGCGCGGACCCGCTGGCCGCGGCGCCACCGAGCAAGGCAGCCAGCAACAGTCGCCCATAGCGCTCGCGCAATTCGGCGCGACGCAACCACAACGGCCAGGCGAGCGCGACGACGGCAGGTCCGAGCAGGAAGTGAATGAACTGCGCACCTGCGAAGTAGGTCGGGTAGTCGATGCCGGTCGCAAGCAACCCGCAGGCGATCACCACCACCGACCACAGCACCGGGTTGGCCCACGGCACGTTGTCCAGTCGGCTGTACGCGGCTTGTGCCAGCAGATAGACCACGAGCGTGGCCGTGAGCCCGAACAGCGGCGTGGCGGAGAGATAGATCCAGAGTTCGACGAAGCGCGGCATGTCAGCTCTCCGTGACTTTGAGCGCGTCGTCGTCGACAGTCTGACGCCGGTCGGGCCAGTACAAGACCAGCGCCGTCACCGCGAGGCCGATCCAGGTCGACACTGCGATGACCACCAGCATGCGGCCGCCGTACTGGCTCAACAACGACAGGTGCGTCATCACGCCGACACCCACCGGCACGAACAGCAGCGAAAGATGCGACAGCAAGAAGTTGGCGCACTCGCCGACCGATTCGCGCACCAGCGGAAACCGCAACGCGATCAACAGCAGGATGAGGCCGAGGACCGGCCCCGGCAGCGGCAACGACAAGCCGCGCGACACCGCCTCGCCGATCGACTGGAACACCAGCAACCACGCCAGTCCGCGCAAGCCTTGCATCCGACCGCCCTCAGAAGCGCGGAAGGTCGGCGAAAGGCAGTGTCTTGCCAGCGCGGAACACCTGTTTGCCGTACTCCGCGCAGCGCTGCAGGGTTGGAATCACCTTGCCGGGGTTGAGTAAGCCGGCCGGATCGAACGCACGCTTGACACCGAACATCATCTCGTTTTCAGCCGCGGTGAACTGCACGCACATGCTGTTGAGCTTTTCGACGCCCACGCCGTGCTCGCCCGACACGGTGCCGCCCATCGCGACGCTCGTCTCCAGGATGTCGGCACCGAACAGTTCGCAGCGGTGCAGCTCGTCCGGGTCGTTGGCATCGAACAGCACCAGCGGGTGCAGGTTGCCGTCACCCGCATGGAACACGTTGCAGCAGCGCAGGTTGTACTTGATTTCCATCTGCTGAATGGCCAGCAGGATGTCGGCCAGCCGCTTGCGTGGAATGGTCGAATCCAGGCACATGTAGTCGGGGCTGATGCGGCCCGATGCCGGAAAAGCGTTTTTGCGGCCGCTCCAAAATTTAAGGCGCTCGTCTTCGTTGGCGCTGACTGAAATGGCGGTGGCGCCGCAACTGCGCAGCACTGCCGTCATGCGGCCGATTTCTTCTTCGACTTCTTCGGGCGTACCGTCGGATTCGCACAGCAGGATGGCGGCGGCGTCGAGGTCGTAGCCGGCGTGCACGAAGCCTTCGACCGCGGCGGTCATGGGCTTGTCCATCATCTCCAGCCCGGCCGGGATGATGCCGGCTGCAATGACGGAAGCCACCGCGTCGCCGGCTTTGCGCAACTCAGCGAAGCTCGCCATGATGCAGCGCGCCAGTTGCGGCTTGGGCACCAGCTTGACGGTGACTTCAGTGGTGACGGCCAGCATGCCTTCGCTGCCGATGACCAGTGCGAGCAGATCGAGCCCCGGGCTGTCGAGCGCCTCGCCGCCGAACTCGATGGCCTCGCCCTCGCAGGTGAAGCCGCGCACGCGCATTACGTTGTGCAGTGTCAGCCCGTACTTCAGGCAGTGCACGCCGCCCGAGTTTTCGGCCACGTTGCCGCCGATGGTGCAGGCTATCTGGCTGGACGGATCCGGTGCGTAGTAGAGGTTGAATGGCGCCGCCGCCTCGCTGATGGCCAGGTTTCGAACGCCGCATTGCACGACGGCGGTGCGGCTCACCGGATCGATTTTCACGATGCGGTTGAACTTGGCGAGCGACAGGGTGACGCCCATGGTGTCGGGCATGGCGCCACCCGAAAGGCCGGTACCGGCACCGCGTGCGACCACCGGCACGCCGAGCGCATGGCAGGTCTTGAGCAATGCCGCCACCTGCGCCTCGGTTTCCGGCAATGCGACCACCAGCGGACGCGCCCGGTACGCCGTGAGGCCGTCGCATTCATACGGCGTGGTGTCTTCGTCGTGCCAGATCAGCGCATGCGATGGCAGGTGCGCCTGCAGCGCGCGCACCACCTGCGATTGGCGCTCGGATTTCTGAAGCAGATCGTGCTGCGTGGGCGTGACGGGAGCGTTCATTCCGCCACTCTACGTCACGATGCCGAGCTCTGCTACTTGAAGACTACTGTCCGGTGTCCGTTGAGCAGCACGCGATGTTCGCTGTGCCATTTGACGGCGCGCGCCAGCACCTGGCTTTCGGTATCCCGGCCGCGTGCCGTCAACGCTTCGACCGTGTCGGTATGGTCGGCGCGGGTCACGTCCTGCTCGATGATGGGGCCTTCGTCGAGGTCGGCGGTCACGTAGTGGGCGGTCGCACCGATGAGCTTCACGCCGCGGTCGTGCGCCTGGTAGTACGGCTTGGCGCCCTTGAAGCTCGGCAGGAACGAATGGTGGATGTTGATGGCGCGGCCCGACAGCTTTTTGCACAGATCGTTGCTCAAAATCTGCATGTAGCGCGCCAGCACCACCAGTTCGGAGCCCTCGGCCTCGATGATTTCCATCTGCCTGGCCTCGGCCTGCGCCTTGGTCGTCGCCGTCATCGGGATGTGATGAAAGGGCACGTTGTAGCTGGCGGCCAGTTGATAGAAATCGCGGTGGTTCGAGACGATGGCGCGGACGTCGATGGCGAGCAGGCCGCTCTTCCAGCGAAACAGCAGGTCGTTAAGGCAGTGGCCGTCCTTGCTCACCAAAATGACCGTCTTCATCGGTTCGGCGGCGGCGTGCAATTGCCAGTGCATGCCGAACCCTCCGGCAAAGGTGATGAGTTGCTCGCGCAGCGCCGCTTCAGGGTGATCGCTGCAGGCGAATCGAACCCGCATGAAAAAGAGGCCGGTGGTCGGGTCGTTGAATTGCGCCGCCTCTTCGATGTTGCCGCCGCGCTCGAGCAAAAAGCCTGAAACGGCATGCACGATGCCGGTGCGGTCGGGACAGGAGAGGGTGAGGATGTAGGCGGGCATGGTCATCAGGGGCGTGATTGTCGCAAAATGATTTCCCTGCGCCGCGGGTCTGCCCGGCGGCCTTATTCACCACGCGTCAACATCGGGAGCGTTTCATGGCCTACAGCGACTTCAACATGGACAACCAGTGGTTGCCCTTCACGCCCAACCGTCACTTCAAGAAAGACCCGCGCGTGTTCGTCGCGGCCGACGGCATGGAGTTCACCACGCACGACGGCAAGAAAGTCATCGACGGCATCTCGTCGCTTTGGTGCGTCGGCGCGGGCCACAACCGCAAACCGATCAACGAAGCCATCAAGAAGCAACTCGACACGCTCGACTACGCCACGGCTTTTCAAGTGAGCAACGACAAGGCGTTCAAGGCCGCAGAAATGATCGCTGCGATGGCGCCCGGCGACCTGAACCGCGTGCTGTTCTGCAACTCGGGCAGCGAAGCGGCAGACACCTCGATGAAGGTTGCGCTGGCCTACCATCGCGCGCGCGGCGAAGGCCATCGCAACGTATTCATCGGCCGCGAGAAGGGCTACCACGGCGTTGGTTTCGGCGGCATGTCGGTGGGCGGCATTCCGGGCAATCGCAAGGTGTTCGGCTCGGCGTTTTTGCCACGCGTCGACCACATGCGCTTTATCCATGATCCGGTGAATCACGCCTACATCCATAACGAGGAACCGGTGTGGAACGAAGATCCGCTGGTCGAGCTCGAGTCGCGCATCCTGCCGCTGCACGATCCGAGCAACGTGGCTGCGATCATCGTGGAGCCGGTGGCGGGTTCGGCGGGCTGGTACCTGCCACCCAAGGGCTACCTGCAAAAGCTGCGCGCCATTTGCGACAAGCACGGCATCCTGCTGATCTTCGACGAGGTCATCACCGGTTTCGGCCGCATGGGCACCAACTTCGCAGCGGACTATTACGGCGTGGTGCCCGACATGCTCAACTTCGCCAAGTGCGTGACCAACGGCGTCATTCCCCTTGGCGGCGTGATCTGCCGCGACAAGCTCTACGACGCTTTGATGAAGACCGACGCGCCGGAGCACGTGGTCGAGTTTTTCCATGGCTACACGTACTCCGGGCACCCGGTGTCGTGCGCGGCAGCCATCGCCACGCTCGAGCTGTTCCAGAAAGAGCAGCTCTTTTCGCGCGCCGCCGAAATGGGCCCGGTGCTGGGCGACGCGTTCCACAGCGCCTTCAGAGGCCTGCCGAACGTCATCGGCATTCGCAGCCTGGGCCTGGCCGCCGCCGTCGAGCTGGCGCCCATCGCCGGCCTGCCGGGCAAGCGCGCCTACGACGTCTTTCTCGATTGCTTCCACAAGGGATCGCTGGTCCGGGCCGCGGGCGATGTGCTGGTGATCGCGCCGCCTTACATCGTCGAGAAATCGCACATCGACACGCTGGTCAACACGCTGGCGGATTCGATCAAGAAGTTCGCCTGAGAAGAAGCTGGCGCGGCCAATGCGCCGGCACCGGCTTCCGTCAGCCCTTGCGCAAGGAGGCGCAGTAGTCCTTGTCGGGCAGCGCCGGGGTCATCCAGATCGCGTCGTACCCCTTGGCTTTTCCTGCGCCGCCGGCCTGCAACTGGATCGATCTGATCGATAGATCGGTCGGCAGATGCTGCGCCACGCCGATCGTCTTGGTCGCATGGCCGGCGCCGCTGATGAGCAGCACGGTCTTGCCGGGTTGTCGCACCTTGACGATGGCCTGCGCCATGGCGCGGTCGCGTGCGATCTGCACGCGGGTCATCGGGCCGATTTGCGATTCCGGCAACAGGTCGCAGTGGCCGGCGCGGACGGCCGCTTGCTGCGTTTCGCGGCCGCTGTCCGAGAGCTGCGCGTCGAGTGACACATCGGCCATCGCGGCCTTGATGCGAGCCAGCGGCAGGTTGGCGCCGACCACCGGCACGCCGGCGCGCACTGCCACCATGATGGCCGGGCCGTAGTCGTCCCAGCCCCAGGCCTTGTCGTTCCATTTCAAGGCGTCCTGAACCTGGGCTTCGGTCGCGCCGGCGGGGAGCTTGGCCGTGCCGGTACCTACTTCCGCCATCTCGATAGCGAGCGCGGCCAGCTTGCCCTGCGTCACCAGCGCTTCCACCGCCTCGCGTTCGATGCGGTGATGGTCGGCCGCGTCGTGCTGCTCCCCCAGCAGGATGACGTCGGCAGGCATCAAAGCGTCGATGCGGCGTGCGACGGGGACGTCGGCAGCGACGGTACTGGGGGCGCCGGGGAGCATCGAGCAGCCGGCAAGCCACAAGGCGGCGCCTAACGAGACAACCAAAAGACGAGATGAAGTCCGCAACGAGGCCAGCCATCGAAACCGCAGTGCGGACAAACGAGCCGAAGAATTGAGCGAAGGCATCTGCGAATACTAGCGAGGAGCGAGGAAAGGAGCGCGCGGCCCAATCCATCCTGCCTCAGGCGCCGAATCGACGATGCTCAATGAACGAGCACCGGGTTCTGCGCCAGCTCCGCATAGCCCTCGAGCGTGTCTTCGACTTCTTCCTGCGTTGGTGTGTTGATCTGCCAGGCAGTGATCTGTTGCTGGAACAGTTCGGCCCACGAGCCGTCGAGGTAGACCTCTTTGCCCGAGCGCTTGTCGACGATCTCGAAACCGTGGCGCGCCAGCACGGGCAGGTGCGGCGCCAGCGGCTTGTCGCCCTCTGTGGGCTGCACGTGCACGACCGCGTACGCGTCGGAGTCGTACAGCATGTGCGTGGCGGAACTGGAGAGGATGTCGAGAGCGTTCATGGGAGTTAGATAGCAATCAACGCGCCAGTTTCAAGAATGGATCGCACAAACAGGCTTTTCTAGCGATTTTCCGGCGCGCAGACTTACACCGGCTGGTCTTCAATCTGCGCTCAACCTGGCGGCTTCATCGCAAGTTGTTCGCGCAGCTGCATGTCGGCGAAGTCGCCGTTGGGCTGGGTTTGCTTGATGCGGACGGGCAGGTAGCCGAGGTCCGGCGCCAGCCACAGCTCGATCCGGTCGTCGAATTCGCGACGCGGGCTGCGCGTCAATTTGCGCACCGTGAAATCGCCGGCCGGCAGGCTCAACTTCTCTTCGCCCTCGACATTGAAGGTCCAGATCTCGGCATCGCGCGAGCTGATCGTCTGGACCGAAATGGCGCTGCCGGCCGGATAGCGCGCCGGATCGCCGGCCAGCATCGCACCGAGCTGCAGCACCACGCTCAGTCGGTCTTGCGCGCCGGCCAGCAAAGGCACGCTGGGTGCGTTGTTGCTGAAGACCACCTTGCCTTGGTCGCGCACGAAATGGGATGCGACCTCGGTTTTGCGATTGTCCGAAAAGCGCTGTGGCTCGATGCCGGTCGGTCCGATCACGCCGCTGCTGTGCTGGGTGCGCAGCGTGCGGAACAAAAAAGTGAGCGCCAGGCGCGCGTCGTAGGCGTTGCCGTCCTGCAGCCAGTCGAGCCGCCCAAAAACCCCCTGCATCGGCGACGTGCCTTGCTGGCCGGTCACGGCGAAGGCGAGTTGCACGGAACCGGGCACGCGCAAGGCCGTCGGGCCGGTCATGGCGCCTTGCGGGCTCGTGCCGCTGCCGGCGTTGCCTGCGGAGGCTGCGCCCCCTGAGCCGCCAGGAGCACTGGCGGCGGCTTCAGGTGCTGTTGCAGCCGTGGTGTCGGCGGGCGTCGGTTCGACGGCCGGCGCCTTGGCCGCTGGCTCGATCACGGGTTCGACGGCAGGCTGCGGCACGATCTCTACTGGCGGTGGTGGTGGCCGCGGCGTTTCGACAGGTGCGCGGGGCTTGGGCGGCGTGATCGTCCGCGCGGCGCGTGGGCGTATCGGTTTTGGCGCAGACGCTGCTGCGGGCGTGGCAGCTTTCGCGGGCGTGGCAGCAGAACCAGCAGTGGGCTCCGCACTCGGCGGCGGCGCGATCACGATCGTCCGCGTGCTGAACTTGCCGGCCAGCGGTGCCGGCTGTGGACCGACGGCCATCGGCGTCAGTCCGAGCAGCGCGAGGTGGACCAGGGCGACCGCCAGCGTCACCGTCACCAGCGCGCGCCAGGGCGGCCGCGGCAGGTCGGGCAAGGGAGGAGCGGTCAACGATGACGACATGACGAATGGAGTGGGGCGCAAGGCAGCAGGTTCACCTTGTGTCATGAGCTCACTCGGTAAACTGCCGCCGCCAAGACAGTTTCTCCAGTTTCCCAGATTAGCAAGCCGCCACCATCATGAAACTCGCCACCCTGAAGGACGGCTCCCGCGACGGGCAGTTGGTCGTCGTGTCCCGTGACCTCACGCTCGCCCACTACGCCACCGGCGTCGCCAGCCGGCTGCAGCAGGTGCTCGACGACTGGGGCTTCATGAGCCCGCAGCTGCAGGACCTGTACGACGCGCTCAACCAAGGCCGCGCACGCCATGCGTTTCCGTTTGACGCCGCGCAGTGCATGGCGCCGTTGCCGCGGGCCTACCAATGGGCCGATGGCTCTGCCTACCTCAACCACGTCGAACTGGTGCGCCAGGCCCGCAACGCCGAGGTGCCAGAAAGCTTCTACGCCGACCCGTTGATGTACCAGGGCGGCAGCGACGATTTCCTCGGCCCGATGGACGAGGTGCCGGTCCCGAGCGAATCGATGGGCATCGACTTCGAAGCCGAGATCGCGGTCGTCACCGGCGACGTGAAGATGGGCGCGAGTCCCGAGCAGGCGCTCGAAGGCATTCGCCTCGTGATGCTGACCAACGATGTCAGCCTGCGCAACCTGATTCCTGCCGAACTCGCCAAGGGCTTCGGCTTTTTCCAGAGCAAGCCGGCTACCGCATTCAGCCCTGTGGCAGTCACGCTCGACGAGATCGGCATTGCCTGGCAAGACGGCCGCGTGCACCTCCGGCTGGAGAGCACCTGGAACGGCCGCAAGGTCGGCCTGTGCGACGCCGGACCGGAGATGACCTTTCACTTCGGCCAACTGATCGCGCATATCGCGAAGACACGCAACGTGCGCGCCGGCAGCATCGTCGGCAGCGGCACGGTGAGCAACAAGGGCGTCGAAAAAGACGGCCGCATGGACTGGCCGAAGGGCTATTCGTGCATTGCAGAAAAGCGCTGCATCGAGACCATTCAAGACGGCGCGCCCGCGACCGAGTTCATGAAGTTCGGCGACACCATCAAGATCGAGATGAAGGGGCTGGACGGCAAGTCGCTGTTCGGCGCGATCGATCAGGAGATCGTGATGGCGGGGGAGGCGGCTTTGGTCAATGTGGCCAGAACCAGGCGCGGGGCGAAGTCGTTGGCGGACGCGGAGGAGGCGGCTGCGGGTTTGGACGCCGAAGAAAACAAGGACTCGTGAACAACTGGTGAGTGCGACCTGTTGCCCAGGGTGGCAACTCGATTTCCGCCCTTATCATCCGCGGCCTGCTGCGCACGGGGCATCCGACCCTGAGCAGCTTTCGTGCGATGGCAGCCGTCATGCGGCTCCACGCAAATCAAAAAAGATCAGGGAGTTTTTTCAATGCGTACGTTTACCTTGGCCGCCATCGTCGCGGCCACCACCCTTGTTGTCGGCTGCGAGACCATGAAGACGATGGACACAGCCAAGCTGACCGATGCCGGCAGTACGGCTTACAAGGCCATGTCGTTGAGCGATGGCGATATCGCTTCGATGTCGGACCAGTCGTGCGCCGCCATGGACCAGAAGAGCCAGATCGCCGCGCCCTCCAGCAAGTACGCGGTGCGCCTCGCACAGGTGGTGCGCGGCATGCCCACCAGCGTCAACGGCAAGACCGCCAACTACAAGGTCTACACAACCCCGAGCGTCAATGCCTGGGCCATGGCCAACGGCTGCATCCGCGTCTACAGCGGCCTGATGGACCTGATGAACGACGACGAGTTGCGCGGTGTGATCGGCCATGAAATCGGTCACGTGGCCTTGGGCCATTCGAAGGCGCGCATGCAGACCGCCTATGCCGCTTCTGCAGTCCGTGGACTGGCGGCGTCAGCCGGTGGTGTGGCAGCGGCGCTGTCGCAATCGCAGGCCGGCGACCTGGGCGAAAAGTTCATCAACGCGCAGTTTTCGCAGTCGCAGGAAAGCGCTGCCGACAACTACTCTTTCGATTTGCTGACGTCCAGCAAGCTCGAGCGCAAGGGGCTGGTTACGAGCTTTCAGAAGCTCGCGAAGTTGAGCGGTACGGCCAGCACCGGCAGCTCGATGATGAGTTCGCATCCGCCTTCGGCCGATCGCGCAGCGGCAATGCAAAAGCGGCTGGACAGCGGCAAGTAAGTTCGAGACAGCCGCAGGCGTAGCTACTTTGCGAACGCCTTGCGCGACCCGTCTTCGAAGACTTCGTCGTCGCGCTGCAGCTTGCCGTTCTCGTCAAACGCACGTTCCCGCGTGACGCGGCCCTTGTCGTCGTAGACCGATTCGGCGACCAGCACGCCCTTGTCGTCGAAGCTCTGGTGCGTGCCGATCGGCATCTGCCGCGACGAGCGGCCGGCCGCAAGGTAGCGTCCTTGCATAGATCGCTGTCCGTTGTCATGGAATTGCGCCATGTCGACAGTGCGTGCGTCGCCCGTCCCCGCGTAGACCGACTTGCTGCGCGGCTGCCCATTCAGATAGAAGCTGTCGTCGATCAACGGTTCTGCGGCAGCAGTCCAACGCTGGTCGCGCACCAGCGAGCCTTGCTCCGAGAACTCTTGCTCGCGCTGCTTGACGGCGCCGCGTTCGACCAGCAACCAGAGTACCTCGCGCCGCTTCACACCTTCGGAGGAAAAGCGTCGCTCGGTGCGTTGGTTGCCCACGATCTCATCTTGCGTCTGGGGTTTGCCGTTGTCGTACAGGTTTTCGTTGCGCACGCGCTTGCCCGCGGCATAAGAGACGCGCATGCGCAGAGTGCCTTTGCCATCGAACAACTCGACCTGCGACGGTGTACCGGCCGAAGCAAAGCCGCACAACTTGCTGTCGTCGATGACCGGTGCCAGCACGGGTTTGTCGGCGCAACGCAGCGCCGACAACTGGCCGCGCTCCGTGTATTCGACATACGCACGTTCGCCGCTGCTGCCGGCCTCGGAGGACGCAAAACTCAGTCGCCGCAATTGCCCACTGGGATAGATGCCGCGCACCAGCCCGACTTCGCTCCCATCGCTGTACAACGCGTCGCGCAGCACCTGGCCGGTGGCGGGGACGAACTCCCTCGCGCGGCCGTCCATGTTGCCCTTGGCGTTGACGCTGTGCTCTTTCAACAGCTTGCCTTTTTCGTAGTAGCGCACGAGGCCCATGAAGACGCCGTTCTGCAACTGCTGCTCGCGTTGCACTTCGCCGCTGTCGCGGTCCTTGCAGCGGATGAGGCCGGTCTTTCCAGCCGTGGTGTTGCCGTTGGACGTGTTGATGGGTGCGCCGTCGAGCTCGCAGTCCTGTATGGCGTGTGCGGCGCCAGCGGCACCCACAAGCCACGCGCCGATGAAAGCCAGCCGCTGCGCACGCCCGAACACCTGCCGCCTCACTTGTCGTAGACCGTAGCGAGCGAGCGAAAGCCCTTGACCTCGATCGGATTGCCGAACGGATCGCAGAAGAACATGGTCCATTGCTCGCCTGGCTGGCCTTCGAAGCGAACCTGCGGCTCCAGCACGAAGTCGGCGTGCGCCGCTTCGAGCCGCGCCGCCATCGCCTTCCAGTCGGGCAGTTCGAGCGCCAGGCCGAAGTGCGGCATCGGCACCATCGCGTCGCCGACGCGGCCGGTGTTGGTGGTGGCGAAAGGCTCACCCAGATGCAATGAAATCTGGTGGCCGAAGAAGTCGAAATCGACCCATGTGTCGGTGCTGCGGCCTTCGGTGCAGCCGAGCACGCCGCCATAGAAGCGACGGGCGACATCGAGGTCGCGCACATGAAAGGCCAGATGAAAAATGGTGTGCATGAGAGGTCTCGGTCGCTGGGAAGCGGAGTGTGCCTCAAGCCATAATCGCAACCGATGTTCACCTCGCGCCGCCCTCGCTTCCACGTGCAGTTTCTTGCGCGCCTGGTGCTGGCGTGGTTTGCGCTGTCGCTCGGCGTGGCCATCGCGTCACCCGTCGTCAACCCGCAGGCGATGGAACTGGTGTGTTCGAGCGCCGGCGCGTTCAAGGTCGTGGTGCAAACCGACGATGGCGCGCAAGACCTGGGCAGCATGCACATGGATTGCCCGCTGTGCATGCTCGCTGGTGCGCCGCCGCCTTTGCCGGTGGTCGCAGCCATCGTGCTTGCGTTGCCGCTCGGCCGGGCAGTGCAATCGATTCCGGCCGCGCGCATCGCCGCGGCCACTGCCGCGCCGCCACCGGCGCGCGCGCCGCCCGCTTTCTCCTGATCCTCTTGTCGATGTCGTAGCGCGCTGCGCCCGAAGAGGGTGCAGCGTCGCCGCCTTCCTTGCAATGGAGCGTCGCCTCGTGGCGGCGTGGAGAATTTCAGTTGAACAAGACCCTTCTTTCGCTCGCGCTCGGCGCAGCGTTCCCGTGGCTGGCGTTGCCGGCTTTGGCGCAAAACGCAGTACCTGTGTCTAAACCTTCCGCCGCACCGGCAGCATCCGCGGACGAAACCCCCGAGCGCGTGAAGTCGCTCGGCATCGTCACCGTCACCGGTGGCCGCCCGACCTCGCTGCCCACGCAGATCCCGACCACCATCGAGGGCGTGACGCGCGAAGAGATCGAAACCCGCATCAACGCGACCGACAGTGAAGACGCGCTCAAGTACCTGCCCAGCCTGTTGGTGCGCAAGCGCTACATCGGCGACTACAACCACGCGATCCTGTCGACGCGCGCCTCCGGCACCGGCAACAGTGCGCGCTCTGCCGTCTATGCCGATGGCATCCTGCTGTCGAACTACCTGGGCAATGGCATCGCCAACGGCACCAATTACGCGCCGCGCTGGGGGCTCGTCACACCCGAGGAGATCGAGCGGGTCGACGTGATGTACGGGCCTTTTTCTGCCGCCTATCCGGGCAACTCGGCGGGTGCGGTGGTCGACTTCGTGACGCGCATGCCGACCAAGCTCGAAGCGCACGTCAAGGCCGGCTACTCGTCGCAGCCCAACGACCTCTACAGCACCAGCAAGACCTTCAACAGCTGGCAGACCAGCGCATCGCTCGGGAGTCGCAGCGGCGAGAACAACGAGGGTCCGTGGTCGTGGTGGGTCGACATCAACCGCACCGACAGCCGTGGCCAGCCGCTGACCTTCACCACAGCCACGCTGGCCTCTGGCGTGGCTGGTACACGCGGCACGCCCGTCGCTGGCGCGGTGGTCGGCCTGAACACCACCAACACGCCGTGGTACATCCTGGGTACCGGCACGGCGTATCACACGATCCAGGACCACGCCAAGATCAGGTTGGCCTATGACTTGACGCCGACCATCACCGCCAGCTACACGCTGGGCTATTGGCAGAACACGTCGGTGGGCCGCTCGGCCAGCTATCTGAACAATGCGGCTGGCTTGCCGGTCTACAGTGGCCCGGTCAACATCAACGGCCGCAGTTTCACGCTGGCGCCGACGGCCTTTCCGCTGACCAATGACCACCAGACCCACGCCATGCATGGCCTGTCGGTCAAGAGCCATACGCAGGGCGTCTTCGACTGGGAGGTGTCGGCCAGCCTGTACGACTACTCGAAAGACCAGCAGCGCGCACCGACCGTCACATTGCCGCTGGCCGCTTTCGGGGGTGTCGGCACGCTGCAAGACCAGGGCGACGGGCGCACCGGCTGGAACACGCTGGCGGCCAAGGGCACGTGGCGCCCGCAAGGCGTCGGCGGTGCGCACATCGTCGACTTCGGTGTCGGGCGGGATGCGTACAAGCTGGGCATCCAGAAGTCCAATGTGGCCGGCAGTTGGGTCGACGGCCCGGCGCTTGGGTCGCTGTCGCAAGTCAGTAACGTCGGCGGCCGTACCGAGACACTCAACGCATGGGTGCAGGACAGCTGGCGTTTCGCGCCGAAGTGGAAGACGGTACTGGGCCTGCGTTACGAGGACTGGCAGGCGACCGATGGCTTCACCGCCACCACTGTGGCCAGCACGCTGCCTTATGCCAAACGCAGTGAGTCCGACGTGTCGCCCAAGGCGGCGCTGGCCTACCAGTTGACCGACGATACGGTGCTCAAGGCATCGGTCGGGCGCGCGGTGCGCTATCCGACCGTGGGTGAGCTGTATGGCGCGACATCGGGTGGTGCGCTGTCGTTCATCAACGACCCAACCCTGAAGCCGGAGAAGTCGTGGACCGGTGAACTGTCGCTAGAAAAAGACCTGGGCAACGGCACCGCGCGCGCTACGTTGTTCCACGAGACGACGAAGAACGCGCTGTTCAACCAGCTGATCCCCGGATCGACCGTCTCTCGCGTGCAGAACGTGGACAAGGTGCGCACCACCGGCGTCGAGCTGGCGTACACCGGGCAAGACGTGCTGATGAAAGGGCTCGATGTCGGCGGCAGCCTGACCTACGCGAACTCGAAGACGGTGGCCGATGCGGCGTTTCCTGCAGCGGTCGGCAAGTGGCAGCCGCGCGTGCCGCGCGTGCGCTCCACCGCGTACGCCACGTACAAGCCGGACGATCGGTGGGCCTTTACCGTGGCAGCGCGCTACAGCGGCAAGCAGTATTCCAACCTTGATAACAGCGACGTCAACGCCTACGCATACTTCGGCGCCAGCAAGTACTTCACCGTCGATTTGCGTGTGCGCTACCAGATCGACAAGCAATGGTCGGCCGCCTTCGGCATCGACAACGCCAACAACTACCAGTACTGGAACTTCCACCCGTACCCGCAGCGCACCTACACGGCCGAACTTCGCTTCGACCTGTGACTCACATACATCAAAGGACTTCCTCAATGACCACTTCGACCGCCCTCAGAACCATTGCCGCTTGCCTATTGCTCACCGGCACTGCTGCCGCCCTGGCCCATGTCACGCTGCCCCCCGGCGGCGCGACAGCAGGCAGCGACTACCGCGCGGTCTTCCGTGTCGGCCATGCCTGCAAGGATGCTGGGGCGACCACTGGCATCGGCGTGCGCCTGCCTGTCGGCTTCATGCTGGCGAATGCCGAGCCACGGGCCGGCTGGAAGCTCGACGTGCAACGGGCTGTGGCCAATGCGGCGCACGGGGAGGCCGAGGTGCGCTGGACGGCCGAGTCGCCGCAAAACGCGTTGCCGGGCAAAGAGCGCGCCGAATTCGTGCTCAACGGTAAGGTGCCAGCCGCGCCGGGGCCACTCTGGTTCAAGGTGCTGCAAACCTGCGATGTCGGCAGCACGGATTGGGCTCAAGTCCCGGCCAGCGGCACGTCGACCGACGGCATGGCGGCACCGGCGGCGCGACTGATGGTGGTCGCGGCGGGCGTCGCCACTGTCGACGTCCGGGATGCCTACGTGCGTCAGTCGGTGGCGGGGCAGAGCGGCACCGGCGCTTTCATGAAGCTGACCTCGCCATCGGGCTCACGGCTGGTCGGCATCTCGACGCCCGCAGCCGGTGTCGCTGAAGTGCACGAGATGAAGATGGAAGGCGACACCATGAAGATGCGTGCGGTGTCGGGTGGCGTCGACCTGCCGGCCGGTCAAACGGTAGAGCTCAAGCCAGGCGGCTATCACGTCATGTTGATGGACTTGAAAG
The DNA here is from genome assembly GCF_035018885.1 of Variovorax sp. LG9.2. NCBI lineage: Bacteria > Pseudomonadati > Pseudomonadota > Betaproteobacteria > Burkholderiales > Comamonadaceae > Variovorax > Variovorax sp. LG9.2. The sequence goes on along the minus strand of NZ_JASJXB010000011.1, from coordinate 117,004 downwards.
CGGCCTTGCCGAAGGGTGCATCAGTGCCGGTGACGCTGCGTTTCGAAGACGCCAAAGGCGCGAAGACTTCTCTGGAACTGAAGCTGCCCGTCGGTGCTCCGGAAGGCGCTCCGGCCACCCCGATGCAGCACATGCACTGACGCTGAAAATGCGGTCCCCTGGAGTAAGCTGACGGCACAAAAAACCTCCAGGAGACACCTGCCATGACCGATGCAAGCAAGCCCTTTGCCTTCAGCCAGTTCGTTCCCGGCTTCGATTTCCTGAAGAACCTCGCTACCGGCAGTGCTGGCGGCGGTGGGATCGGCGGTATCGGCGCGGGAAATGGTGGTGCGCTGCCGGGGTTGTCGAGCTGGGTGGCGCCCACGCTGAGTGTCGAAGAGGTGGACAAGCGCATCCAGGAGCTGAAGACGGTTCAATACTGGCTCGAACAAAACGGCCACGCCCTCAAGGCCACGATTCAGGCGCTCGAAGTGCAGAAGATGACGCTGTCGACCCTGCGCGGCATGAATGTTCGGATGGAAGACATCGCGAGTGCGTTCACGCGGGCTGCCGCGCCTGCTGCCGAGGCCTCGGCGTCGCCATCGGCCTCTTCTTTTTTTACGCCATCGTCGTCACCTGCGGCTTCGGAGCCCGAGGGAGATGCAGAGGCAGCAGCCGAAACCGACGCGAAGGCCGAAGGCGCACCCACAGGCGCTGCCGGCGTGGTCGATCCGTTGAAGTGGTGGGGCTCGCTCACACAGCAGTTTCAGGAGATCGCTGCGTCGGCACTGCACGACGCATCGCAACTCAAGATGCCTGCCATGCCGAAGCCGCTGGCCGACTCCGCAAACAAGTCCAAACCCAAAGCCGGCAGCCCGCTCGCCGCAAAGAAGAAATCACCCGCATCTCGCAAGACCACCCCGACAGGCAGAAAATCCCCAGAGAAACCCGCCGCGGCGCCCAGACGCCCGGTCGCAAAACGATGAACCCATGAAATTGTTTCCCACCGGTCACGCCACCCATCCGCAATGGCGCATGGCGGCCGGCCTCGTGCTCGCCCAGTTGCGAGCGCAAATGACTTTGCCCGACTACGCGTCGTCGCCGACGCTCGGGCTGCTCTACATCACCGATCACTACGGTGCCGATGCACAAGACATCCTGGCGCATTTGAGTGCCGAGCTGCCGGAGGTGACCGACTGGTCCGGCACCATCGGCATTGGCGTGGCGGCCAACAACGCCGAGTATTTCAACGAGCCTGGCATCAGCTTGATGCTGTGCGCGCTGTCGAGCGATCAATACCGCGTGTTCTCCGGCGTGGCGCCATTGGGCAGCGCCGAGATGAGCGGCTTCGAGGCGCACACAGCGCTGGTTCATGCCGACCCGGCCACGCCTGAACTCGCAGAGTTGATCACCGAAATGGCCGGTCGCACCAGCACCGGTTACCTGTTCGGCGGTCTCTCGTCGGGCCGCGCCGGTGCCCTGCAATTTGCAGTCGGTGGCAACGGCAACATCCGCGGACACGGAGCGGCGAGCGGCGTATTTTCAGGTGGCTTGTCGGGCGTTGTCTTCGGCGAAGGCGTGCGACTGGTATCGCGTGTCACGCAAGGCTGCCAGCCGATTCGCTCTGGCGCTGCACGCGAACGAGAGATCACCGAGGCAGACGGCAATCTGGTGCTGAAGCTCGACGGTCAGCCGGCGCTCGATGTGCTGCTGGCCGACTTGCAGGTATCGCTCGAACGCCCTCAAGAAGCCATCGATGCAGTGCGCAATACGTTGATCGGCCTCGCCACGGCGGGCAGCGACGGCATTCGGCGCACCGGCGATCTCGGCTCCGACGTGCTGGTGCGGCACATCATCGGACTCGATCCGACGCGTCGCGGCATTGCCATCGCCGACCAGGCTGAAGCCGGGATGCGACTCACGTTCTGCCGCCGCAACGCGCAGGCCGCACGCGCCGACCTGATGCGCATCTGCGCCGAGATTCGCGAAGAGCTCGAGCCCGAAGAACAGACACTGGCGGTGGCGAGTGCCGTCGCTGCCGGTGAAGCAGAAGCCGCACCGCATCCGGCACGCCGCATTGCAGGCGCGGTGTACGTGAGCTGTTCGGGCCGCGGCGGACAGCACTTCGGTGCCCCCAGTGCCGAACTTCAGATCGTTCGCCATGCGCTCGGCGACGTTCCGCTCGTCGGCTTTTTCGCAGCCGGCGAGATCGCGCGCCATCACCTCTATGGCTACACCGGTGTACTGACAGTTTTCACCAGCGAATAATCGGCGATCAGCGTGCGGTCGTTGACGGAAATGTGCCGCTGTCTCACCTTGTCTGACACATTGAATTGCGGGTCGCGCGAGACTCCGCGTGTCACTGCACAAGGGAAGAGACATGAAACGAAGCCTGCTTCGACTGGACGAAGGTTTGTCCAGACTGATCGTATTTTCCGGCGCTCACGCGCTGCTGGGGCGCGACGGTATTTGCGACGTAGTGGTCTCCGACACGAGCGTCAGTCGTCAGCACGCATGCATTGAAATGCCGGACGACGCGCCGGCCGCCATCCGCGATCTCCACAGCTTGAACGGCGTCTTCGTTAACGAACGCCTCGTCGACGAGCGGCAGGCTTTGCAACACCTCGATGTGTTGAAGATAGGCAAGACACGCTTTCGCTTCTTCGAGGTCGAGAGCTATCGCGACTCCGACCTGATGATCTCGAGCAGTTGAAAAACGCGAGGAGTCGGAGTCCGTATGTGAACAGCTTGTCACTGATCGCCTGCGAGTTGTCACGAACTAAAAAGTTAATGAAACGTTAACCGAAAAGACGCCGGCGGGTTGTGGGAAATAAGACTCAGACCGCGCTGCGGGGTGGCTCGAAATGGATAGCTTCCGCCGACAAAATCGGTGGTTCACAAAGGGAGCTATTCATGAATATTCAACAAGCCGTCGAAACTTGCTTTCGCAAGTACGTCGATTTCTCTGGTCGCGCCTCGCGCTCGGAGTATTGGTGGTTTTTCTTGGCCTATCTGATCGTCGCGATCGTCGGGCGATTGATCAACCAATACATCCCGATTGCCGTCATTCTTGTCGTTCTGTTGCCATTGATCGCGGTCACTGTGCGACGTCTGCATGACATTGGTAAGTCGGGCTGGATGATCTTGATCGGGCTCATCCCCATCGTCGGAATGCTGGTGCTGGTCTATCTGTATGTACAGCCTTCGCAGCCAGGCGCGAACCGCTGGGGATCTTCGGACGCACTCTCGTCGTGAGCATGGTGCACTGCCCTACGAAAGGCATTTCGAAAGGCATTTCTATCGAAGACTGATCCTGCCCATCCACTACTCCTCAATCCGAATATCACGACTCAAAAAATGAAAAAGCTTCTCGCACTTATCGCCATTGCTGTCACGCTCACCGCCTGTTCGAAGACTGAAACGACTCCTGCGGCTGCAGCTGTCGAACCGGCCGCTGCGACGGCACCTGCTGCATCCGCCGCATCCGCCGCATCTTCCGCAACTTCTGCTGCACCGGCCACACCGGCCACACCTGCCACCACGCCCACGCCCACGCCCACGCCCACGACCGCTTCTGCGGACATTCCGAAGGAATGCCAGGACTATCTGGACAAGGTCAGCGCTTGCGCCGGCAAGCAACACGGCGCCGCAGGCGACGCAATAAAGGCCAGCATGGAACAGACCAAGGCTGCGTGGGCCAGCATGGGCGCCGACAAGGCAACGCTCAGTGCCGCTTGCAAGGCAGTGAACGACGCTTTTGTTCAACAGGCAGCGGCAATGAAATGCTGATCGTTTAACGACCAGATAGCGCGACGCCGGCTTTGCCGGCGTTCTTGCAAGTGCATCGGCAACGGTGCATTTGCAAGAGCCAAACGCTCACCGCTCAGTGCCATTCGCGCGCTGACTTCGCTTCGCACTTCTTCTGTTGTGTCGCAAGTTCTCTTCGACCACAACTGCACTAATTCGCCATTCGATCGTCCCGAAAAGTCACATGTCATTCACATGTGAATGTGAGGACTTTTACATTTAAATTTTTGTTTTGGCGGTATGTCACAGAAGCGTGTCAAGAACTGTGTCATCCCCTTTCCTCCTCTGTAGAGGCTGAACACAATCACCCCAGTTTCAAGCCTGTCACACAAAAAATCCCGGTCACCGGGGAGGATTTTCACAATGAACAAGTCTCACCGTTCCATCTGGACTGATGAAAGCGGCGTCGCCAATGTCGAAGTGACGGGCGATCGGTAATGCCCGCGCTCACCCCGGTCAGCGCCAGCACCCGCAGCAGCGCAATGTCGTCCAGCAGGGCGCAGCCATACGCGTACGACACCGGTTCATCCGCAAAGACGATCGCATTGCTCGACCCGCTCGGGAGCACACGTGCCCGCACCTGGAAAATTCTCAAAGGGCTTCGGCTTCTTGCGGCGCCGTTCGACCGTGCGAGCGATCTGGTGTCTTGCTACGTTTCAGGGCAACAGTTCGGGATGCTGGTTGTTAGCTTTGCCGGCTCGAACGCAAGCGCTCGGACAGAGCTCGATTTGTTGTGTCGACTGGCAGGGGCACAAACGCCGATCGCGCTGCTCATGCAGCCGAACCAGGTCGAACTGGCGACCCACGTGATGGGCAGCGAGCGCAACGACTTCTTGCTGCTTCCCGCGAGCGACGACGAGCTTCAGCAACGGTTGTCGCGTCTTCACGCCATGTGGGGTGTCAAGCCGGCAGATTGGTACCAAAACGAAACAGTGCCGCCAATGACCCGTCGGAGCTGATGTGCAGCCTGTGGGATCGAACGCCTTGTTCGGCGGACCCTCGGAGGCGCGCCTGCGCGTGGCCTTGCTCGAAGACTCGATCGACGAAGCCGATACGGTCAAGGATCTGCTTCGGCGCAATGCGCACGATGTTGTGCACCTGGCCAATGGCGATGCCTTCTACGATCTGCTGCAGCGAGACAGCTTCGACTTGCTGATGCTCGACTGGAACGTGCCCGGTCTTTCGGGCTATGAAGTACTGCGACGAGTGAGGGGCGACATGGGCTCCAACGTGCCGGTGCTGATGTTGACTGCGCGTGCCGGCGAATTCGAAACGGTGCAAGCGCTCAACGGCGGCGCCGACGACTACCTCGTCAAACCGTGCCGACCCTTCGAACTGCTGGCCCGCATCAACGTGCTGATGCGCCGTTTGACGGTACCGACCCTCACGCAAAGCGTCGAGCAGACCGAAGGCATGCACTTCGATGCAGCGCAGCGGGTCGTGACGCGTGACGGTGTTGCAGTGAAGCTCACGCACAAAGAGTTCGAAGTCGCCCGATTGCTGTTCAAGCACTTCGGTAGTCCGCTGTCGCGGGAGCACCTGAACCAGGCGATCTGGAATGGCCAAGCCATGGCACGCACCATCGACACGCACGTATCGCGCGTACGCACCCAACTCGGTCTCACAGTCGAGAACGGATTTCAGCTACAGGCGGTCTACGGTTTCGGATATCGGCTGGAACGATTGCCAGTGGAGGCCTGAACGTGCGCCGTCTTGGCGCAGTGTTTCTGTAGGCAGCATCAGCTTTGTCGTCGGCAGTGCGATGCCGAAAGCGCTAGCGCCGCAAGCGCGTGAACAGTTCGAACTCCCAGTTGCGCATGCCCAGCAGCAGCGTGTAGCCCTCGCGATCCTTCGGGGAGAGCTTCTGGTCGGTCTGGTGCTGCTGCGCGAAGTCTTGCGCCACGCGCTGCAGTCGTTCGAGAAAAGCCGGCGCCAATGATTGGCTGATCGATCCGTGCACCAGCAGCAGGCCTTCTGCCGGCCCGTCGAAGCCGCCGCGGTAGTAGTCGAGCACCACGTTCTCGCGAAAGAACTCCATCACCGGCCCGTGCGGCCGCCAGCGAAAAGTCTTGGCAAGCTTGAGCCGATACCGGTTGAGCGGCCGCAGTTCGATGATGCCGATGCGGTCCAACTGCGCCAAACAGCCGATGCACTCCGCCTCGCTGATCCGATACGCAGTGACGATCTGCTCCAGCGTCCACTGGCTCAGCACGCTGATGGCGACCAGCAGCAGCTTCTTGTCGCGCACCACGGCTTTTTCCTGCTCCTGCGTCAGCTCCTTCAACAAAGGCTGGGCATCGGCAACACGCCGCGCCAGCTCGGCGAAATCCATCTTCAGCGCACGACAGATCGCGTCGACGCGCGACAGCGGCATGTCGCCCTTGGCCAGCATGCGTTTGACGCTGGACTCCGCCATGTCGAGCGCACGCGCCAGGTCGGCGTAGGTCATTCGAGCGTTCTTCAGTTCGTTCTTCAGGGCGAAGACGAGGTCGACGGTGGTGCTCATAGGCTGCTCGCAGGTTCGGCGGTTGAGTATTGAAAACTGGTACGGAAGGGCGTGAATTGGTACCTCGTATCGATTTTCGATGCTTGCGGAGCGATTGACAACTTAAATTCCGGCCGACCGCGAACCACTACCCGCCTACGGAGCCCACCATGCACCTGCCATCCTTGCCCGACTTGTCGTTCCCCGCAGCAACTCGCCGCGAACGCATCTTGTTCGCCGCGTTCGCATTGCTGGCGCTTTTCGCCGTTGCGTGCCCTGCGTTCAGCGGGCCCGATGCGGTCTCTGTTTTTGCCGATGACCGTGGCTGGCACAGTTTGCCGAACGCGATGGACGTGTTGAGCAATCTGCCGTTCCTCGCGATCGGCCTGCTGGGGCTGCGGTGGCTTCGTTGGCTCGATCGGCCGGAACTGTCTGCCACGCCGACAGCCGCATCGGCTGGGGAGCCGGTCGACCTCGGCGTGAGCCAACGTCTGGGCAATAGCCTCGACTGCGCCTGGCTCTTCTTCGCCGGGCTGATCGCCTGCGCCGCAGGATCGGTCTTCTATCACCTGCAGCCCGACATGTTGCGGCTCGCTGCCGACCGCGCCGGCATGGCGATCGCCTTCGCTGGACTGATCGGACTGGCCGTGTGCGACAGGGTAAGCCAGCGTGCCGGCTGGGCCGCCGCCTGGGCCACATTGGCGGGCGGGTTGCTGGCGGTGGCGATCTGGTTCGAAACAGGCAACGTCGCGCCGTGGGCCACGGTGCAGTTCGGCGGCATGGCGCTGGTGCTCATGCTGGCGTTGACCAAGCCGTTGCCCGAAGTGTCCGGAAGTGGGGGCGCGGTGGGGCTCAAGCTCGGTTGGGTCATCTTTTTCTACGCGCTCGCCAAGCTGTTCGAGCTGTCGGACCACGCGGTCTACGAGGCCACCCACCACATCGTGTCGGGCCACAGCGTGAAGCACCTCACGGCGGCGCTTGCCGGCTTGCCCGTGCTGCATGCTTTGCAGACCGTCGGGCGCAGGACCCTGCGGCACAATCCGGGCGCGGCCGCGATCACGGCCTGAGGAGCCCGCGAGGGACACATCGAATGACCACACCCGCTGCTGCCGTCACGGCCTCACCAGCTTTGCAAACGCCCGACGCCAACGCGCACGCCAACCAGTTCGCGTTGCTGAAGCAGCGGCGTTTCGCACCTTTCTTCTGGACGCAGTTCGCCGGCGCGGCCAACGACAACCTCTTCAAGTTCGCCTTCACAGTGATGGTCACTTACCAGCTGCAGTTGAGCTGGATGCCGCCGGCCATAGCGGGCCTGGTGATCGGTGCCCTTTTTATCCTGCCGTTCCTTTTGTTTTCCGCGACGTCTGGCCAGCTCACCGACAAGTTCGACAAGACGAAGATGATTCGCTTCGTCAAGAACCTCGAGATCGTGATCATGCTCATTGCGGCATGGGGCTTCATGAGCGCCAATGCGGTCGTGCTGCTGGGCTGCGTGTTTTTGATGGGGCTGCACTCGACGCTGTTCGGCCCGGTCAAGTTCGCCTACCTGCCGCAGGTGCTCGATGCGCGCGAGCTCACTGGCGGCAATGGCATGGTCGAGATGGGCACCTTCGTGGCCATCTTGCTGGGCCAGGTGGCGGGCGGGTTGCTGGTCGCGGTGCCGCAGATCGGGCATACGTCGGTGGCGGTCGCTTGCGTGTTGCTGGCTTTGGTTGGGCGCGGCGTGGCACAGGCGATTCCGCGCGCACCTGCGACCGACCCCAACCTCGTCATCAACTGGAATCCGTTCAGCGAAACCTGGCGCAACCTCAAACTGGCGCACGGCAACGTGGTGGTTTTCAGGTCGCTGCTCGGCATCTCCTGGATGTGGTTCTTCGGTGCGGTGTTCCTGAGCCAGTTTCCGAGCTTCGCCAAGGAAGTGCTGCACGGCGACGAGCAAGTGGCGTCGCTGCTGCTGGTGGTGTTTTCGATCGGCATCGGCACCGGCTCGCTGCTGTGCGAAACGCTGAGCCGGCGCCAGGTCGAGATCGGTCTGGTGCCGTTGGGCGCGATCGGCATGAGCGTTTTCGCGATCGACCTGTACTTCGCTTCACGTGCCTTGCCGACCCTGGCCGAGATGGGCATCGGCGACTTCATCGGACGCCCGGCGCACTGGCGCGTGATGGCCGACCTTGGTCTCCTGTCGCTGTTCGCGGGTCTCTACAGCGTGCCGATGTACGCGCTCATTCAGTTGCGGAGCCAGCCGACACATCGCGCGCGCATCATCGCGGCCAACAACATCCTCAACGCGCTTTTCATGATTGCGAGTTCGGTCATTGCCGGCGCCTTGCTCGGCGCCGGCTTCACCATTCCGCAGATATTTTTGTTCACCGGCATCGCCAACGCCATCGTCGCTTTCTACATCTTCATGCTGGTGCCGGAATACCTGTTGCGCTTCGTCTCCTGGGTGTTGTCGCGCTTTATCTATCGGTTCAAGGTGTGCGGCGACGAGCACATTCCTACCGAGGGCGCCGCTATCCTCGTTTGCAACCATGTGAGCTTCATCGATGCGGTGCTGCTGATGGCCGCGAGCCCGCGACCGATCCGTTTCATCATGGACCACCAGATCTTCAAGGTGCCGGTGCTTGGCTGGCTTTTCAAGCTTGCCAAGGCGATTCCGATTGCACCGAACAAAGAAAATCCTGCGGCCTACGAGTCGGCGTTTGCACAGGCCATTGGCGTGCTGCGCGAAGGCGACCTGCTGGCGATCTTTCCAGAAGGTGCGCTCACACGCGATGGCGAGTTGCAACCTTTCAAGGGCGGCATCATGAAGATCGTCGACATGGCGCGCAGCGAAGGCATGGAGGTGCCGGTCGTGCCGATGGCGTTGACCAACCTGTGGGGCTCTTATTTCAGCCGCATTGAAAAGCGCGGAGACAAAAACGTGGCGATGGTCAAGCCGTTCCGGCGTGGCCTCTTCAGCAGCGTCGGCCTGAATGTCGGTAGCGCCGCGGCTCCGGCCGACGTCCAGCCCGAACTACTGCAACAGCGCGTGCGTGCGCTGCTGACTGCATGAAGCACCCACGGAGCACTTTCTGAGCTGGCATCTACTGACCCTTCTGGGCGACAGCGGTCTGCTGTTGCCTTGCGCCGCGCTGATCGCGGTCTGGCTCGGCGTCTCACCACGCACCCGCAACGGCGCGATCCGCTGGGTCGTGATCTTCGGGCTCGGCAGCAGCATCGTTTTTGCGTCCAAGCTGGCGTTCCTCGGCTGGGGCATCGGCAATGCGCGGCTCGACTTCACCGGCGTCAGCGGACACACCATGCTGGCGACCAGTATCTGGCCCGTGGCGTTGTGGCTGATGGCCTCGCGCTGGGGCCATGCACCGCGTGTGGCCTTCGCCATCGCCGGCTGGTTGCTGGCCTTCGTCATCGGTGTCTCTCGATTGGTGCTCGAGGCCCATTCCATCTCCGAGGTGTTGGCGGGCTACCTGATGGGGGGCATCGTCAGCGTCACCTTTCTGGCGATTCAACACAACCGGCCGCACCCGAAGCTGCGCTGGCCCTGGGTGGCGGTCAGCTTGGCGCTGCCGCTGGTGTTCGTGCCCATCGGAGCGCCCGCTCCGACGCAAGACTTGATCGAGCGAATAGCGGTCCGGGTCGCACATCTCGAGCGGCCCTTTACGCGCGACGATCTTCATCGGCACTGAGCCGTTGCTCGCTGCGCGGTATCTCCTGCGGATACCACGAGCCCATTGCGCCGCCACCGGCGCATGAATTCGCCTCCTTCATGAGGTGTGCGACCCATCATCCGCACACCTTCACTATGCCGCGAGGCACTTCACCGTTATGAACCGCTCCAGTTGCCACTCTCGTGATCGCCGACAGCACTACAGCGAGTGCTGTCGTGGCGATATCGGCGGCGTCATCGACCGTGCGTTGCAGCACAGCGAGAGGCTGACGTGATTCGTCGAATCACCAACTTCGCGTCTTACGAGGCCGATCGGGCTGCCAAGGTGCCCCGCTGGCAGCGCGTGCTGTGGGCGGCGTTGCGCATTGTGCTGCTGGCGCTGGCTGTCAGTTTGGCGGGGCTCTTTCTGTTCCCGACCAAGCCGGCCCATGCTGAAGTTCAAAACCATGAGCTGACCACCCTCACGTTCGGCCCGATCACCGCACTTACGCTGTAAATAAAAATGAGCAAATCCTTACGTCTTTCGGAAAAATGGTTTCGCCGCGGCCTCTGGGTGGTGTCGGTGGTGTTCGCCGGATTCTTGATCGGCCTCGGCAGCACGCTGGTCGGCGATTTGCCGCAGGTCGAACGCGTGCGCCAGATGGACGACTTCATCGACCATGCTGCGGCCGATCCGCTGCGCGCCACCGTCCAGACTTCGGAGGCAGCAGAACATAAGGCATCGCAAGAGCTTGAACAGGCCGAGTTGCAGCTCAACGTCGCGCAGCAAGCCAGCCGGAATGCGCGCGAGACTTTCGGTAATTGGATCGCGACTCGGCGCGCCACCGCGCAGCCGGATCAGGACAGCGAGTTGATCGCACGCACCAAGGCGCTCGATGCTTTGAAGGCCGCCGAAGACAAAGCCGAGGTTCGCTTGAGCGCGCAGCAGCAGATCGCGCTCGACGCGCGGCAGGCACAGGAGCGTGCGCAGGAACAACTCGGGGTACTCGAGCACGATGCCAACATCAAGCTCGAAGCCGAATACCGGCGCATCGAATTGCGCGTGTTCGGCTATCGGCTGGCGCTGACCTTGCCACTCCTCGCGGTTGCCGGCTGGCTCTTCGTGAAAAAGCGCAAGAGCACCTACTGGCCGTTTGTCTGGGGCTTCATCTACTTCGCGTTATTCGCATTTTTCGTCGAGCTGGTGCCTTACCTGCCGAGCTACGGCGGTTACGTGCGCTACATCGTAGGCATCGTCATCACGGTGCTGGTGGGGCGCTACGCGATCGTCGGCCTCAACCGTTACCTCGCTAAACAAAAGCTGGCCGAGCAGCAGCCCGATCAAGTCCGGCGCGAGGAGCTGAGCTACGACGTGGCGCTCGCGCGGCTCGCCAAAAGCGTGTGTCCCGGTTGCGAGCGCCCAGTCGACTTGAAGAGCACCGACATCGACTTTTGCCCGCATTGCGGCATTGGCCTGTACGACCACTGCGGGCATTGCGCCGCGCGCAAGAGTGCCTTCTCGAAGTTCTGCCATGCCTGCGGTACATCGGCTGCGGCGTCGGCTACCACTTCGGCTGTGACCCAGCCGGCCGACTCTAGGGCGGCCGGTCCGCTGACAGGTCCGGTGCCGGCGCTGTAACAGGGTCGTCGCAGGCCCGTGATACAACGCGCTGCTGCTTCGCGGTCACCGAAAGGTGCGGCGACGGCAGGTTCGGGGAGGGCCCGATTCAACCACTATCCTTCACCTTCGACGGAGCAAAAACATGAGCATTTTCGGCAGCATTTTTTCCAAGATTTTCCCTTCGGCCCATGCCGCTGACGCCACGGCCACCGCTGCTAATCCGACGCCAGCACCTGCGCCTTCCGATGCACCGGCCGCGGCTGCACCACCACCGGCCATTCCGCTGGGCGACGTGGCCGCTGTGCTCGACGCCATGCCGGGCGCCAAAAACCTGAACTGGCGCACTTCGATCGTCGACTTGATGAAGCTGCTCGGCCTCGACAGCAGTCTGGACGAGCGCAAGAAGCTGGCCGCTGAACTGAGCTATGGCGAAGACACCAGCGACAGCGCCAAGATGAACATCTGGCTGCATCGCCAGGTCATGACCAAGCTGGCGGCCAACGGCGGCACGGTGCCGGCTGAACTGCGCGACTGACCTGCGCGCTCATCCGCGCTCCGGCTTATGCCGGATACGGACGATAAGGAGCCCGGCTTGCCGGGCTTCTTGCTTGGTGCATGGTCGGCAAGATCAGGTCCAGCCTGCGTCCACCACATAGTCCTGTGCCGTGCACATCTTCGAGTCGTCAGCAGCCAGAAAGAGCGCCATGCTGGCGATGTCTTCAGCCATGACGCGGCCCGGCAGGCACTGCGCCGCATCGATCTCGGCCGCTGACTCGGGCTTGACCCACAAACGCAGTTGCCGCTCCGTCATCACCCAGCCCGGCACGATCGAATTGACGCGGATGTTCTGCTTGCCCAGATCGCGCGCCAGGGACCGTGTGAGCCCGCGCGCCGCCGCCTTGCATGCCTGGTACACCGGATAGCCGGCGCCCTTGATCATCCAGCTGATCGAGCCGAAGTTGATGATCGATCCGCCGCCGAGCGAGCGCATGTCTCCGGCCACGGCTTGCGCCGCGAAGAACTGGTGCTTGATGTTGACCGCGACCAGCCGGTCGAAGTCTTCGCTGGTGACATCGGCCATATCGTGGCGCCGGTCGTTCGCCGCGTTGTTGACCAGCGCGCCGATCGGGCCGAAGTGTTTGCGTACGGTGTCGATGGCGCCGTGCAGCGCAGCCACATCGGTGACGTCGCAGGTCAAGAAGAGGGCCGCATTGGGCCCTTTCAGTCGTGCAGCCAATGCGGCGCCGGCAACGGCGTCCAAGTCGCAAAAGCCGACTCGCGCGCCCTGCGCATGGAATGCGCTGACCAGCGCTTCGCCGATGCCGGTCGCACCCCCGGAGATAAACACGACGCGGCGTTCGAGCGACGGGTACCGCGCCGAAAGCGAAGCGGAAGGCGAGGTCGAGGGCGGGGGAGTCGAAGGCACGATGGACGATGTCATGCTGCAATTTTCGTCGACCGTGTTCACGCCCGATACCCGTGTGAACGAGAATGCCGCGATCGAGGCGATTCGCCCGCAGGACCTGCATGAACCCAGTCGAAGTCCCGGACCAGACAGCCGATGCTCTGGTGCATCTCGAAGCCGGCGCGCTGCGTATGACGCTGGCGCCATCGGTCGGCGGCGCCATCGCTGCCTTCTGGAGCGAACGCGACGGTGCGCGCACTGACTGGCTCCGGCCGGCGACGCCAGCAGCACTGGCTCAGCGCAACCCGTCTGGCATGGCGAGTTATCCGCTGTTGCCTTGGTGCAATCGCATCCGCGATGGCCATGCCCGCTTCGGCGTCCGCGAGATCGACGTGCCACCCGGACATCCCGCCTCGCCTTCAGGTCGTCATCCACTGCATGGCCTCGGGTGGCTGCGGCCCTGGACGGTCGACGAGGCGACGCCGGCGCGCGCAAAGCTTTCATTGCAGGTGGATGCCTGCGCTGCGTGGCCCTGGCGTTTCGAGGCATCGCAGGTTTTCGAGCTCGATGCGACTGGCCTGGTTGTGACGATTGCGCTGACCAACCGTGATGACGTGGCGATGCCGGCCGGCATCGGCCACCATCCTTACTTTCCGCACCACCCGGGCACGCGCCTGCAGACCGTGACGGACGCCATGTGGCGTGGCGATGCCGAGGTGATGCCCGTCGCGCTCGAAGCGACACCCGAGGTGGCGATGCTGCGCGATGGCGTCGGCCTCGATGCGCTCGACCTCGACAACAACTTTGCCGGCTGGCAGCACAGCGCACGCATCGAGTGGCCCGGCAGCGGGCACGCCATCGTCATGGCGGCCGAGTCGCCGCTGGATTTCTTCGTGCTGTATTGCCCGCGCGGCGCCGACCACTTTTGCGCCGAGCCGGTAAGCCAATGCACCGACGCCATCAACCTGTCGGACCGCTACCCGGTCGAGACTTTGGGCGGCACGGTGCTGGCGCCGGGCGCATCGTTGACGGGTCGTTGGACGTTGCGTCCCGAAAACTAGATCCCGCGTGCGCGGTCGGCCTTGAAACGTGCGCGCAAGTCGGCAAAGCGCCCCACGTCGAGCGCCTCGCGGATCTCTCGCATCAGGTTCAGGTAATAGTGCAGGTTGTGGATGGTGCAAAGCATCGGCCCGAGCATCTCGGCACAGCGGTCGAGGTGGTGCATGTAAGCGCGGCTGAAGCCATCGCGCCCGCCATCGTCCCAACTCACGCCTGATGTGCCTGCGCAGGCGTGGCAAGTGCAGCTCGGATCGAGTGGCTGCGGGTCGGTTTTGTGGCGCGCGTTGCGCAGCTTCAAGTCGCCATAGCGCGTGAAGATGGTGCCGTTGCGCGCATTGCGCGTGGGCATCACGCAGTCGAACATGTCGACGCCATCGGCAACGCCCTGCACCAGGTCTTCCGGCGTGCCGACGCCCATCAGGTAGCGCGGCTTGTCCGTGGGCAGCCGGTGCGGCGTGTGCCCCATGATGTGCAGCATCTCTTCCTTTGGCTCGCCAACACTCACCCCGCCGATGGCATAGCCGGGAAAGTCCATGTCGACCAGCGCGGCCAGCGACTCTTCGCGCAGGTTCCCGAACATGCCGCCCTGCACGATGCCGAACAGCGCGTTGGGGTTGTCGAGTCGCTCGAACTCGGTCTTGCAGCGCGCTGCCCAGCGCAGGCTGAGCGCCATCGACGTGCGCGCTTCGGCCTCGGTCGTGATGTGGCCTGCCGTGTCGTACGGCGTGCACTCGTCGAACTGCATCGCGATATCGCTGTTCAGGATGGTCTGGATCTGCATCGAGACTTCGGGCGTCAAGAAGAGCTTGTCGCCGTTCACGGGCGATGCGAACTTGACGCCTTCTTCGCTGATCTTGCGCATGGCGCCGAGCGACCACACCTGGAAACCGCCCGAGTCGGTGAGAAGCGGCTTGTTCCACTTCTCGAACTGATGCAGTCCGCCGAAGCTCGCCATCACGTCGAGTCCCGGCCGCATCCACAGATGGAAGGTGTTGCCCAGGATGATCTGTGCGCCCATCTCTTCCAGGCTGCGCGGCATCACGCCCTTGACGGTGCCGTATGTCCCGACGGGCATGAATATCGGCGTTTGCACGACACCGTGGTTGAGGGTGAGCGTGCCGCGTCGCGCGTGGCTTGCCGGGTCGGTCGCGAGCAGGTCGAACTTCAGGCGGGGCAGGGTGGACGTGTCGGTCATTTTTTTGGGGAGGGCAGCAACATGAGGATGGTGCGATTGAGGTCTTCGACCACCAGCAGGCGGCCCTGGCGGTCGACGGCAATACCGGTGGGCTTGCCCATTGGGCGCACGCCGGGCTTGGGGTCCCAGCCCGAGAGCCAGTCGATCGGCTTGCCTGAAGGCAGTCCCTGCGCGTTGAGCTTGTAGCCGACCACGCGGTGACCCGGCGGTTGGTGGCCGCGCCATGCGACCAGAACCTGGCCGGCGAAGCGGCTGCCAGTGGGGCCGACCATCATCTGCAGTGGCGCGACGTGCGCTGGCCAAAGCATGAGCGGAGCTTCGGTCGTCTTGCAGTCGTACCGGTCCTCGTAGCCACGCGCGGGCTGGCGATTGCCGACGCAGTAAGGCCAGCCGTAATCGCGGCCGGCCTGCAGGCGGTTGAGTTCTTCGGGCGGCTGACCGACCTCTTCATAGTCGATGGAGTTCTCGCCTTGCAGCACCGTGCCCTTGGCCGGCCCGTCGGCCATGACGGTCAGCGCGACCGAATTGCGCAGGCCTGTCGCAAACGGTTTGAAGCTCTGCAGCTTGTAGCCCGGTGCCGCGAAGATGGCTTCGTAGACCGCAGCGCGCGGCTGCGGTCCGGCGAGATCCGGGCAAGGCAGGGGGAACTGCTTCGACGTGTCACGGCAGTTGTCGGAGTCGGAGCCGACGTTGATGAAGAGATGGCCGTCGGGCGCGAAGGCCAGTTCCTTGAGCGGATGCGTGCCGTCGCCGGGCAGGTTGTCGATCAGCGGCTCGCGTTGCAGCGCGCCGCCGGGCGCAGGGATCGGCGTACGCCAGATCGCGTTCGATTCGCCGATGTAGGCCTTGCCGTCCGGTCCGATGACGAGTCCCAATGGGCGATCGAGCTGCTCAGCCAGTACGGTGAACCGCGCCCGCCGCGGGGCCGGCCCATCGGTCGGCAGCGTCATCTCGAGCAGTCGGCCGCGGCGCGGCTCCCACGAACCCATGTCGACCACCCAGTAACGGCCCGGTGCCACTTCCAGAATGCGGCGCGGTGCGCGCAGGCCCTGCGCCTCATCGGCCAGCAGCGCGACGCAGGTGCCGGTGGGACTCGTGATGTCGAGCCGTGCGTAGTCGCCGCACATGCCTTGCGGTGTGTAGCCGCGTGCTTGACCGGCGGCAGGCGCCAGCCCGGCCAAAGCCAGCGCGGCAAACGATGCAAAGCGGGTGAAGGTCATGACGGTGCGCGCGCCAGAAGCATGGCGTCGCCGTAGCTGAAGAATCGATAGTGCTGGGCGATGGCGTGCGCGTACAGCGCCATCACGTGTTCGTAGCCGGCGAAGGCGCTCACCAGCATCATCAAGGTGCTCTTCGGCAAATGGAAGTTGGTGACCAGTACATCGACATGCTGGAAGGCGAAACCGGGCGTGATGAAGATGCGCGTGTCGCCCGATGCCTCGCCGGTCTTGGCCCACGATTCGAGTGTCCGCACTGTGGTCGTGCCGACGGCGACGACTCGGCCGCCGCGTGCCTTGCAGGCGGCAATGGCGCGCTGCGTGGCTTCGGGCACTTCATAGCGCTCGGCGTGCATCGTGTGCTCTGCGATGTTCTCCGTCTTGACCGGCTGGAAGGTGCCGGCGCCGACGTGCAGCGTGACGCTCGCGCGCTCGATGCCGCGGGCCGCGAGTTCCGCGAGCAGGGCTTCGTCGAAGTGCAACGCGGCCGTCGGCGCAGCGACCGCGCCAGGCACGCGCGCGAACACGGTCTGGTAGCGGCTTTCGTCGTCGGCCGAGTCGGTGTGCGTGATGTAGGGCGGCAAGGGCACGTGACCGCAGCGACTCATGAGCGCGTACGGGTCTTCGTTGGCGTCACTGCCGAAAGCAAAACGGAACAGCGCGCCTTGCTCGTCGGGCCAACGTCCGAGCAGCGTCGCGCTGAAGCCGCCGACCATCTGGAGCGTGGTGCCGACTGGTGGCTTCTTGCTGACCTTCATGTGCGCGACGACCTCGTTGCCGGTCAGCACGCGCTCGACCAGCAGTTCGAGCTTGCCGCCGGTCGGTTTCTCGCCGAATAGGCGGGCCTTGACGACGCGCGTGTCGTTGAAGACCAGCAGGTCGCCCGCGCGCAGCAGCGAAGGCAGGTCCTTGAAGATGCGATCGACTGCTGTGCCCGATGTGCCCGCGGTGCTATCGAGCAGGCGGGACGAGGTGCGTTCGACGGCCGGGTGTTGTGCCACCAGTTCAGGGGGCAGATCGAAGTCGAAATCGGAGAGCGTGAAGTTGCGCATGCGCTTGAGGGCTGGACAGGCCCGTTCCAAGGTGGCGGCGAGTGTGCCGAGGAAAAATCAGGACGGATTGTCCCACCCCCGATTCAACGCCACTGGTTCCCAAACTCAAATCTTGTTCAGGCGGCAGAATCGATCGGATGATCTCTTCACCCGACTTCGCGGCGCCGGTTCGTTTCGGCACAGGTCCCGCCCATGTGCTGGTCACCGGCGGGACCGGGTTCATCGGTCGACTGCTGATCGAGGCGCTGCAGGCCGACGGGCACTCGGTCAGCGTCTGGACGCGCGATGCGGCGGCGGCCACGGAGCTCTTCGGCACGGGCGTGCGCTGCGTCCGGCGGCTCGAAGAAATCCCGCCCGTGCCGGCCGTCGATGTGATCGTCAACCTGGCGGGCGCGCCCGTCATCGGCCCGCGCTGGACCACACACCGTCGAGCCGAGTTGCTGGCCAGTCGTGAAGGGCTGACGCAAAAGCTGGTCGAGTGGATCGGCACGCGGGCGGTCAAGCCTTGGCTGATGCTGTCGGGATCGGCCATCGGCTATTACGGGGTGCAGTCACAAGA
Organism: Variovorax sp. LG9.2; assembly: GCF_035018885.1. Taxonomy (NCBI): domain Bacteria; kingdom Pseudomonadati; phylum Pseudomonadota; class Betaproteobacteria; order Burkholderiales; family Comamonadaceae; genus Variovorax; species Variovorax sp. LG9.2. Next base: position 98,976 of record NZ_JASJXB010000011.1, on the reverse strand, counting down.
CGACACTGCCGAGCTGACCGAGTCGAGCCCTTCGCAAAACATCTTCATGTCGCTTTTGTGCCAGCGCTGGGAGGCCGCAGCGCACACGGCGGCACGCTATGGCGTGCGCGTGGCGTGTCTGCGGTTCGGTCTGGTCCTGGGTCATGGCGGGGCGCTGCCCAAACTGCTTGCGCCGATCCGGCTCGGCGCCGGTGGACGGTTGGGAACAGGGCGGCAATGCACGTCGTGGATTCACGTGCATGACATTGTTCGCGGCATGGCGCACGTGTGGCGCGTCGCGGCGCAGCCCGATGCCCCGCTGGCACCGCAGGCCTATAACTTCACTGCGCCGGGTCACCTCTCGCAAGAGGCGTTCGCGCGTACCGCGGCGCAGGTTCTGCATCGGCCCTGCTGGCTGCCGACCCCAGCCTGGCCGGTCCGGCTGGCGCTGGGCGAGCAGGCGGACGTGCTGCTCGAAGGGCAGCGCGTGGTGCCGGCGAACCTCGAGAGAACCGGCTTCCGCTTTCGCTTCCCGGATGCGCTGAGCGCGTTGCAGGATCTTTGCTGACCGTGCCCAAGGCGTCGCTCCGGAAGAACAAGTCAGCGCCGGCGACGGCGGGTATGGCGGTCGCGACCCCCGCGGCTACAGCCGGACCACCCGCGCCACCTGGCGCCGGGCTCAGCCTCGTCCAGCGCGCACTGCGCAAGCTCGGCCTCGTACGCGACATCGACTTCGCGCTCTACCTGCCGATGCGCTACGAAGACGAGACCCGCATCGTGCGGCTGGCCGACACGCGCGAAGGCGACCTGGCGCAGGTCGAAGGCGTGGTGACCGAAAGCGAAGTCGCGTTTCGTCCGCGCCGCCAGCTGCACGTGAACATCGACGACGGCAGCGACACCTGCCAGCTGCGCTTCTTCAACTTCTATCCATCACAGCAAAAGCAGCTGGAGGTCGGCGCGCGGGTTCGGGTGCGCGGCGAAATGCGCGGCGGGTTCCTCGGCCGCACCATGATGCACCCGACCGTCAAGGCGGCCGGCACGGCGTTGCCCGAGGCGCTGACGCCCGTGTACTCGACCGTCGCCGGGCTCGCGCAACCGGTGCTGCGGCGCGAGGTGAGATCGGGCCTCGCGCGTGTTGCGCTAGACGAGACCGTGCCGGAGTCCGTCGGGATTTCGATCGATGCGCAAGAGGTGTGGGACTTGCGCCGCGCGCTGTCGTTTCTGCACTACCCGACGCCCGACGTGGCGATGGCAACGCTGGAAGATCGAAGTCATCCGGCCTGGCAGCGCATCAAGGCCGAAGAGTTGTTGGCACAACAGCTGTCGCAGTTGCAGGCACGGCGCGAGCGGGCCGCGCAGCAGGCGCCGCCGTTGCGGTCGATGACGTCCGCCACGTCGTTGCATGCGCAGTTGATGGTGGTGCTGCCGTTCGGCCTGACTGGCGCGCAAGAGCGTGTCGGCGATGAGATCACGCGCGACCTGGAGCGAGCGATTCCGATGCACCGGTTGCTGCAGGGCGATGTCGGCTCCGGCAAGACGGTGGTGGCCGCACTCGCCGCCGCACGCTGTATCGACGCCGGCTTTCAATGCGCGCTGATGGCGCCGACCGAGATCCTGGCGTCGCAGCACTTCGGCAAGTTGGTGGGCTGGCTCGATCCCTTGCTGGCGGAGCGCGGTTTGCGCGTGGCGTGGCTGACCGGCAGCCAGAAGAAGAAGGAGCGCGACGTCATGTCGGCAGCGGTGGAAAGCGGCGAGGCGGCGCTGGTCATCGGTACGCACGCCGTTATCTCGGAGAAGGTGCGCTTCAGGCGACTGGCGCTGGCCATCATCGACGAGCAGCATCGCTTCGGCGTGGCGCAACGGCTGGCGCTGCGCGGCAAGGCCGTCGGGCACCTCGAACCCCACTTGCTGATGATGAGCGCCACGCCGATTCCGCGCACGCTTGCGATGAGTTACTTTGCCGATCTCGATGTGTCCACGCTCGATGAGCTGCCGCCGGGCCGCACGCCCATCGTCACCAAGCTGGTGGCGGACCACCGCCGCGACGAAGTCGTCGCGCGCATTCAGGCGCAGCTTTCGCAAGGGCGGCAGGTCTACTGGGTCTGTCCGTTGATCGAAGAAAGCGAAGCAGTCGATTTGCGCAATGCGACAGAAACGCGCGACGAGTTGGCAGACGTGCTGGGTCAGCCGGTCCATGTAGGTCTGCTGCATTCGCGCATGTCGACGCCAGACAAGCAGGCGGTGATGGCTGCCTTCACCGCCAATCAGATCCAGGTGCTCGTCAGTACGACGGTGATCGAAGTCGGCGTTGATGTGCCGAATGCGTCGCTGATGGTGATCGAGCACGCGGAGCGCTTTGGGCTGTCGCAGTTGCACCAGTTGCGCGGGCGGGTCGGTCGCGGCACAGCGGCATCGGCCTGCGTTTTGCTCTACGCGCCGAACGAAGGCGGCCGCGTCGGCGAGGCGGCGCGCGCGCGCTTGAAGGCAATGGCGGAAACCGGCGACGGCTTCGAGATCGCACGTCGCGACCTCGAGATCCGCGGACCCGGCGAGTTTCTCGGGGCGAAGCAATCAGGCGCGCCCCTGCTTCGCTTTGCCGATCTCGAAACAGACGCGTTGCTGCTCGATTGGGCGCGAGATCTCGCTCCTCGTATGCTGGATCGACACCCTGAGCTAGCGCAGAAGCACGTGGACCGCTGGCTCGGCACCAAAGCCGAATATCTCAAAGCATGAGGTCGGTAGCCTACGGGGCGACTGCGCATAATTGCCGGAAGCTATGACCCTTACCGAACTCAAATACATCGTCGCAGTGGCGCGCGAACGCCACTTCGGCAAGGCCGCCGAATCCTGTTACGTCTCTCAGCCCACGCTGTCGGTCGCCATCAAGAAGCTCGAGGACGAACTCGAAGTGAAGCTGTTCGAGCGCAGCGCTGGCGAGGTCACGGTCACACCGCTGGGCGAGCAGATCGTGCAGCAGGCGCAGAGCGTGCTCGATCAGGCCGCCAGCATCAAGGAGATTGCCAAGCGAGGCAAAGACCCGCTGGCCGGCGCATTGAACCTCGGCGTGATCTACACGATCGGCCCTTACCTGTTGCCCGACCTGGTGCGCCAAGTAATCGCCCGCACGCCGCAAATGCCGCTGATGCTGCAAGAAAACTTCACCGTGAAGCTGCTCGAAATGTTGCGCGCCGGCGAGATCGATTGCGCCATCATGGCCGAGCCTTTTCCGGACAACGGCCTGGCGATGGCCGCGCTGTACGACGAGCCCTTCATGGCCGCACTGCCGATCAACCACAAGCTAGCGGGGAAGGATTCGATCACTTCCGACGAACTGCGCAACGAGACGATGCTGCTGCTCGGAACTGGCCATTGCTTTCGCGATCACGTGCTGGAAGTCTGCCCCGAGTTCGCGCGCTTTTCGAGCAATGCCGAAGGCATCCGCAAGAGCTTCGAAGGCTCGTCTCTGGAAACCATCAAGCACATGGTGGCTTCCGGTATGGGCGTCACGCTGGTGCCGCGGTTGTCTGTGCCAGCAGAGGCGCTCAAGCCCAGGGGCAAGGGCAAGAAAGACAACGAGCAGATGGTGCGCTACCTTCCGGTCGTCGATGGCGAAGGCCGCGAGCCGCCGACGCGCCGCGTGGTGCTGGCATGGCGCCGCAGCTTCACACGCTACGAGGCGATCGCGGCGCTGCGCAATGCGATCTATGCGTGCGAGCTTCCGGGTGTGAAGCGGCTGTCTTGAAGGCACAGACCATCGCTGCCATAGCGACGTGCTGTTGCGGTACGAGCGCTCCGCTCACAGAATCTTAATTTAGAACTCACATCGAAAAGAGATCACTTCGTCATGACCAAAGATCTGAAAAAAGCGAAATCGTCCAACTCCGTGTCTGCGTCCGGCAAGGTGCCCAAGAAGGGCGGAACGGTGGTGTCGACGGAGTCGGGCAGTCGCAACGCGCCGATCATCAACATCGGGATCGAACGGCAAGACCGCGCGGACATAGCCGAGGGTTTGAGCCGCGTGCTGGCAGACACCTACACGCTCTATCTCACGACGCACAATTTCCATTGGAACGTGACCGGCCCGCACTTCAACTCACTGCACGCGATGTTCATGGGTCAGTACACCGAACTTTGGAATTCTACTGACGTGATTGCAGAACGCATCCGCGCACTCGGCCACTACGCGCCGGGCTCGTATGCCGAGTTCAGCAAGATCGCCACCGTGCCCGACGTGCCGCAACATCCGCCGAAGGCGATGGAGATGGTGCGCATTCTGGTCAAGGGCCACGAAACCGTCTCGCGCATTGCGCGCGAGTTCATTCCGGTGGCCGAAGAAGCCGGCGACGACCCGACCGCCGACATGCTGACCGCGCGCTGCACCGTGCACGACCAGACGGCGTGGATGCTGCGTTCGCTGCTTGAAGACTGAGGCGATGGCCTGTTCGAGAAACGCCACGGAACGGGCTTTGCCGGGCCGCTGGCGTTGCCCCCTCGTGCGGGGAAGCGGCTACATGAAGTGAGCAAGCTAAGTGGGCGGCATGTCTACCTTGATCTGATTCGCTGGAATCGGCCTGCAGGTTGGTTGCTGCTGCTCTGGCCCACGCTGGGTGCGCTTTGGTTCGCTGCCGATGGTTGGCCGGGGTGGCACTTGTTGATCGTGTTCGTGCTCGGCACTTTTCTGATGCGCAGCGCGGGCTGCTGCATCAACGACGTGGCCGATCGTGATTTCGATCGCCATGTGAAGCGAACCGCACAGAGGCCGGTGACGAGCGGCGCGGTGTCGGTGAGAGAAGCATTGACGCTGGGAGCAGTGCTGGCGCTGCTTGCTTTTGCTTTGGTGCTCACAACCAATCGGCTGACCGTTCTCTGGTCATTCGCGGCGCTCGCCATCACGCTCGCGTATCCCTTTGCCAAGCGCTTCGTCTCGATCCCGCAGGCGGTTCTCGGCATAGCTTTCAGCTTCGGCATCCCGATGGCGTTCGCGGCAGTGCAGTCGGCAGTGCCGCCCTTCGTCGTGTTGCTGCTCGTGGGCAATCTGTTCTGGGTGCTGGCCTACGACACCGAATACGCGATGGTCGACCGCGACGACGACATGAAGATCGGCATGAAGACCTCTGCCATCACCTTTGGGCGCTTCGATGTTGCTGCGGTCGTGGCGAGCTATGCGGCTTTTCTGTTGCTGTGGACCATTGCGGGCGCGAGCCGCGGGCTGGGCCTGGTCTTCTTCATCGCTATTGTTCTGGCTGCCGCGCAAGCCGTTTGGCACTGGCGATTGGTTCGCACGCGCACGCGCGAAGGCTGCTTCAAGGCGTTTCGCCTGAACCATTGGCTCGGCTTCACTGTGTTCGCAGGGGTCGTTGCCTGCTACGCCCTGCGCTGAGCGCGCTTCGCTCGAAAGGCTGGCTTCGGCCGGCAATCAGCCTTTGCCGAATTCTTCACCCAACTCTGCCGCGCGTTTTTGCGCCGCAAGAATGGCGGTCTTGAACTGGGCTTTTACGTCAGCGGCTTCAAGCGACGCAATGGCAGCGTAAGTCGTTCCACCCTTCGACGTCACCCGCTGTCGCAACACCGACGGCGCCTCCGTTGCGCTCTTGGCCAACGCCGATGCGCCGGTGAAGGTGCCGATGGCTAGGCGCTGCGCCTGGTCGGCAGGCAATCCCATCTCGATGCCCGCCTCTGTCATTGCTTCGATGAAATAGAAGACGTAGGCCGGGCCCGAGCCGGACATCGCCGTCACGGCGTCGAGATCGCTTTCAGCGTCGACCCAGAGCAGTTCGCCGGTCGGTGCCAGCAGCTGTGCGACCAGCGCGCGGTCTTCGCTGCTCGTTGCCGGTCGGGCGAAGAGGCCGGTCATGCCCTGGCCGACGAGCGCTGGCGTGTTGGGCATGGCGCGCACGATGCGCTCGCTGCCCAGCCAGCGCGCGATGCTGTCCGAGGTAATGCCCGCCGCGACGCTGAGGTGAAGCGCATCGGGTGCGAAGGCGCGCACCGGTTTCGCCGCGTCCGCAAAGGTTTGCGGCTTGACGGCCCACACGACGACGGCGCAGCGCGCGAGCGCAGGGTCCGCTTCAGTCAGAGCTGCGATGCCAAACTCATTTGCAAGCCGCGTTCGGGCCTCGTCGAATGGCTCGACCACCTCGAAAGTGCCGGCCACCGTGCCTTGGCGAATCAAGCCACCGATGATGGCGCTCGCCATGTTGCCGCCACCGATGAAGGCGATCGGCGGGAGTGGTGTGGCGGCGTTGCGGGGCAGGAAGGTGACGGCGATGGTCATGTGGTCATGGGTCGGTCGATGAATTCGAATGCGGCGAATTGGGTAATTTGCAGCGGATTGAAATTGTCGTCGCTGACGACCACCAGCGTGCGGTGCCCGTTGGCCAGCGGCGGGCCCCAGCACATGCCCTCACTGTTGTCGAGGCGCGAAAGGCCTAGCGTCGCAAAGTCGGCGACGAGCGTCTTGTTCGCTGGGCGATGGTTGGATGGCGTCAAAGTATCGAGCGCCAGCACGTCGCTGGCGGTGCTCGGGTCGATCTCGTAGAGACGCAATGAATTGCCGACGCCGACCGCGTACGCCCTCTCCAGAACCAGCATGCGATGTGCATCGATCATCAGCACCTCGCTGACGCCGTTGTCCGCGAAGCCACCCGGAACGGTAGGGCGTTGCGGGATGGCGTCAGGGATGTAGGCGATCTGTCGCGTTGCGCGGCCCGAAGCGAGATCGATCTGCGTGAAGCGGCAGGGCCCACCGGGGGCTTCGAGTGTTGGCACGGGCCCGTCTTCTATCAGAGCGTTTTCCATCGCCAGCCAGGCGTGGCCGCCGTCCGGCGTCAGGGCAAGGCCTTCGAACCCGAGGTTGTCGCGTGGTCCGCATCGCATGGAAGCATCGGCCTTGAACATCGAAGGCAACGTGAACTCGCGCAGGAAGCGGCCATCGCGTGTCGATTCATAAAGCGCCGGGCCGAAGCCGCGCGCCACGTCGCCTTCGCTCGACCAAAGAATCGTGCCTGTCGCAGGACGCAACCTCAGGGACTCCGGATCCGGAACGGGCGTGCCCTCGACGGCCTTGGCGCGCCCTGGCCACGGCCCGCTGCCCGGACGCTGCAGGAAAAGGACGGAAACTGGTTCGGGCGGCGCGGTGGCTGGATCACGCCATCGCGCCGTATAGAACCGAACGGGCGCGAGATCCGATCGGTCATCACTCAATAGCAGGTACTCACTGTTCGCGGCGTCGAAGTCGATTCCTGAGAGGCCGCCCGAGGGCGTGCCCGCTATTTGGATCCGGTGCGGCCAACGGGCTTCAGCGAGCAGGCGCAAGCGGACGGGTGAAAGCGGACGGGCGGTCCACTGGACGCTCGACGAACCGTTACAGCCAGTCAACCCGAAGACGATTGGGGTTGCCGAGAGCAGCATGGCAAGCAGGCGGCGACGCGTCATCGCCGTCGGGATGGCTTTGTGCGGGTCGTTGTGTTGCTTGGTATGCACAGACGCCAGTCTAGTTTCTGGCTTCCTTCGGCCAAGCTCAGTTGACGCACCGTCGAACGCGTGGCACAATCGCGGGCTTCGCTCTAAACGAGTGAAGCTTCTGCCCAGCGGAAGTGCCTCGAGTGGTTCGGGGTGCGGACGACGGGCCCAAGACTGACTGCAGTGAATCCGCCTTCGGGTTCGCATCGGTACAAGTTGGGAACTATTCGAAATGATCCAAGCTGAATCCAGGCTCGAAGTAGCCGACAACACAGGGGCGAAATCCGTCCTGTGTATCAAGGTGCTGGGTGGCTCCAAGCGACGTTACGCCAGTGTGGGCGACGTTATCAAGGTCAGCATCAAGGAAGCCGCTCCGCGTGGTCGCGTCAAAAAAGGCGAGATCTACAGCGCGGTCGTGGTTCGCACTGCCAAGGGCATCCGGCGCGCCGATGGTTCCCTCGTCAAATTCGACAGCAACGCAGCCGTGTTGCTCAACGCAAAGCTGGAGCCGATCGGCACCCGCATCTTCGGACCGGTGACGCGCGAGTTGCGCACCGAAAAGTTCATGAAGATCGTGTCGCTGGCTCCTGAAGTTCTGTAAGGACAACAACGCCATGAACAAGATTCGCAAAGGCGACCAGGTTATCGTGTTGGCCGGTCGTGACAAGGGTAAGCGCGGTGTCGTTTCGTTGCGCAAGGACGACTCGCATCTGATCGTCGACGGCATCAACACCGTCAAGAAGCACACCAAACCGAACCCGCTCAAGGGTACGACCGGTGGCATCGTCGAAAAGACTATGCCTATCCACCAATCCAACGTGGCGATCTTCAATGCCGCGACCGGCAAGGCCGATCGTGTGGGCATCAAGATCGCGGACGGCAAGCGCTTTCGCGTCTTCAAGTCCAGTGGCGACGAAATCAAGATCGCCTAAGGGGTACTCACATGGCACGTCTCCAAAAACACTTCCGCGAAAAAGTCTCCAAAGACTTGATCGAAAAGTTCGGCTACAAGTCGCCGATGCAGGTACCGCGCATCACCAAGATCACGCTCAACATGGGCGTGGGTGAAGCGGTTGCCGATAAGAAGGTTCTCGACAACGCTGTCGCTGATCTGACGAAGATCGCGGGCCAGAAGCCAGTCGTTACCAAGTCGAAGAAGGCCATCGCCGGATTCAAGATTCGAGAAATGCAGCCGATCGGTTGCATGGTCACGCTGCGCGGTGTGCAGATGTATGAGTTCCTGGACCGTTTCGTGACCGTGGCGCTGCCGCGTGTCCGCGACTTCCGCGGCATTTCCGGCCGTGCTTTCGACGGTCGTGGCAACTACAACATCGGCGTCAAAGAGCAGATCATTTTTCCTGAGATCGAATACGACAAGGTCGATGCCTTGCGCGGTCTCAACATCAGCATCACGACAACGGCCAAGACCGACGAAGAAGCCAAGGCGCTTCTCGCTGGTTTCCGTTTCCCGTTCAAGAACTGAGGCGAACCGTGGCTAAACAATCTTTGATCCAGCGCGAACTCAAGCGCGACAACTTGGTCGCCAAGTACGCTGCGAAGCACGCGGAATTCAAGGCAATCGCAAACGATGCCAAGAAGAGCGACGAAGAGCGCGCCGCAGCCCGTCTGGGTCTGCAGAAGCTCCCGCGCAATGCGAACCCTACGCGTCAACGCAATCGTTGCGCCATCACCGGTCGTCCTCGCGGCACGTTCCGTCAATTCGGTCTGGCTCGCGCCAAGATCCGTGAACTGGCTTTCGCTGGCGACATCCCCGGTGTCACCAAGGCCAGCTGGTAAGCCCGGCAGGAGCAAACAACATGAGCATGAGTGATCCCATTGCCGACCTGCTGACGCGTATCCGTAACGCGCAGATGGTGGCGAAGCCCAATGTGTCGATTCCGTCTTCCAAAGTGAAGGTCGCGATCGCACAGGTGCTGAAAGACGAAGGCTATATCGATGGTTTCGAGGTCAAGACCGAGTCGGGTAAGTCCGAACTGGTCATCACCTTGAAGTATTACGCTGGTCGCCCGGTCATCGAGCGCATCGAGCGTGTGAGCCGTCCCGGCCTGCGCGTCTACAAGGGCAGCGCTGCCATTCCACAAGTCCAGAACGGCCTCGGCGTTGCCATCGTCACGACCCCCCAGGGCGTGATGACCGACCGCAAGGCGCGCGCTACCGGTGTCGGTGGCGAAGTCCTGTGCTACGTCGCCTAACCGAGACATCGAGGAGTCACTGAAAATGTCCCGCGTAGGAAAAATGCCGGTCACCATCCCCGCAGGTGTGGATGTGTCGATCAAGGAAGACCAGATCAGCGTCAAAGGCTCGGGCGGAACGCTCAGCCTGCATCGCAATGTGTTGGTCAAAGTCGTCAGCAATGACGGCAAGCTCAATTTCGAACCCGCCAACGATTCGCGTGAAGCGAATGCGATGAGCGGCACGTTGCGTCAGCTGGTCAACAACATGGTTGTCGGCGTCACCAAGGGCTTCGAAAAGAAGCTCAATTTGGTCGGTGTCGGCTACAAGGCCGCTGCAGCCAATAACAAGTTGAATCTGCAAGTCGGTTATTCGCACCCGGTCAATATCGACATGCCCCAAGGCATTACGGTAACCACTGCGACTCCGACTGAAATCGTGATCAAGGGTGCCGATCGCCAACGCGTCGGCCAGATCGCCGCCGAGATCCGCGCTGTTCGTCCGCCTGAGCCTTACAAGGGCAAGGGCATCCGGTATTCGGACGAGAAGATCGTGATCAAAGAGACCAAGAAGAAATAAGGGGCAGCAAAATGATGTTGACCAAAAAAGCACAGCGTCTGCGCCGCTCGCGCCAGACCCGCATTCGTATCGCGACCCAGGGCGTTGCCCGTCTCACGGTGAACCGCACCAACCTGCACATCTACGCCACGGTCATTTCCGACGACGGCTCCAAGGTGATCGCGACTGCATCGACGGCCGAAGCCGAAGTTCGCACGTCGTTAGGCGGCGCAGGCAAGGGCGGCAACGCCGCTGCCGCGACCGCGGTTGGCAAGCGCATCGCGGAGAAAGCGAAAGCGGCCGGCGTTGACAAGGTCGCTTTCGACCGTGCAGGTTTTGCGTACCACGGCCGCGTCAAGGCGCTGGCTGAAGCGGCACGCGAAGCCGGCCTGCAGTTCTAAGCGCAAGCAGCGAGTTCAAGGAATTCAAGATGGCAAAGATTCAAGCACGCACCCAGAACGAAGGACCGGAAGACGGTCTGCGCGAGAAGATGATCGCGATCAACCGCGTCACCAAAGTGGTGAAGGGTGGTCGGATCCTCGGTTTCGCAGCACTCACCGTGGTCGGTGATGGCGACGGCAAGGTCGGCATGGGCAAGGGCAAGTCGAAGGAAGTGCCGGCTGCAGTTCAAAAGGCTATGGAAGAAGCGCGTCGCAATCTATTCAAGATTTCGATCAAGAACGGCACATTGCATCATCGCGTGACCGGTCACCATGGCGCCGCATCGGTTGTCATGATTCCGGCCCCAAAGGGCACCGGCATCATCGCTGGCGGCCCGATGCGCGCTGTGTTCGAAGTCCTGGGCATCACCGATATTGTGGCCAAGAGCCACGGGTCGTCAAACCCCTACAACATGGTTCGCGCCACGCTCGACGGTCTGAAGAACTCGACCACGGCATCGCAAGTCGCTGCCAAGCGCGGCCTGACCGTCGAAGAAATCTTCGCGTAAGCGAAGGGATACCAGAAGACTCCCATGACGACGCAACAAACAACCCTCAAGGTGACCTTGGTAAAGAGCCCGATCGGCACCAAGGAATCGCATCGCGCTACCGTGCGTGGCCTCGGCCTGCGCAAGATCAACAGCGTGAGTGAGCTGCAAGATACGCCCGCAGTGCGCGGCATGATCAACAAGATCAGTTATCTGGTCAAGGTTCTGTAAGAGAGACTGATATGGAACTCAATGGCATCAAGCCGGCCGCCGGCGCCAAGCACGCAAAGCGTCGCGTTGGTCGCGGTATCGGCTCCGGTATCGGCAAGACCGCAGGTCGCGGTCACAAAGGTCAAAAGTCACGCGCAGGCGGCTTCCACAAGGTTGGTTTCGAAGGCGGTCAAATGCCTTTGCAACGGCGCTTGCCTAAGCGCGGCTTCAAGTCGCATCTGCTGAAGTACAACGCTGAAGTCACGCTGACTGCCCTCGAGCAGCTCGGCTTGGCCGACGTCGACATGCTGGCGCTCAAGCAAGCAGGTCTGGTCAGTCAGATGATCAAGGTCGTCAAGATCATCAAGACCGGCGAACTTACCAAGGCTATCAAGCTGACGGGCGTGGGCGCTACTGCTGGCGCCAAGGCTGCAATCGAAGCTGCCGGCGGCAGCGTCGCCTGATTTCCTCTTCGGACTGAAAGAACCTCTTCGTGGCAACTAACGCGGCAACGCTCGCAAAAACAGGCAAGTTCGGCGACCTCCGTCGTCGGCTCGTCTTTTTGCTGCTCGCCCTCGTGGTCTATCGCGTCGGTGCGCACATTCCTGTTCCGGGCATCAATCCGGATCAGTTGGCGCAGTTGTTTCAAGGTCAGCAGGGTGGCATCCTGAGCCTGTTCAACATGTTCTCGGGCGGTGCGTTGTCTCGCTTCACCGTGTTCGCCCTGGGGATCATGCCGTACATTTCGGCGTCGATCATCATGCAGTTGATGACATATGTGCTCCCCACCTTCGAGCAAATGAAGAAGGAAGGCGAATCGGGACGTCGCAAGATCACTCAATACACGCGTTATGGCGCGCTTGGTCTCGCAATGTTCCAGTCTTTCAGCATTGCGGTTGCGCTGGAATCGTCTGCGGGCCTGGTCATCGCACCTGGTTTCGGTTTCCGCATCACTGCGATGGTGAGTCTCACGGCAGGTTCGATGTTCCTGATGTGGCTCGGCGAGCAGATCACCGAGCGTGGTCTGGGCAACGGCATTTCGATCCTGATCTTTGCTGGCATTGCGGCGGGTTTGCCGAACGCGGTCGGGGGCTTGCTTGAACTGGTTCGTACCGGCGCCATGAACGTGATCGTTGCTTTGTTCATCGTCGCCGTTGTGGCGGGTGTTACTTACTTCGTGGTGTTCGTGGAGCGTGGTCAGCGCAAGATCCTTGTGAACTACGCTCGCCGACAGGTTGGAAACAAGGTCTACGGCGGCCAATCGTCCCACTTGCCGCTCAAACTGAATATGGCCGGCGTGATCCCGCCGATCTTTGCTTCGTCAATCATTCTGCTTCCGGCAACAGTAGTCGGTTGGTTGAGCACCGGTGAAGGTGGTTTCCGTTGGATCAAGGATGTGGCTGGCGCGCTGCGTCCGGGTGAGCCGATCTACGTGCTGCTGTATGCCGCTGCAATCGTGTTCTTCTGTTTCTTCTACACAGCCTTGGTGTTCAACAGCCGCGAGACGGCCGACAACCTCAAGAAAAGCGGCGCCTTCATTCCTGGCATCCGCCCGGGTGATCAAACGGCCCGCTATATCGACAAGATTCTGGTTCGCCTGACGTTGGCCGGCGCGGTGTACATCACCTTCGTTTGCCTGCTGCCCGAGTTCCTGATTCTGAAATACAACGTGCCGTTTTATTTCGGTGGGACCTCTCTGTTGATCATCGTGGTCGTCACGATGGACTTCATGGCCCAGGTACAGAACTACATGATGTCTCAGCAGTATGAATCGCTGCTCAAGAAGGCGAACTTCAAGACGTCGTAGCGCTGGGTTTCAGTATTGAGTTCGGGCGTTAGAGCGCCAGGTTTAAAGTTTTAGGAGAATCAAATGAGAGTTTCGGCTTCGGTCAAACCCATCTGCCGTAATTGCAAGGTCATCCGCCGTAAAGGCGTGGTGCGTGTGATTTGTACCGACCCGCGCCACAAGCAGCGTCAGGGTTGATCCAAGAGTATTAGAGGACGCACATGGCACGTATTGCTGGCATTAACATTCCACCGCACAAGCACGCTGAAATCGGCCTGACCGCCATTTTTGGTATCGGTCGCACGCGCGCCCGTCAAATCTGCGAAGCGAGCGGTATCGAATATTCGAAGAAGATCAAAGATCTGACCGACGGCGATCTCGAAAAGATCCGCGATCAGATTGCGCTCTTCACCATCGAAGGCGATCTGCGCCGCGAGACCACGATGAACATCAAGCGATTGATGGACATCGGTTGCTATCGTGGCTTCCGCCATCGTCGCGGCCTGCCGATGCGCGGCCAGCGCACGCGCACCAATGCCCGTACCCGCAAGGGTCCGCGCAAGGCCGCGCAGTCCCTGAAGAAATAAGGATAGACCAGCATGGCTAAAGCTCCTGCAAACAACGCCGCACAGCGCGTTCGCAAGAAGGTTCGCAAGAACGTCGCGGACGGTATCGCTCACGTGCATGCCTCGTTCAACAACACCATCATCACGATCACCGATCGCCAGGGCAACGCCCTGTCGTGGGCTTCGTCGGGTGGCCAAGGCTTCAAGGGCTCGCGCAAATCGACACCGTTCGCCGCGCAGGTCGCGTCCGAAGTGGCGGGCCGTGCTGCTGTCGAACAAGGTATCAAGAACCTCGACGTCGAGATCAAGGGCCCTGGTCCCGGTCGCGAATCGTCGGTGCGCGCTTTGGCTGCGCTGGGCATCCGGATTAATTCCATTGCCGATGTGACGCCAGTTCCGCACAACGGCTGCCGCCCTCAAAAGCGTCGCCGGATCTGATCGCTTTGCGGTCAGGCGTTGAGGCACTCCAGCTTCATCGCCCGGCGCAGTCTGCCTCGCGGCGGCTGCGCATTTTGTTTTTATCAAGCCCACCGCCATCGGCACGCCGCTGATGGCTCCCGCAGTTCAAAGCTGCGGCAGATGACACAAAGGAAATCACGTGGCACGCTACCTCGGCCCCAAGGCCAAACTTTCCCGCCGTGAAGGCACTGACCTGTTCCTGAAGAGCGCTCGCCGTTCGATTCAAGACAAGGCCAAGTTCGATTCCAAGCCGGGCCAGCACGGCCGCACTTCGGGTCAGCGCACCTCGGACTTCGGTCTGCAACTGCGTGAGAAGCAGAAGGTCAAGCGCATGTACGGCGTGCTCGAAAAGCAGTTTCGCCGCTACTTCGAAGAAGCCGATCGCCGCCGCGGCAACACGGGTGCCAATCTTCTGTTCTTGCTGGAATGCCGGCTGGATAACGTTGTCTACCGCATGGGGTTTGGCTCGACCCGCGCTGAAGCACGCCAACTCGTGTCGCACAAGGCGATCACGGTGAATGGCCAGTCGGTCAACATCCCGTCGTACCTGGTCAAGACCGGCGACGTGATTGCTGTGCGAGACAAGTCGAAGAAGCAGACCCGGATTGCCGAAGCGTTGCAGTTGGCTCAGCAAGTCGGCATGCCGGCTTGGGTCGAGGTCAACGCCGACAAGGGCGAAGGCACCTTCAAGAAGGTCCCTGACCGCGACGAATTCGCAGCCGACATCAACGAATCGCTGATCGTCGAACTGTATTCGCGTTAAACGGACGATAACGAGGCTGCTGCGCCGCCTCGTCCTTGTGATTTTTTTGTTCCCTCCGCGCTGCACCGCGACAGGGCACTTCACCAGCCTTACCGGTGTAACGAACCGGGGGTATTGAGAGGAAGTCTGCATGCAAACCACCCTGCTGAAACCCAAAACCATCCAGGTCGAGCAACTTGCGCCAAACAAGGCCAAGGTTACTCTCGAACCTTTCGAGCGGGGCTACGGCCACACGCTCGGCAATGCGCTGCGCCGCGTTCTGTTGTCGTCCATGGTCGGCTATTCGGCCACCGAAGTGACGATCGCTGGCGTGTTGCATGAGTACTCGTCGATCGATGGCGTCCAGGAAGATGTGGTCAACATCCTTCTGAACCTCAAGGGTGTGGTGTTCAAGCTCCACAACCGCGACGAAGTCACGTTGAGTCTGCGCAAGGACGGCGAAGGCCCGGTGTTGGCTTCTGACATTCAGACGCCGCACGACGTTGAAATCATCAACCCGGATCACGTGATCGCGCACCTGTCGCAAGGTGGCAAGCTCGACATGCAGATCAAGGTCGAAAAGGGCCGCGGTTACGTTCCGGGAACGATGCGCCGCTATGCGGATGAGCCGACGAAGTCGATTGGCCGCATCGTGCTCGACGCATCGTTCTCGCCGGTCAAACGCGTGAGCTACACCGTCGAAAGCGCTCGTGTAGAACAGCGCACCGATCTTGACAAGCTGCTTGTCGAGATCGAAACGAACGGCGCGATCACCGCTGAAGACGCAGTGCGCGCTTCTGCGAAGATCCTGGTCGAACAACTCGCAGTGTTCGCACAGCTCGAAGGTGGCGAACTTGCCGCTTTCGACACCCCAGCGCCGCGCAGTGCACAGCAGTTCGATCCGATCCTGCTGCGTCCGGTCGACGAACTCGAGCTCACAGTGCGTTCGGCGAACTGCCTGAAGGCCGAGAACATCTACTACATCGGTGACCTGATTCAGCGTACCGAAAACGAGTTGCTCAAGACCCCGAATCTGGGTCGCAAGTCGCTCAACGAGATCAAGGAAGTCCTCGCTTCGCGCGGCCTGACCTTGGGTATGAAGCTCGAAAGCTGGCCGCCGGCCGGCCTCGACAAGCGTTAATTTTCAGCGAGCCTTCAAAAAGCTCAGTGCACGGGCAGTACCTGATACGGCTGTCTTTTTAATAAAGTAAAGGAAAGCACCATGCGCCACGGTCACGGCCTCCGCAAACTCAATCGCACCAGCTCGCATCGTCTTGCGATGCTGCAAAACATGATGAACTCGCTCATCGAGCACGAGGTCATCAAGACCACGCTGCCTAAGGCGAAAGAACTGCGTCGCGTCATCGAGCCGATGATCACGCTGGCCAAGAAGCCGACGCTTGCGAACAAGCGCCTTGCGTTCGACCGTCTTCGCGATCGCAACAGCGTCGTCAAGCTGTTCGCCGACCTTGGCCCGCGCTACAACACGCGTCCTGGTGGCTACACGCGTATCCTGAAAATGGGTTTCCGCGTCGGCGACAACGCACCGATGGCGCTGGTCGAGTTGGTCGATCGCCCAGAGATCAAAGAAGATGCGTCTGCCGAGCAGAACGCCGCTGAATAAGCTATAATTCCATCTTACCGCGCGATGGAGCAGCCTGGTAGCTCGTTGGGCTCATAACCCAAAGGTCGCAAGTTCAAATCTTGCTCGCGCAACCAATTTAAAAAGCCCTTTGAGAAATCAAAGGGCTTTTTTTCTTTGGGTCATGGTGGCAAGAAACGGTAGGTCATCCGCTGAGCTCGCAACACAGTCGAATTCAATCTGCGCCGTGGACTCAGTGGATTTAGCTTAGCGGCGCTCTCGGTTTACCCTGCCCGAAGACGCCCGCGTGCAGTTCAGTCCGGCAGAACCGCAGTCACTTCGATTTCCACTTTCGCTCGCGCTTCAACCAGCGCGGCGACCTGCACACAGGTCATCGCCGGAAAGTTGCGGCCCATCGCATCGCGATACACCGGCCCCAACTCGCTGAGCCGTGCGTTGTATTCGTCGCGATCGCTGATGTACCAGGTCATCCGAACCATGTGTTCTGGCCCGGCACCGGCTTCACGGAGCACCTCGGCGACGTTGCGCAGTGCTTGACCCGTTTGGACTATGAAGTCGTCGCTCTCGAACTGCTGCTGCGCGTTCCAGCCGATCTGGCCGCCAACGAAAATGGTCGTGCCGCGTGCAGCGATGCCATTTGCATACCCTTTGGGTGCCGTCCAGCCCGGCGGTTGAAGGAATTTGATCATGGTGTTTGTCTGAGTCGGAATCGTTGGAGCTTGCCCGTTTCGGTGCGAGGCAGCACCGCGACGAACTCGATCTCTCTCGGGTACTTATACGGCGCAATGGTCGCCTTGACGTGTTCTTGCAGCGCCTTGACGAGCGCCGCGTCACCGGTCTCGCCCGGCTTCAACACGCAATAGGCCTTGACGATGGTTCCGCGGTCGGCGTCGGCCTTGCCGACCACGCCGCACTCCGCAACCGCTGGGTGTTTCAGCAGCGCGTCTTCGACCTCGGGGCCGCCGACGTTATAGCCGGCGGTCACGATCATGTCGTCGGCGCGTGCCTGGTAGAAAAAGTAGCCGTCGTCGTCCTGCATGAACGCATCGCCGGGGTAGTTCCAGCCGTTCTTCACGTACTCGGTCTGGCGCGCATCGTCGAGGTAGCGGCAACCCACCGGGCCGATGATCGCCAGCTTGCCGACAGTGCCGCGCAGCACCTCGTTGCCTTCATCGTCCACAACCTTCGCGGTGAAGCCGGGCACGGCTTTGCCGATCGCGCCGCGCCGCACCTCGTGGTTCGCCGCCGAAATATAAATGTGGAAGACCTCGGTGCCACCGATGCCGTCGAGCATCTCGATGCCCGTCGCGTCTTTCCAGAGTTGGCGCGTCGCATCGGGCAAGGCTTCCCCGGCGCTTACGCAGGTGCGCATTGACGGCACGCCTTGCAGCTTTGCAAACGGTGCCATCTGCCGGTAGAAAGTCGGGGCCGTATAGCAGATGGTCGCGCCGATCTCGTTGATCAGCTTGACCACGCCTTCTGGCGTGTATGGCGCATCGTGAAAGTAGACAGAAGAGCCCGCCCACATCGGATACACCAGCAGCCCGCCGAGCCCGAAGGTGAATGCCAGCGGCGGCGAGCCGATCACGATGTCGTCGCTGCGCGCCTTGAGGATATGCCGCGGCCAGGTCTCGCACATGGCGAGCACGTCGCGATGCGTCGTTACCGGCGCCTTCGGCTTACCTGTCGTGCCCGACGTAAACGCCAACAGCGCGACATCGTCCGCCGACGTCGGACACGCCGCGAATACGCCGCTCTTGGCCGCAGCGAGCGACGACAAAGAAGCCGGATCGTCCGGAAGGTTGAACGCAACGATGGTCAACAGCGACGGATGTTCACGCTGTGCTGTTTCCAGCTCAGCGATCAGCTTGCCGTCGCACAGCGCCAGCACCGGACGTGACTTGTCGATGATTTCGCCTAATTCCTTGGCGCGCAGCAACGGCATGCTGGCCACGGCGATCATGCCGGCCTTCACCACGGCCAGCCACGACAGCGCCATCGCGACCGAGTTGCCACCACGCAGTAGCACGCGGTTGCCCGGCACCAGTCCGAAGTCTTCGACCAGCACCTGTGCGATGCGGCTGACCTCGACTGCAGCCTCGGCATACGTCAGCGTCTGCTGGGGTGAACGCAGCATCGGCTTGTCGCCGAAGCCTTTGGCCGCTGCCTTGTCGAGCAATTCCTCGACCAGGTTTAACTGGTCGGGCAACTGCAACTCGGGTAAGTCGTACCGAAACATCGGCAATTGCTCAGCCGGCGGTAGCCGGTCGTGCACGAATCGATCCACTTGCGCGCTCAAAGACATAGGGGCCTCCACGCTCATCCCTTGAGGACAGACTTGCCGATGATCAATTGCTGTACCTCGGTCGCGCCCTCGTAGATGCGCAACGACCGGATGTCGCGGTACAGGCTCTCAACTTTCGTGCCCACTTTCACGCCGAGGCCGCCGTGCATCTGCAACGCCATGTCGATCACGCGGCTCGCGTTTTCGGTAGCGCACATCTTGGCCATGGCGGCGGCTGCAGAAACGTCGCCGACAGCCGTTGCGCCGCGTTGCTCGGCGTCGTCGCGCATCCACGCAGCGCGGTAAGTGAGCAGGGCGGCGCTGTCGATCAGCGCTGCCATCTCGCCGAGCTTGGCTTGCGTTAGTTGAAAGTCTGCCAACGTCTGGCCAAACATTTTTCGATGCTGGGCATGGTGCACCGCTTCGGCAAGGGCGCGCCGCCCCATGCCAAGTGCGGCCGCTGCAACGGACGCGCGAAAGATATCGAGCGTACGCATGGCCAGCTTGAAGCCGCCGTTCAAGTCGCCCAGCTGTGCCGCGCGAGGCACGCGGCAATCTTCGAAGCGAAGTGTGGCCAGCGGATGCGGCGCCATCACTTCGATGTGCTCGGAAGAGTCGAGGCCCGCGAGCGTCGCGTCGACGATGAACGCCGTGATGCCCCGCGTGCCGGCGGTCGGTTCTGTCTTTGCGAAAACGCAGTAGAAGTCGGCGATGCCGCCGTTGCTGATCCAGGTCTTTTCGCCGTCGAGTCGCCAGCCATCGACAGTGGCGGTTGCTCGCATGGCCATTGCTCCGACGTCCGAGCCAGCTTCGGGCTCGCTCAGCGCGAACGCGGCGATCTTGCGACCGCTAGCGACCGCGGTCAGGTACTCGGCGTGATGTGCTTGCGTGCCAGCCAATGTGATGGCACCGCTGCCCAGGCCCTGCATCGCAAACGCGAAGTCGGCAAGCGGCGAATGGAAAGCCAGTGTCTCGCGCAGCAACACGAGCGCACGCGAATCCAGTCGCTCCAATGCACCGCCGGAGGTCGCGGGCACGCAGTAACGCAGCCAGCCGCCATCGCCCAGCTTGCGCACCCACTCACGGCAGGCTGCGCGGTCATCTCGCTCGTCCACACGCTGTGCCGCAGCCCATGGCAAAAGGTCGTTCGCTAGTGCACGGTGCTCATCGCCAAAAAAAGGCAACGCAAGGTGTGCGGTCGAAGGTGGTGCTGGAGGCGAGGCGAAGGCGGACATGATCGCTCAATCCCCTTGAAACAGGGGCTTGCGCTTGGCGGAGAACGCCTCGTACGCACGCTTGAAGTCTTCGGTCTGCATGCAGATCGCTTGCGCCTGCGCTTCGGATTCGATCGCCTGATCGATGGTCATCGACCACTCCTGCGCGAGCATCGTCTTCGTCATGCCGTGCGCGAAGGTCGGGCCTTCAGCCAGATCGCGGGCAACTGCTGTTGCGGCCGCAAGCAGTGCATCGCCGTCATGCAGCGCGTTGAAAAATCCCCAGGCAAAGCCCTCTTGCGCCGTCATTGCGCGCCCAGTGAAGAGCAGCTCCGATGCACGACCCTGGCCGATCATGCGCGGCAACAGTGCGCAAGCGCCCATGTCGGCACCGGCCAGACCCACGCGAGTGAACAGGAACGCGGTGCGCGTTGCGGGCGAGCCGTAGCGCAGGTCGCAGGCCAGCGCGATCATCGCGCCCGCGCCGGCGCAGATGCCGTCGATGGCGCCAATGATCGGCTGCGGACATTGCCGGATCGCCTTGACCAGGTCACCCGTCATGCGCGTGAACTCGAGCATCTCCGGCATCGTCATCGCGGTGAGCGGACCAATGATTTCGTGTACATCTCCACCAGAGCAGAAGTTGCCACCCGCACCTGTGACGACGATCGCCTTCACGTCTGTCGCGTAGTTCAACGCGCGGAACAGGTCGCGAAGTTCGGCGTACGAGTCGAACGTGAGCGGGTTCTTGCGCTCGGGGCGGTTCAGCGTGATGGTGCCGACGCCGGCTTCGTACGACCACGCGAAATGCCTGGCCACGTATCCAGCCTTTGCCTCGAATTGCGCGCGCATGGGGCTGCGCTCACCGATGTAATGTTTCATTTTTCGGCCTCCGCCAACGGGTTGTTGGAATGTTGCTTCACCTTGCCGAGCAGGCGGTGAAGTTGCGTGATCTCTTTGCTGCTCAGTCCGCCGAAAGCCTCGACGATCCAGTGCTCATGCTGCTCGGCCATATCGATGAACGCCTTGCGACCGCGCGCCGTGAGGCGTACGCGCCAGGCACGGCGATCGCCCGCCACGTCGACGCGTTCGACCAGGCCTTCGGTGACCAGCTGGTCGGTGATGCCGGTCACGTTGCCGCCGGTCACCATCATGCGGCGCGACAACTCGTTCATCTTCATGCCATCGGGTGCGCGCTCGAGCTGCGACATCAGGTCGAAGCGCGGCAGCGTCGTGGCAAAGCGTTCGCGAAGCCCGTTGCGCACCTGCTTTTCGATCAACTGCGTGCAGGTCAGCATGCGCAGCCAGAGCCGCAACTCGTCGGGGTGTTCGCTGTGGGCGCGGGCTTCGAGGTCCATCTTTTTATTCCTCGGGCGGCAACGATTTTGCGGCCGCCGCGCTGGCTGCAACGGCACCGGCGGCGGCCAGCATGTCTTTCTGCTTGGCGATCTCGCGGTACATCTGGTCGCGCCCGCTCAGGTATTGCTTCGGCCATTCGACCGCGCGGCTCTGCAACTTGGCCGCTTCGTGCAGCGTCCACGCCGGATCGGCTAGATGCGGCCGCGCCACCGCGCACAAGTCAGCACGGCCTGCGGCGATGATGCTGTTGGCTTGATCGGCATCGGTGATCGCACCCACTGCGATGGTGGCGATGCCGACCTCGTTGCGGATGCGGTCGGAAAACGGTGTCTGGTACATGCGGCCATAGATGGGAGCCGCGGCGCGCGTGGTCTGGCCCGACGACACGTCGATGACATCGCAGCCCGCCGCCTTGAAGGCTCGTGCCAGCGCGATGGCATCGTCGTCGGTGTTGCCGCCGGGCACCCAGTCGTGAGCCGAGATGCGCACGCTCATCGGTCGCTCTGCCGGCCATGCGGCGCGCATCGCGGCAAAGACCTCGAGCGGATAGCGAAGGCGGTTTTCCGTCGCACCACCGTACTCGTCATCGCGCAGATTGGTCAGCGGGCTCAGGAAGGCGGAGAGCAAATAGCCGTGTGCGCAATGCAGCTCGAGCCAGTCGAAGCCAGCCTCGGCTGTACGCCGCGTCGACGCCACGAACTGCTCGCGCATCAGGTCCATATCGGCACGCGTCATCGCTGCCGGCAATTGATTCTGTTCGCCATAGGCCAGTGCACTGGCAGCCAGCAGCGGCCAGTTGCCGGCTTCGAGCGGCTCGTCGGTGCCTTCCCAGCCCACACGCGTCGAGCCCTTCGGGCCGCTGTGACCCAGCTGCATGCCGATCTTTGCGCTGCTCTGGCCGTGCACAAAGTCGACGATGCGCTTGAACGCAGCCGATTGCGCGTCGTTGTACAGACCGGTACAAGCCGGCGTGATGCGGCCTTCATGGCTCGGGCTCGTCATCTCGACGAAGACCATCGCCGCGCCGCCAAGTGCACGTGCGCCCAGGTGCACCAGATGAAAGTCCATCGGCACGCCATCGACCGCGCTGTACATCGCCATCGGCGAGACGACGATGCGGTTCTTCAGCGTAAGGCCGCGCACAGTGAGCGGCATCAGCATCGGCGGTATCGCCTTCTTGCCACCGGCCAGCCATTGCTCGTAACCACCGAGCCAGGCGGCATCGCGCAGGCGCAGGTTTTCGTGGCTGATGCGCTGCGAGCGTGTCAGCAGCGAATACGCGAACTGCTCGACCTTCATGCCGGTGTAGCGGCCAACGTTCTCGAACCATTCCGTCGAGTTGCGCGCCGCGTTCTGGATCTTCAGCACCTCGACGCTGCGGTGCGCTTCGTAGGCGGCCAGGACCTCGTCGATGTTCTCGCCGACCGAAAATTCGTTCGCCAGATCGATGGCGTCTTCGAGCGCGAGCTTGGTGCCCGAGCCGATGGAAAAGTGCGCGGTGTGCGCCGCGTCGCCCATCAGCACGACCGGCACCGTCTTGCCGGCCACTTCGATGCGGTGCACCCAGTGCTTGCACACCACGCGCGGAAAGCGAATCCAGTTAGCGGAGCCACGCAGGTGCTGCGCATTGCTGATGAGCGCGTGGCCACCGAGGTACTTGGCGAAGAGCTTCTCGCAGAAAGCGATCGCCTCCGGTTGCTCCATTGCGTCGAGTCCGTGTGCCTTCCAGACCTCTTCGGGCGTCTCGACGATGAAGGTCGAGGTGTCGTCGTCGAACTGGTACGCGTGGGCTTGAAACCAGCCGTGCTCGGTCTGCTCGAAAGCAAAGGTGAAGGCGTCGAAGGTCTGGTGCGTTCCGAGCCAAACGAAGCGGCATTTGCGCAGATCGACGTCGGGCGCGAAGGTCTCGGCGTAGCGTTGACGAATCCGGCTGTTGAGTCCGTCGCAGGCGATCACCAGGTCGGCGTCGTACTTCGCCGCCGCTGCCTGATCGTCGGCTGCATCGGTTTCGAAAACGAGGTCGACGCCCAAAGCCAGGCACCGCTCTTGCAGGATGTTGAGCAGGTGCTTGCGGCCGATGCCGCAAAAGCCATGGCCGCCAGAGCGAACCGCTTCGCCTTTGAAGAAGACCTGGATATCGTCCCAGTGGTGGAACGAGTTGCCGATCAGTGTTGCGCTGGCATGGTCGGCGGCGTCGAGATTGGCGAGCGTCTGGTCGCTGAGCACCACGCCCCAGCCAAAGGTATCGAATGGCCGATTGCGCTCCAGCACCGTGATTTGCAGCGACGGCTGGCGTGCTTTCATGAGCAGTGCAAAGTAGAGCCCGGCGGGGCCACCGCCGATACAAAGGATGCTTTTTAGGCTGTTCATGGATGAATAGTTTAGGCATAAACATTCCTATGTCAATGAACATTGAGGCTCGCGCCACAAGCAGAAGACGCTGAAATTCACTAGGATATTTAGACCATGCAAAGCCTGATTCCCAAAATCGAGTCGCAGCTTGCGGCACTCTCTGTCCCGATCGCCTTGCAGTTGCCCGATGGCCGGAGGGTCTCCGCACCAGGCTCTCGCGTCACCTTGGCTTTCTCCGAATGGTCGGCCCTGGCCAAGCTCGCTGGCCGACAGATAGGCTCCATCGGAGAGGCTTATGTCGAAGGTAAAGTGCAGATCGAAGGCGCCATGCGAGACCTGTTCGACGCTGCGGTCGCGTTGGTGCCAAGCAACCCGATCGAAAAATCCGACACCAGCTGGTGGAGCCGCCTGCAGCGGCACGCCAAGTCGCGTGGCTCGCACTCGCTGCACAAAGACGCGAAGCAGATCGAATTTCACTACGACGTCTCCGACGACTTCTACGCACTCTGGCTCGACCCGCGCCGTGTGTATTCGTGCGCTTACTACCGCACCGCCGACATGACACTGGCGCAGGCGCAAGAAGCCAAGCTCGACCACATCTGCAAGAAGCTGATGCTGCAGCCGGGTGAGCGCTTGCTGGACGTCGGCTCGGGCTGGGGTGGCTTGTTGCTGTGGGCTGCCGAGCACTACGGCGTCGACGCCACCGGCATCACGTTATCGAAAAACCAGCACGCGCACGTGCAGCAGCTCATCGAGGAAAAGGGCCTGCAGAGTCGTGTGCGCGTCGAGCTGCGCGACTACCGCACGCTCGACGAGACGCAGCCCTTCGACAAGATCTCGTCGATCGGCATGTTCGAGCATGTCGGCGCGGCCAACATGCCGACCTACTTCGAGAAGATCTATGCGTTGCTGAAGCCGGGCGGCCTGGTCATGAACCATGGGATCACTTCCGGCGGCCTCGACTACCAGCAACTGGGCGCCGGTATGGGCGACTTCATCGAGAAGTATATTTTCCCGGGTGGCGAGTTGCTGCATGTCACCCACGTGCTGCGCGACATGGCAGCGTCGGGGCTGGAAATGGTCGACACCGAAAACCTGCGGCCGCACTACGCGCGCACGCTCTGGGCATGGTCGGACTCGCTGGAGTCCAAGCTCATCGAGGCCCGCGAAGTGCTTGAGCACACCAGCAATCGGGCCGGCAACGCAGAGCGCATCCTGCGCGCCTACCGCCTCTATCTGGCCGGCTCGGCCATGAGTTTCGAGCAAGGATGGATTTCGCTTCACCAGATGCTGGCGACCAAGCCGGACGGTGACGCGGCGACGGGACGTTTGCGCGGTGCGCAATCGGTGTACCCTTTCGCCCGTGATTACATCTACAAGTGAGTGAGACGACCATGCTTTATCGGTTCAAGTCCCGGGCCTCGCCCGATTTCGTGATGCTCGAAGTGCACGCGCGCCAGCTGTTCGAGGTCATCGGCAAAACGCCGTCGCCCAAGGGCGTCGTGACCGTCGAGCAAATTCCGGCGGCTATTGCCGCGCTTCAGGCGGCCATGACGACTGAGAGCGGCAATGCGCACAACAACGACAACTTTGCGGTCGAAGGCCATGCCGCCGATGCTGAAGCACAGCACGTCGGCTTGAGCCAACGCGCCTCGCCGTTGCTTCACATGCTGAAGGACTCGCTGGCTGACAACAAGGACGTGACCTGGGAGGTCTGATTCGTCCGGGCTGATCAGCCGCTGATCAGTCGACCTTGGCGCCGCTGGTCTTCACTACCTTGGCCCACTTCACGTGCTCGTTGGCGATCAGCGTGGTAAACGCCGCTGGCGTGTCGCCGCTCGGGATCGCGCCTTGCAACTGCATCTTCTCTTTCATGGCAGGCGTGGCCAGCAACTTGGCCACTTCCTGCTGAATGCGATTGACGATGTCGGGCGACGTGCCCGCCGGGGCCAGCAGGCCGAACCACGAGCTGGCCTCGAAGCCCTTGAGCTGCGGGCCACCGACCTCTTCCACAGTCGGCACGTCGGGCAATGCGGACGAGCGCGTCGCGCTGGTCACGGCCAGCGCCTTCAGCTTGCCGCCCTTGATCTGTTGCATCGACGAGGGCAGGTTGTCGAACATCACATCGGCACTGCCGCCCACCATGTCCATCAACGCCGGACCCGAACCCCGGTAAGGGATGTGGATCATGTAGGTGCCGGTCATGCTCTTGAAAAGCTCGCCGGCCAAGTGGATCGAAGTGCCGCTGCCGCTCGATGCCATGTTGAGCTTGCCCGGATTGGCCTTGGCGTATTTGATGAAGTCGGCCACGCTGTTGATATTCAGGGCCTTGGCTTTTTCGGCATTCATTTCCATCACGTTCGGGACCGCGGCGACCAGCGTGATCGGCGCGAAATCCTTGATTGGGTCGAACGGCAGCTTGGGGTAGAGCGCCCGGTTGATGCCGTGCGTTCCGACCGTGCCCATCAACAGCGTGTAGCCGTCGTTCGGTGCGCGCGCGACGATTTCGGCGCCGAGATTGCCGCCGGCGCCGGGGCGGTTGTCGACGATGAATTGCTGGCCGAATGCTTTGGAGAGTTCTGGCGCGACCGCGCGGGCCAGGATGTCGGTCGTGCCGCCGGCGGAGAACGGCACGACGATGCGAACCGGTTTGGCCGGCCAGGTGCTTTGGGCGAAGGCCGAGTGGGTGGACAGTGCAGCGGCTGCCAATGCGAGCGCAGACACGGCCAGCGCGGTGCGACGGGGGATCTTGGTGAATGAAGTCATGTGCTCATTTTTACAGGCGAAGCCGCTACAGGCTACCGTGGAGATGGCTTTGCTTCACGGGCTCGCGCGATGCGGCCCCGAAGCGTTTTTCGATGCGTTCAGCCCCTCAGGCGCCGCGTTCTGCCAGCGCGCGTGCCGCGGCCACGATCGCATCGGCGCTTACGCGCGACTGCGCTTCGAGCACCGCCGCATAGCCAACGGGAATGCGTGGCGCACCGAGCCGTGCGATCGTGCAACCGGTGGCCTCTGCCGCTGACGCTGCGATCTCGGCACCGAAGCCGGCCGCTTGCACCGCCTCGTGCACGACCAGCAAGCGCTTCGTTCGGGCACACGATGCGAGCACGGTGTCGCGATCCCACGGCCACAGCGTGCGCAGGTCGAGCAGATCGACCGTCACGCCTTGATCGGACAGCGCGTCGCACGCGGCGGCACAAGCCAGCAGCTGCTTGCCCCAGCTGACCATCGTCAGCGTGTCGCCGCTGCGCCGCCGCGCGGCCTGGCCGAGGGGCACCTGCAGAGCAGCGTCGACCGGGCCACGTGCGCCCCACAGCGCCTTGTGCTCGATGTAGACCACCGGGTCGCCGCATTGCAGCGCGGCGCGCAGCAGGCTGTAGTTGTCTTGCGGTGTCGACGGGCTCACCACGACCACGCCGGGCAGGTGCGTGAACCAGGCTTCGAGCGACTGCGAATGCTGCGCGGCGGAGGCGTCCCAGATGCCGCCCGGCATGCGCGCCACGAGCGGCACGCGCCCTTGGCCGCCGAACATGAAGCGGTTCTTGGCGGCCTGGTTGACCAGTTCGTCCATGCCGCACAGCGCGAAGTCGACCACGCGCATTTCGACCACCGGCCGCAAGCCCGCGAGCGCCATGCCGACGCCGGCGCCCATGATGGCGGCCTCGCTGATCGGCGTGTCGATCACGCGGTCGGGTCCGAAGCGCTGCTGCAGTCCCCGGTACTGGCCGAAGATGCCGCCGCGGCCGACGTCTTCGCCGATCACGACGACGTTGGCGTCGGCTTCCATTTCATGCTGCACCGCAAGCGCGGCGGCTTCGGCGTAGCTGAGTTCGATCAATGCCATTGGCCGGCTCCGATGGTCTGGATGTCGGTGTAGGCGGCGCTAGGCTCGGGCCACGGCGCAGCGTCGGCGGCAGCGAGAGCGGCTTCGACTTCGGCATGCGCCTCGGCATCGATGCCGTCCAGTGCAGAGGCGGTGATGCCCGCCTTCAGGCATTGCGCGCGCGCATTGGAGATCGGGTCGGTCTCGAGTGCCGCCGCCAGTTCGGCAGGGTCGCGATAGGCCGCAGGGTCGACCGACACGTGGCCTTTGACGCGGTAGGTGAGCGCGTGCAGCAGGCGCGGCCCGCCGCCGCTTCGCACTTCGGCGACGAGCCTCGCGGCCGCCGCATGCACCGCGAACACATCGTTGCCGTCGACCTGCGTGGCCGCGATGTCCATCGATTGCGCACGCGCTGACGCGCCATCACCCGCGGTCATCGGACCGCTCGCGGTGGTGGCGCTCCATCGGTTGTCTTCGCAGACGAACAGTACCGGCAAGCCGTAGACCCGCGCCCAGTTGAGCGACTCCAGAAAGGGCCCGCGGTTGATTGCGCCATCGCCAAAAAAGCAGACGGTGATGGCGTCGCGCTTCTGCAACTTTTGCGCGTGCGCCGCGCCGACAGCGATGGGCAGACCCGCCGCTACCACGCCGTTGGCGCCAAGCATGCCGACCGAGAAATCGGCGATGTGCATCGAGCCGCCTTTGCCGCCGTTGAAGCCGGTCGCCTTGCCGAACAGCTCGCACATCATTCGCGTCAGGTCGGCTCCTTTGGCCAGCGTGTGGCCGTGGCCGCGGTGCGTCGAGGTGAGGTAGTCCGTAACGTTCAAGTGCGCGCAGACACCCGCAGGTACCGCCTCCTGTCCGGTCGACAAGTGCAGCGGGCCGCGCACCTTGACGAGGCCTGCCGCCTCTTGCCCATAAGCGCTCACGCCCCCCTGGCTGGCGATCTCCGCCGCATTCTCGAAAGCGCGAATGCGCACCATCGTGCGGTAGAGCGCACGTCGTTTGTCTTCTGACACCAGCAAATCCATATCGGCTCCAGCGCAGAACCGCCTGCGCAAGCCGGCAGATCGTATCGACCGTGACGCGTGGTCGTGAGCGGGCTTACCCGGCTGACGTGTTGGTGTCAGGGACGACGCAGTCGGTGTGCGACCACCGATACAGCCGCCGATACAGCATGCCGCGCGATACCTTCAACTGGCGTGCAGCCTGCGCGATGTTGCCGCCGTGCGCGGCGAGCGCGTCTTCGATCAGCTTGCGGCTATGGCCGCGCAACGTGTCTGCTTCTGAAGGTGATGCGGCTGCAGGAATGACTGGCGTGTCGGCCGGCGTCGTTGTTGTCTTCATCGTTGTTGTCGAGGCGGCTGCCTCTGCAACTTCAATGCCCTGGATCGCGCGTCCGGCGTCGGCGATCCGTGCCGCCCGCAGAGGCGTCGCATGCCTGAAGTCGATGCCGTCGCGCCCTTGCCATGTCGCCTGCAGCCAGACCGACAAGCCGCTCGTCAGCCGCACCGGTTGCGGCCCGTTGCTGCGCCCGAGCCGAAGCAACGCGCGCAGGTCGAGTCCGAACAATCGCTCGACATCGCCCGGGCCACTCTCATCGCAATGCCGCGGTTGAATCAGGCCCGCACCGGCGGTGTTCATCCATGCCACCGTGCCATCCGTCGCGATACCGGCCAGCCCTTCGAGCGGCGTGCCGAAGAGCGAGGGGCTGGCCTGAAAGCGCAGCACCAGATGGTCGTGCGACTGCGCCTGCAGCAGCCGGTTCTCGATGGTGGTGGCGAAGAGCGCGACCATCGACGCCGCATCGAAGCCGAAGCGCCGCGATTCGGCGGTGACGTCGAGCACGCCGGCAAGATGGCCATGCACATCGCGGATCGGTGCGGCGGCGCATTGCATCGTGCTGAGGCAGTCGTAGTAGTGCTCGGCACCGTTCACCGTGCAGGCCTGGCCGGTGGCGGCCACGATGCCCGGCGCGCTGGTGCCGATCACGCTCTCGGCGATGTTGATGCCGACGCGCGCGGTCTGTCGCAGGATGGGTTGCTGCGCGGCCGCATCGTGTTGTGTCGCATGCACGATCACGCCTTGCGCGTCGGTTAACAGCACGCGGCAATCGGTGCCGGCGAGGGCGTTTTCCATGCTGTGCAAGTCGATCTGCGCGGCCGCCAGCAACTCGCGGTTGCGGCCGAGCGTGGCGTGCAGGCGGCTCGGCGTGACGGCATCGAACACCACTGCGCGGCGCGTGTTTTCATGCGCGCGGTTGCAGCGCATCCACGACTGGATCACCGCCTCGCCGACCAGGCCCGAGGGCCGCACGCCTTCTTCGAAAAACTGCCGGCGCGCCAATGCGGTCCGCTCTGCGGCCGTGTTTGCGAAGAGTTGCCAGGGCGCTCGCGTGGTGCGGGTGGTCGTCAAGGACATGTCCGAATGTGTTCCGCAATGGAACAGTCGTGCTTCAGGGAATTCCCGAAGATGAACAAAGGCGCCGTGCGCGCGATCCTCTAGGGCACAACGACAGGAGACATCACGATGAAGATCCCCCATGCCGTGCGCATGCTCGGCGCGCTGCTGTGCCTGGCCGGCGCTGCCGCCACAGCGCAGAACAAACCACCGACCAAACCGCCGTCGAAGGTCGACGCTGCCTTCATGCGCGCCAATGCCGCCAAGACGCCCGACTGGCCGAGCTACGGCCTCGACTACGCCGAGACGCGCTTCAGCAAGCTCGACCAGGTCAACGCCAGCAACGTGAAGGACCTGGGGCTGGTCTGGTCGTACGACCTGCAATCGACGCGCGGTGTCGAGGCCACGCCGCTGGTGGTCGATGGCGTCATGTACGTCACCGCGTCTTGGAGCGTGGTGCACGCGATCGACGTGCGCACCGGCAAGGCGTTGTGGACTTACGACCCCAAGGTCGATAAGGCGAAAGGTTTCAAGGGCTGTTGCGATGTGGTGAATCGCGGCGTCGCGCTGTGGCAGGGCAAGGTCTACGTTGCGTCTTACGACGGTCGCCTCATCGCGCTCGATGCGGCGACGGGCAAGACCGTGTGGGAGAAGGACACTATCGTCGACCACAGCAAGTCGTACACCATCACCGGCGCGCCGCGCGTGTTCAAGGGCAAGGTCGTCATCGGCAACGGCGGCGCCGAGTACGGCGTGCGCGGCTACGTCACTGCTTACGACGCTGCCACCGGCGACCAGAAGTGGCGCTGGTTCATCGTGCCGGGCGATCCGTCGAAACCGTTCGAAGACGCATCGATGGCCAAGGCGGCCAAGACCTGGGACCCTTCGGGCGAATACTGGAAAGCCGGCGGCGGTGGCACCGCGTGGGATTCGATCACCTACGACCCCGAACTCAACCTCATGTACGTCGGCACCGGCAACGGCTCGCCGTGGTCGCACAAGGCGCGCAGCCCGGGTGGCGGCGACAACCTGTACCTGGCGTCGATCGTCGCGCTCAATCCGGATACCGGCAAGTACGTCTGGCACTACCAGGAAACGCCCGGCGACAACTGGGACTACACCTCGACGCAGCCGATGATCCTGGCCGACATCAAGATCGACAACAAGCCGCGCAAGGTGATCCTGCACGCGCCCAAGAACGGCTTCTTCTTCGTGCTCGACCGCACCAACGGCAAGTTCATTTCAGCGAAGAATTTCACCGAGGTGAATTGGGCGACCGGCTACGGCAAGGACGGCCGGCCGATCGGCGTGGCCGCGGCGCGCGACGGCACCAAGCCCAACGATGCGATTCCCGGCCCTTTCGGTGCGCACAACTGGCAACCGATGTCGTTCAACCCGATGACCGGCCTGGCCTACCTGCCGTCGCAACACGTCCCGCTCAACCTGATGGACGACAAGGACTGGAAGTTCAATGAAAACGCCCCCGGCCGTCCGCATGCGGCACTGGGCTGGAACACCGCCAAGTTCGCTAATGTGGAGCCACCGACCAGCAAGCCGAGCGGGCGTCTGGTGGCCTGGGACCCGGTCGCGCAGAAGGAGGTGTGGGGCGTGGAGCACGTCTCGCCATGGAACGGCGGCACGCTGACGACGGCAGGCAACCTTGTCTTTCAGGGCACGGCCGACGGGCGAATGGTCGCCTACAACGCAAAGACCGGCGACAAGCTCTGGGAAACACCGACCGGCACCGGGATCGTCGCCGCACCGTCGACCTACATGGTCGACGGCAAGCAGTACGTATCGATCGCGGTGGGATGGGGCGGTGTCTACGGCCTGGCGCAGCGCGCGACCGAGACCAACGGGCCGGGCACCGTCTACACCTTCGCGGCGGGCGGCAACGCGGCCAAGCCCGACTTCGTCCAGTACCGAATGGACAAGCTGGTGCAGGGCGTCAAGTACGACCCGGCCAACGTCACGGCCGGCACCTACCTGTACGTGAGCAACTGCGTGTTCTGCCACGGTGTGCCGGGCGTGGACCGCGGCGGCAACATTCCCAACCTCGGCTATATGAACTCGAGCTACATCGAAAACCTCGACAAGTTCGTCTTCCATGGCGCTGCCATGGAACGCGGCATGCCCGACTTCACCGGCAAGCTGACGATGGAAGACGTCGAGAAAATCAAGGCGTTCATTCAAGGCACGGCCGATGCCATCCGGCCGAAGTAGTTGGCGCACCCTGAGGGCGCGCGCAACACGCTAGTCGGCGTAAGCGCCGGCGGCCTTGATGATCGGGCCCCACTTGGCGATCTCGGCAGCCACGAACTTCTTGTGGTCTGCCGGCTCGACGCGCTTGTCGGCCATCACAACGGCGCCGAGGTCTTCTTCGCGCTTGATGAAAGCGGGGTCCTTGAGCGCGGCTTTCAGTGCCTCGTTGATCTTTTTGGTCACTTCCGGCGGGGTGCCCTTGGGCGCATAGAGCCCGTGCCAGATGGTTACCTCGAAATCCTTGAGGCCCGACTCGGCGAGCGTCGGCAGGCCTTTGAGCGCCGGGGTCGTCAGGCGCTTGGACGTGGTCACGGCATAGGCCTTGACGGTCTTTGCCGTGATCTGGCCGGTGGTGTTGGTGGTCTGGTCGCATAGCAGGTCGATCTGGCCGCCCATCAGGTCCGCGATGGCAGGCGCGGTGCCTTTGTAGGGCACAGGCGTCATCTCGACCTTCATCGCACTCTGGAACAAGAGGCCACAGAGTTGCGATGCGGCACCCAGTCCGGCGTTGCCGAGGTTGATCTTTCCCTTGTTCTGGCCGATCCAGGTTTGCAATTCCTGAAAGTTGTTGGCCGGCAGCTGGGGCTTGCCTATGAGCGTCATCGGCACCTCGTTGATCATGCCGAGGTACTCGAAGTCGGTCTCGACGTTGAACGGCAGCTTGCGGTAGAGCGCAGGCATCGTCGACATGCCGATGTGGTTGAGCAGCAGCGTGTAGCCGTCAGGGGTGGCCCGCGCCACCTTGGCGGTGCCGATGGAACTGCCCGCGCCCGCCACGTTGTCGACCACGATGTTGGTGCCGAGCGGCTTGGCAAGGGCTTCAGCCAGGTCACGCGCCACGCGATCGGTCGGCCCTCCGGCGGCAAACGGAACGACGATGGTCACCGTCCTTGCGTTCGGGTAGGTCTGGGCATGTGTCGCAACGACGGTCAGTGCCATTGCGGCGATCGCAAACAAGGTCTTCATGGGTGTCTCCCGGATGAAAAATGCCGATGGTATCGGCTGACCAGACCCTGACCTATACCGACTAGCCCTTAGATTGGTGCTCGGCCACGCGCTTCGTGCGCCAGCACTTTTTGCAGCGCCTGCTCGAAGGACGTGCGTGCGGCGCCGGCCACTGCCGTCAGATGTTTGTGCAATGCAGCGTCGGCGGCGTTCGACGAGGCGCAATCCACGCTGTAGCGTTCGAATCCCGCGAGTTGCAGCGCAATCTCGGCCACATGTCGAAGGCACTCGCACGCGATCGTCGAAGGGCGCTCGGCAAATTCAGTCAGTTTTTCGTCACTGAACCGTCGCGGTGCAGCGTGCCATTCCATGTTGACGGGCAATGCGGTGTCGGACTCGTTTCGCATCAGTTGCGAAAGATCGCGGGCAGTGGCAGGTTCGCGGCAGACCCTTACCCCCACCTTGCGCAACGCCTCGACAGTGCCCTCGGCGGTGAAGTTGTAAAGGACTGCCGTCGTGCCGGCGTTGAGGGACTTGGCGAGCGCCAGCACGCGATCGACCGATGCGGGTTGCAGCGACGCGAGCCGGACAAGCAAGACGTCGATGCTGCCTTCAGCAGTCGGATGCAACTCGGCCTGTTCCAGGTCTTCGTAAACCGCCCGCAACTCGTACCCCATGACCGACTCCAGTTTGTGCGCCGCACTGCGACCGACGACGACAACGCTTCGGATCGCGACCGGAGCACCTGAGATGGCGATAGAAACCCCCTCGCCGAGCGACTGGAGGGCGGCGAGCTCGAGGTTGGCGATCGTTCCGATGGCGTGCCCGTTGTGGGTGAGTTGTCGAAGCAACTTGAGACGTGACACGTCATGGCTCGAATAAAGGCGCTGCCCGGTCGACGTTTTTGATGCTGACACCACGTCGTAGCGGCGCTCCCAAACGCGAAGTGTTGCTACCGGCAGCCCGGCCAGGCGCGCAGCCGTTCCGCTTCGAAGGCTTGCGTTTGGCGTGGGGTCGATGGGGTCAGTGTTGAGCGGCATGGTCGGGAAGTTGAAGAGGCTATTGCCTACGCATCATAGCGAAAGAATGAAGTGGATTTGAATCGCTAATCTCTAAGATACGTGCAAATAGCGTGTCATAAACCGTACGTGACAAGGTTATCTGGCTAATATTCGATTCAAGAAGTGTTCAAAACAGGTGCAAATATGACTCAAGAGAACGTTGTCACACAAAATGAAGTGGTTGTGTACTTCGACGGCGCGTGTCCGGTTTGCTCCAGCGAGATCGCTTATTACCGCCGTCAACCGGGTGCGGACACCTGCCAGTGGATCGACGCTTCGAGCTGCGCCGACGCGGAGCTCGGGCCAGACCTGACCCGCGCTGCCGCCTTGAAACGTTTCCACGTGCGCCGGCCCGACGGAACGCTCGCGGACGGTGCCCGCGGCTTCGGCGTCTTGTGGCAAGCACTGCCCCGCACAGCGTGGCTGGGGCACATCGTTTCGTTCGGTCCGATGCCCATCGTGCTCGATTTCGCTTATCGCGGCTTTCTGGCGGTCCGGCCACTCTGGCGCAAGACGCCGTCCGAATTGCCCGCGACCTCAGCGGCCCCGGTCGACACCACCAACGAGCACGCGGGCGAACCGCGTCCGGTGCAAAGCGGCTCGGGCGCCTTCGGCGCACTTGTTCGCCGTCTCTGATTCACCTTCCATCTCCAAAAGGAAAAACCGATGTCAAGCCGCAAAATTCGTCCCGCCATCGCGGTCATTGGGGCGGGAATAGCCGGGACGTCCTGCGCCGCGGCGCTCCTGCGTGCCGGGCACGACGTCACGCTGTTCGAGAAATCGAACAACGTCGGCGGTCGAATGGCCACCCGACGCGTTCAATGGACCGACGCTTTAGGCGTCGAGAGGTCGACCGATCTCGACCATGGAGCGCAACAGTTCAGTGCGCAAAGCCCGCGCTTCCGGGCGGTCGTCGCTCGCGCAGAGGCGGCTGGGCAAGCCGAGTTTTGGCAGCAGCGGGTGTATGCGGCGTTCCCCGAGCCGAGGATGCGGCTTCGGGTCATGCCGGTTCCCGACATGCCTTCGTTCTGCCGAAACCTGCTCGGCGGCGTGCCCATGCGCATGGGCCAACAAGTGCAAAGGCTGCAGCGGGGGGTCGATGGTTGGCGCCTCGTATTTTCGGACGGCGAGTCGGCTGGATTGTTCGACCATGTGATGCTGGCCATGCCGCCAGCCCAGGCCGCGCTGTTGTTGGCGGGACACAAGGACGATTGGGCCGATGCACTTGCAGCCGTTCCCATGACGCCATGCTGGACGCTGATGGCCGTCACCGACGATGTCGATTGGCCCTGGGATGCCGCCGAGCCGGAAAACGGCCCCCTCGCAGTGGTGACGCGCAACGACCGCAAGCCGGGTCGCGACGGCGCTGTCGGCTGTGCCAGTTGGATAGCCCACGCCACGGCCGCCTGGAGCGAGGCGCATCTGGAAGACGATCCCAAAGCCGTCGTGCAGATGTTGCGTGCTGCACTCACCGCGTTGATGCCTCCGGATTCGCAGCGCGAGTGGCAGCATGTCGGCGTGCATCGCTGGCTGTATGCCTCACTTGGACAGCCATCGTCGGGGCGCTCCGAATGCTGGTGGGATCCGGTGATCGGCCTGGGCGTTTGCGGAGATTCATTCGGCGCAGGCACGGTCGAGGCGGCCTGGCGTTCCGGGGACGAGCTTGCAGACACGGTGGCTGCCAGCCTCGACACGGAACTGATCGCGGTCGAGGAGATCCCGCCAGTGATGGCGCGGGTCCGGATTGCGCAAGAGATCCATTGAAGCGCCCGGCTGCGGCGCGCGGCTTACTTGTAGCTGCGCGCGTCTTCGATCACCTTGCCATCGTTCGGAAGACTGTTCGGCGTTACGCATTCGACCGCGCCGCGCAGCTTCGTGACTTCGCGAATCGTTTCTGCCACGCGCGCTTCGAGGCCTTCGGGTGCGCCGTCGCACTCCAGTTTGAGCGTCATGCGGTCGTCGCCCATCTCGCCTTCGACCACCAGACGTGCGCGCCGCACTTCCGGAAACCGGCTTGCGATGTCCGCCACTTGCGAAGGGTGGACGAACATGCCGCGCACTTTGGTGGTCTGGTCGGCGCGGCCGAGCCATCCCTTGATACGTTTGTTGGTACGGCCGGTGGGGCAATCGCCGGCCAACACTGAAGACAAGTCGCCGGTGCCGAAGCGCACCAGCGGGTAGTCTCGATTGAAGGTGGTCACCACGATCTCGCCGACCTCGCCATCGGGCACGGGGTCGCCGGTGCCGGGCCGCACGATCTCCACCAGCACGCCTTCATCGAGCACCAGGCCTTCGCGCGCGCTCGTCTCGTAAGCGACCAGGCCCAAGTCGGCCGTTGCGTAGCACTGCGTACCGTGCACTCCGTGCGCATCGATCCAGTCGCGCAGGCTGCGTGGAAAAGCCTCGCCCGACACGAGCGCTTTTTTGAGTCTGGGGAGCGGCGTTTTCAGCTCTGCAGCCTTCTCGAGAATGATCTTCAGGAAGCTCGGCGTGCCAACGTAGCCTTCGGCCTGAAGATCGACCAGGGCGTCGACCTGCTGCTCGGTCTGGCCGATGCCGCCGGCAAACACCGTGCAGCCCATCGCGTGCGCGCCGCTTTCCATGATCGAGCCCGCAGGGGTCATGTGATAGCTAAAGCAGTTGTGCACCAGCTCGCCGCTGCGAAAGCCCGCCGCGTGCAACGCGCGTGCCGTCCGCCAGTAGTCGCGTGCTTCGCCTTCGGGCTCGTAGATGGTGCCGGGGCTCGCGAACACGCGCGGCATGCGCGAGCCACGCGCGATGGCCGCGAAGCCGCCGAACGGGTCGTTCGCGCGTCGTTCTTTCTGCAGCGCGAGCAGTTCCGATTTGCGTGTGACCGGCAACCGGGACAGCGCTTCGCGCGACGTGATGTCGGCCGGCTTCACGCCATCGAGAATCTTCGCGAAGGCCGGCGCGGCAGTCTGCGCCTGCATGATCTGTTTGGGCAATGCAGCGAGCAAGTCGCGCTCGCGTTCGGCCGGGTCGCGCACTTCGAGCGCGTCGTAAAAATCTGTCGTCATGCCAACCACCGCTTTCTGCGCTTGTAGCTCTTCACGTCGCGAAAGCTCTTGCGGTCTGCGCCACCGACGCCGAGGTAGAACTCCTTGACGTCTTCGTTCTCGCGCAGGCTCTTCGCCTCGCCGTCCATCACGATGCGGCCGTTTTCCAGGATGTAGCCGTAGTCGGCGTAGCGCAGTGCCATGTTGGTGTTTTGTTCGGCGAGTAAAAAGGTCACGCGCTCTTTTTCGTTCAGGTCTTTGACGATGCCGAACACCTCGTCGACGATCTGCGGCGCAAGGCCCATCGACGGTTCGTCGAGCAGCACCATGTTGGGTGCTGCCATCAGCGCGCGGCCGATGGCGCACATCTGTTGTTCGCCGCCTGAGGTGTACGCCGCCTGCGAAGTGCGGCGCGTTTTCAGGCGCGGAAAGTAGGCGTATACCTTCTCCAGCGTCTCGGCGATGGCGGCCTTGCCGTCGGTACGCGTGTAGGCGCCCGTCATCAGGTTCTCTTCGATGGTCAGGTGCGCGAAGCAGTGCCGGCCTTCCATGACCTGCACCAGCCCGCGCTTGACCAGGGCCGAGGGCGTCAGCGCTTCGATGCGTTCACCACGCAGCTCGATCGTGCCCTTGGTCACCGCGCCGCGCTCGGCCAGCAGCAGGTTGCTCACCGCCCGCAAGGTCGTCGTCTTGCCCGCGCCGTTGCCGCCGAGCAGCGCCACGATGCCGCCCTCCGGCACCTTCAGCGACACACCCTTGAGCACGAGGATCACGTGGTTGTAGATCACCTCGATGCCGTTGACTTCGAGCATCGGCCTGGCCGTCGATGCAATGGATGTGGCTGAAGATTCCATGGGCGTTCTTTACGCGGTAGTTCGCTGTCGCTTGGAAGCTTGCAGCCTCAGCTGCAAGAACGCGCCTTGACGTTCTTGTCCTTGGCGTACTTTTCGGAGAACTCCTTGACCAGCGGGTCGATGAACTTCTTGTCCGACTGGTACCAGTCGGACTTGTTCTCCCATTTGCTGCCGTCCCACGTCACGATGCGCGCCCAGTCGGTGCCCATGTGGTTGCTGCAGGATGTCTTGACCGGCCGCATGATTTCGCCGAAGCCCAGCGCCTTGAGCTTGTCGGCCGTGAGGTCGAGGTTTTCATAACCCCAACGCACCTGCTCGGACGTCAGCGACTTGCCCTTGCCGTACTTCTCTTGCGCGGCGCGAATGGCCTCGACCTGCAGCATCGAGATCATCATGCCGCGCGTGTGCGCCAGCGTGCCGACGCCGTCGGCCGCACCGGTGCCCTGACCCTTGTCGTAGACGAACTTCTTGAGGTCGTCCTGCACCTTGTCCTTGGCTGCGCTGTTGTGGATGGTGATGGCGTTGTAGCCCTTGGCGCCGGCGCCGATGTCCTTCACGTCGTGATCGGAGCCGGCCCACCAGATCGCGTACATCTTCTCGCGCGGGAAGCCGCTAGCCTGTGCTTCACGGATGCCGGCGGGCGTCATCACGCCGGCCGACCAGAACAAAACGTAGTCGGGCTTCTGCTGGCGAATCTGCAGCCAGACCGACTTTTGCTCGACGCCGGGCGGCGTGACCGGGAACAGCGAAAGCTCGAAACCATCGGCCGCAGCGCGCTTTTGCAGCAGCGGGATCGGCTCCTTGCCATAAGGCGAGTCGTGATAGACCAGCGCGATCTTCTTGCCCTTGAGGTTGCCTTTTTCTTTCTTGGCGATGTCCTGGATCATCACGTCGGCAGCAGTCCAGTAGGTGCCGAGCAACGGAAAGTTCCACTCGAACACGGTGCCATCGACCGACTGCGACAGGCCGTAGCCGGGGGTCTCGATCGCCACTTTGTCGGCGTAGGCCTTGTCGGTGACGGCAAAGGTGATGCCGGTCGATTGCGGATCGAAGCCCGAGGCGC
Source organism: Variovorax sp. LG9.2 (assembly GCF_035018885.1). NCBI lineage: Bacteria > Pseudomonadati > Pseudomonadota > Betaproteobacteria > Burkholderiales > Comamonadaceae > Variovorax > Variovorax sp. LG9.2. The sequence goes on along the minus strand of NZ_JASJXB010000011.1, from coordinate 59,857 downwards.
CGGTGCCCTTGCCCTTCAGGCGCTCGTAGCACTCCACGCCCTTGGCCGCGTCGTATGCCGTCTCGCATTCTTCGTACGTCAGCTTGACGCCGTTGACGCCACCATCACGCGCATTGACGAGCTTCAAGTAGTCCTGCTTGCCGTCGGCCCACGGGATGCCCAGGGGAGCGAACTGACCGGTGCGGTACACCAGCAGCGGCACGAATTGTTCGGCCGTCTGCGCCTGGGCAATCGAGGTCGCAGCGACCATCGACAGTGCCGCGGCGGCAAAGGCCGCGGTGCGAGCGAAGTTCATCAATCTCATGGCTTGTCTCCTTTTATTGAGCACATAAAAGTGCAGGGTTGGAACGACGTTGAAAACGGTGAGTGAGCGGGTTCAGTGCGGTCAATGCGGGAAGGGCCACAGCCGCAGCTTCTGTCGCGCCGTCGACCACAGCCGCGCCAGTCCGTGTGGCTCGACGATCAAGAAGAAGACGATCAACGCGCCAAAAATCATGTGCTCCAGATGCGACGCCGTGGCGGTCGATATCGACAGGCCGAGCCAGTGCGGCACATAGTTCAGAAGCAGCGGCAGCATCACGATGAAGGCAGCGCCAAAGAAGGCGCCGGCAATCGATCCGAGCCCGCCGATGATGATCATGAAGAGCAGCTGGAACGACTTGTCGATGCCGAAGGCAGCCGGCTCCCACGCGCCCAGATGCACGAAGCCCCACAGCGCACCGGCCACGCCGACGATGAAGCTGCTGACTGCAAAGGCAGTGAGCTTGGCGTAGACCGGTCGAATGCCGATGACGGCGGCCGCCACGTCCATGTCGCGCATCGCCATCCACTCGCGGCCGATGGCCCCACGCACCAGGTTCTTGGCGAGCAGGCCGAACACCACGACGAAGCCGAGGCACAGCAAATACTTCTGCACCGGCGTGTTGAATTCGAAGCCCAGCATCTGCAAGGTACGCACGCTGACCGAGCCGGAAGACGAGTCGTTGGTGACCCACTTCACCCGGTTGGTGAACCAGTCGATGAAGAACTGCGCAGCGAGCGTCGCGACCGCCAGGTACAGCCCGCGGATGCGCAAGCTCGGTATGCCGAAAAGAACGCCCAGCACCGTGGCCGCCAGCCCGCCGCCGAGGATCGCGATCAGCAGCGGCATGCCCTCGACGCGCGCCTGCAGGTTGAAGGCCGCGTACGCGCCAATCGCCATGAAGGCGCCCGTGCCGAGCGAGATCTGCCCGCAATACCCGACCAGGATGTTGAGCCCGATGGCCGCCAGCGCGAGGATCAGAAAAGGGATCAGCACCGCGCGAAAGCTGTAGTCGCTCACCGTGAGCGGCACCACGACGAACGCGATGACCGCCAGCGCCAGCATCGCCCAGCGGTCTTGCGCGATCGGGAACAGCGCCAGGTCGGCCCGGTAGCTGCTCTTGAATTGACCGTTTTCTCTGTAGAACATAGTGGCGGTTTCGTCAGACGCGGTCGATGATCTTGTCGCCGAACAGACCTTGCGGGCGGATCAACAGAACTGCGAGCGCAAGCACATAGGCGAACCAGTTTTCGATGCCGCCGCCCACGTAAGGGCCGAGATAGATCTCGGACAGCTTCTCGCCGACGCCAATGATCAGTCCGCCCAGGATGGCGCCCGGCACCGAGGTAAGCCCACCGAGGATCACCACCGGAAACGCCTTCAGCGCGACCAGCGAGATCGAGTACTGCACGCCGAGCTTGCTGCCCCAGATCACGCCCGCCACCAGCGCCACGATGCCACCGACCGACCACACGATGACCCAGATGCGCCCGAGCGGAATGCCGATCGACTGTGCCGCCTGATGGTCGTCGGCCACGGCGCGCAGCGCGCGACCGGTGCGCGTCTTCTGGAAAAACAGGGTGAGCAGGATGACCAGCGTTGCCGCAGCGACCGCCGAATACATGTCTTCCTTGTTCAACAGCAAGCCGCCTTCAAAGATGTTCTCCAGTACCAGCAGCGGATCTTTCGGCATGCCGACATCGATCTTGTAGGCCGCACTGCCGAAGATGAGTTGCCCCGCGCCGTCGAGCACGTTGCCGATGCCAAGCGTCGCCATCAACAACGTGATGCCTTCCTGATTGACAAGGCGCCGCAACGCGAAGCGCTCGACCAGCCAGGCGACGCCGACCATGCACAGGGCCGCCGCGATGAACGCCAGGATGTTGGCCAGTACCAGGCTGCTGAAGCCGAACCACAGCGGGAACCATTCGGAGAACCGCGCCATCGCCAGCGCCGCGAACAACACCATCGCACCCTGGGCGAAGTTGAAGACGCCCGATGCCTTGAAAATCAGTACGAAGCCCAGCGCGACCAGGGCGTAGAGCATGCCGACCATCAGGCCGCCGAACAGGGTCTCAAGAAAAAAGCCCATGTCAATGTTCCACGCCCAGGTACGCCCGGATCACGTCTTCGTTGTTGCGCACTTCGTCAGGCGTGCCGTCGCCGATCTTTTTGCCGTAGTCGAGCACCACCAGGCGGTCGCTGATGTCCATCACCACGCCCATGTCGTGCTCGATCAGCACGATGGTGGTGCCGAACTCGTCATTGACGTCGAGGATGAAGCGACTCATGTCCTGCTTCTCTTCCACGTTCATGCCGGCCATCGGCTCGTCGAGCAGCAGCACCTGCGGCTCCATCGCGAGCGCGCGTCCGAGGTCGACGCGCTTCTGCAAGCCGTAGGGCAGCTGCCCCACCGGCGTTTTGCGAAACGGCTGGATCTCCAGGAAGTCGATGATGCGTTCGACGAATTCGCGCTGCTCCAGCTCTTCGCGTTCGGCCGATCCCCAGCCGAACGGATTGCGAAAGGCTTGCGCGAGCAGGCTGCTCTTCATCTTCAGGTTGCGGCCCGTCATGATGTTGTCGAGCGCGCTCATGCCCTTGAAGAGCGCCAGATTCTGGAAGGTGCGCGCCACGCCCATTTCGGCTACCTGGCGCGAGTTCATGTGCGTGAAGGTCTGGCCGCGAAAGGTGATGGAGCCTTGCTGCGGCTGGTACACGCCGTTGATGCAGTTGAGCATCGAGCTCTTGCCCGCGCCGTTCGGCCCGATGATGGCGCGCACCTCGTGCTCGCGCACATCGAAGCTGATGTCCGTCAACGCCTTCACGCCACCGAAGCTGAGCGAGATGTTCTGCACGTCGAGGATGACCTCGCCGACTTTTCTATTTGCTTGCCCGGGGCGGCCCGGCGCGGCGCTCATGCAGCCGCCTTCACTTCGGCAAACCGCTTCGCATCGACGATCTGCAGCGTCGCGCTGACCGATCCGGTGCGGCCGTCTTCGAACTTCACTTGCGTCTCGATGAACTGCTCTGTCTTGCCCGTGTAGAGCGCCTCGATCAGCACCGCGTACTTTTCGGCGATGAAGCTGCGCCGCACCTTTCGGGTGCGAGTCATCTCGTCGTCGTCGGGGTCGAGTTCCTTGTGCAGCACCAGGAAGCGCGCGATCTGCGTGTCGGCCATGCCGGGCTCGCCCGCCAGATCAGCGTTGACCTTGCCGATGCAGCCGGCGATGAGCGTCAGCACTTCGGGCTTGCCGGCCAGGTCCACGTAGCCGGCATACGCCAGTCCGCGCCGCTCGGCCCAGTTGCCGACCGCTTCGTAGTCGATGTTGACGAACGCACACACCGTTTCGCGTGCATCGCCGAAGCACACCGCTTCCTTGATCTGCGGAAAGAACTTGAGCTTGTTCTCGATGTAGTTGGGCGCGAACATCGCGCCACCGGCCATGCGACCCACATCCTTGGCGCGATCGATGATGCGCAGGTGGCCTTCGCTGTCGAGCACGCCGGCATCGCCGGTGTGAAAGTAGCCGTCGGCATCGAGCACTTCGGCTGTCGCGTCGGGCCGCTTGTAGTAGCCCTGCAGTACCGACACGCCGCGCACCAGCACTTCGCCGTTGTCGGCAATGCGCAGCTCCATCCCCGGCGCTGCGGTGCCGACGGTTTGCAGCTTGACCTTGCCGTCCTGCTGCATGCAAACGTACGCGCAGGTTTCGGTCTGGCCGTAGAACTGCTTCAAGTTGACGCCGATCGAGCGATAGAAACGAAACAGGTCGGGGCCGATCGCGGCGCCCGCGGTGTACGCCACACGGATGCGGCTCATTCCCAGCACGTTGCGCAGCGGCCCGTAGACCATCAGGTTACCGACCGCGTACAGCGCGCGGTCCGTTGCACTGACCGGCGCGCCGTTGAGGATGTCGGCACCGACGCGTTGCGCCAGCGCCATGAACTTGGCATACAGCCATCGCTTGGGCGCGGCCGCGTCTTCCATGCGGATCGACACGGCGGTGAGCAAGCCTTCGAAGGTGCGCGGCGGGCCGAAGTAATAGCTCGGCCCGATCTCGCGCATGTCGTTCATCACCGTGGCCGCTGACTCGGGGCAGTTCAGCGTGAAGCCGCCGACCAGCCATTGCGCCACCGAAAAAAGATGGTCACCGACCCACGCCATCGGCAGGTAACTCATGATGTTGTCGCCGGGACCAAGTTTGTCGCTCACCACGCCGCCCTGACCTGCGGCGATGAAGCTCGCATGCGTCTGGCACACGCCCTTGGGCCGTCCAGTGGTGCCCGAGGTGTAGAGGATCACGCCGACATCGTCGGCATTGCCACTCGCCACCGCGGCGTCGAAAAATCCCGGATGCGCCGTGTCGAAAGCACGGCCCAATTCGCGCAGTTGCTCGTAGCCGATCAGCCCCGGCTGGTCGTAGTGACGCAGGCCTTTGGGGTCGTCGTAGATGATGTGGCGAATCTGCGGCAGGTCGGTTTGCGCGGCCAGCTTGCCTTGCTGGATCTCGCGGCACTCGAGCAGCTTGTCGACCTGCTCCTGGTCTTCGGCGATGACGAACTCGATCGATGCGTCTTCCAGCATGAAGACCATCTCGGTCGCGACCGCGTCCTGGTAGAGCGGCACCGGCACGCCACGCAGGCTCTGCGCCGCGACGACCGCCATGTACAGGTGCGGCCGATTCGCGCCGACGATAGCGAGGTTGTCCAAGGTCTTGAAGCCGAGGCTCACGAGTCCGCAGGCGATTTCGCGCACCTCCTGCGCAGTCTCCCGCCAGTTCCACGTCTGCCAGATACCGAGGTCTTTCTCGCGCACAGCCGGCGCGTCGGGACGTGCTTGCGCATGCGCCAGCAACAGGCGGGGGAAGGTCGGCGGCATGGACGCCGGAGCGAGCAGCGAATCGGGTGAAAGGGTCGGCACAGTGGGCCGGATCGTAGGCGCCACTTTGACGCCGGCTTGTCGTTACAACGACAATCTAAGGGACAGTACTCCCCGGACTTTCCCGATGAAGCCAAGCCCATGATCGGCAACACCGCCAGTGGCGGCTCGATTCGCGACACGGTACGCGCCGCGCACCCGCACGAGCTCGACAACATTCCCTGGCTCCACACGCTCACGCCAGCCGAGCGTAAGCGCGCCGAAGCCGCCGTGGTGGTCGGCGATGCCGATGCCGGCGAGCTGGTCTGTCGCGTCGGCCGCTCGCCGACCTACTGGTTCGGCGTGGTCGAAGGCCTGCTCAAGATGAGCAACGACAACGCCGACGGCACCTCGATGACCTACAGCGGCCTGCCGCCCGGCGGCTGGTTCGGCGAAGGCACGGTGATGAAGCGCGAGCCCTATCGCTACAACATCCAGGCACTGCGGCGCAGCCTGGTGGCCGGCCTGCCGATCGACGAGTTCCACTGGCTTCTCGACCACTCGATCGGCTTCAACCGCTTCGTGATGAACCAGCTCAACGAGCGGCTCGCCCAGTTCATCGCCGCGCGCGAAGCCGACCGCCTGAACAACCCCGACGCCCGCGTCGCCCGCAACCTGGCGGCGCTGTTCAACCCCGTGCTGTTCCCGGGTGTCGGCGAGCTGCTGCGCATCACGCAACAAGAGCTGGCGTACCTGATCGGCCTGTCGCGCCAGCGGGTGAACGAGGCGCTGCGAACGCTGGAAGGGCAGGGCGCCATTCGGGTCGAGTACGGCGGTGTGCGGGTGACCGATCTGATTGCGTTGCGCGCGGGTGGCCTGCCGGGGACGCGCGGGCCAATGAAGACGGCAAAGCCGGTCAGTCCGACCCATGCGATTCACCCGATGCCGCCTAAAGCCCGCTGATACCCGTCGTCAGTCCACGCTCACTACACTGCAATCCCGCCTTGCGCGTCTTCGCTTTTTGCCCGCTGCCCTCATGGAAATTCTTGTTCTGGTGATCCTGATCGCCGTCACCGCCTGGGTCCTCAAATCGAAAGAGCAGGCCCGCCGCATCGCCCTCCTGGGCGGCCAGCTCGGCAAGTACCAGATCGAAAAGCTGATGGAGAACCTGACCGAGGGCTACATGCGATGCCTCGCTGAAGACGATGCCGAGCGTCGCGATCAGATCTGGAGCATGTTGAACACAGCCGAGGCCGCGCTGGCCGATCAGTTCGGCCGCTTTGCCGCCGGCTTCGGGCGCATCGACGAGGCGCAAACACGTACGAGCAAGCTGCCGCTCGCGCTGCCATTGGCCGACCGGCTTTTCCCCAACGCGACCTTCGATGCGCGCAAGGCCTTTGCCATTCACGCGCACGGCATTGCCGACGCCGCCAGCAACGCGCTCGGCCAGACGCCCAAGCGCAAGGCGTTCACGATGTCGGCGGAACTGTTCTTGATGCAGCACACCTGCCACTGGTTCTGCCGCTCGAAGTCGGTGGCCTCGGCGCGGTTGCTGGCACGGCACCAGACCTCGTATGCGCTGGCGCTCGATTCGGTCGCGCCAGCCACGCGCAAGGCTTACCAGGCGCTTGTCGGCGGCTGACGGGCGCTTGACCGGCCGTCGGCTGGGCGTCGAATTTCACCGTCGCGTCGACTTTGTCACGCAACGTTTCCGATGAGTCGCGCGATGATGGCGCCATGCTCAGAACCGCTGCACTCCTGATCACGCCGCTGGTGACCCTGGCGCTCGTCTACTGGCTCGGCTTCCTCGCGCTCATCGGCTGCGTGGCGCTGGTGTTTTGCGTGATCTGGTTTTCGAGCGCTAGCAAGAACGTGATGGCGGGTCGTCCGGAGGACGTCGACACGCAAATCGCCGGGCCGACGACTTTCATGGCGGGCCTCTAGCGCCAAGTCGCTTTCGATGCTGCGGCCCGTCGGGCTGCGCGCGACAATCGCTCCTCAAGCGATCCGCAAAACGAGGTCGCACCCACTTTTCAGTCTTTGCGCCCCCACTTACTTTCATGTCCTCTTCCGACAAGCCGTCATCCGGTGCCGTCAAACTCGAAGGCGCGGGCGATGCCTTGCTCGCCGCCAATGCGCAAATCGAGGTGATGTCCGAGCAGCTCCAAACGCTGAACGAACTGCTCGCCAAGCCGCTCGACCAGATCCTCGCCGAGCGCGACAAGTTCAAGGAAGCGGCTGCTGCCTGGGATGCTTTTGCCGCCCAGTGGGTGCTCTCGCAACGCGCCATGAAGCGCGTCGCGCTCGATCTGGCAGTCGACCAGGGCGTCACCGAAGAAGATGTCGTCGCTCGCGCGATGGCCTATGCCAACGAGGTGCTCAACGGCGACGAAGTCGACCTCGGCGGCACCATCGCCGAAGCGCAGCTGGCGCACATCGGTCGCCATCGCGCGTTTCTTCGCAAACAATTCCGCCCATCCTGACAACGCTGATCCCGCTTACGCTTCTGGAGCCGTCATCGCCACCGCCAAATCCCTCGTCACCGACGAATACAAGCTGTTCCCTTCACCGCGGAACGTGCATCGCGTCGTGTTCGAGCACCAGGTTTTCCTGCCGTATCCGTACATGCTGATCGACATGGAAAGCTACTACCTGAAAGGCCGCTACAGCCTCTTCGCGGCCTGCCGCCTGGTCGACAACAAGATGGGCCAGCTCGTTACGCTCGAAGACGTTGCCGACGAGGTCAAGTTCAAGAGCAAGTTCGTGCCCGACTGAGCGCTTCACGGCGACCGAAACAAGATTTACAACGAAGGAGACAACACCATGTTCCAGACCGCTCTCATGACCGGCCAGCGCATCCTCGTCACCGGGGGTGGCACCGGCCTCGGCAAGTCGATGTCCGAAAAGTTTTTGGCGCTCGGCGCCGATGTCGCCATCTGCGGCCGGCGTCAGTCGGTGCTCGAAGAAACAGCGGCCCAATGGCGCAAGGATTTTCCGGAGCGGCGCATCGACACCTTCGGCGTCGACATCCGCAATGCGCAGGCGGTCGATGAAATGGTCGAAAGCCTGTTCGAAAGCGGCGGCCTCACAGGCCTGGTCAACAACGCCGCCGGCAACTTCGTCGCCCCGACCGAAAGCCTGTCGCCACGCGCCTTCGACGCCGTCGCCAACATCGTGTTCCATGGCAGCTTCTACGTGACGCAAGCCGTCGGCAAGCGGTGGGTCGCACAGGCCAAGTCCGGCGAGTGGAAAAAGGGCAGCCCGTACCGCAGCGTGATGAGCATCATCGTCACCTGGGTCGACAACGGCGGCCCGTATGTCGTGCCTTCGGCCATGAGCAAGGCCGGCATCGAGGTCATGACCAAATCGCTGGCGATCGAATGGGCGCGCTACGGCATTCGACTCAACGCCGTCGGCCCGGGCGAGATCCCGACCGAGGGCATGAGCAAGCGCCTCAATCCCGGCGAAGAGCCGGGTGAGCGCTCCAAGGCCAGCAACCCGATGGCGCGCGTCGGCGAAATGAGCGAGCTGCAAAACCTCGCAGCCTTCCTGATGGCGCCGGGCCAATGCGACTGGCTCACCGGCCAGTCGATCATGATGGACGGTGGCCAGGCCGCGGCCACCGGCGGCAACTTCTACGAGCTGCGTCAGTGGAGCGATGCCGACTGGATCGCGGCCCGCGAGCGCATCGAAGAACAGAACGCCAAGGACAAGTTGCAGCGCTGAGGAGCTGGCTGCGCCGCGCGGCGCCATCCTCCGTAGAAACCCGTTAGGTGGGCGTCGACACCCTTGGTACTCTGTATACAGAGTTCGAAGTACGTCATGGCAACCTCCCTGGTTCAGATTCCCTCCGCCCCCGACCTGGTCGATCAGGTCTACCGGGCGCTGCTCGACGCCATCAGCAGCGGCTCGTTGGCGCCGGGTGAACGACTGACCCAGGAGGACATCGCGCGCCGCTTGAATGTGTCGCGGCAGCCTGTGCTGCAGGCGTTGCGGCTGCTCAAGAAAGACGGCTTCGTGCACGACGCGCCGGGGCGGGGCGTGTGGGTGGCCCCGCTCGATGTCGAGTGGACGCGCAAGGTCTACCAGGTGCGGGGCGCCCTCGACATGCTGGCCGCGCGACTGGCTGCCGCACAGTGCTTTCGTATCGACCCCAAGCTGATCGAACGCGGCCGGCGTGCCGCGCGCGGCCGCAGCGTGGAGGCCATGCTCGATGCCGACATGGCGTTCCACCAGGCGATCTACGCCGCATCCGGCAACGCACTGATCGGGCAAAGCGCCGATCACCACTGGCGCCATCTGCGACGCGCTATGGGCGCGGTGCTGCAGTCCGCCACCCAGCGCGAATCGCTCTGGGACGAACACCAATCGATCGCCGACGCGATCGCGGCCGGCGACGCCGACGGCGCCGCGCGGCTGAGCAACGACCACGGCGCGGAAGCCAGCGCCAACCTCGGCCGGCGCCTTGCCGAACGACTGAACACCCCGGCCCTTTCCACCTCGACCACCGCACTTTCCGGAGACCCACGATGAAGCTCACACCCGAACAACGCGCGCAATTCGATCGCGACGGCTACTTGTTCTTTCCCGGTCATTTCACGCCCGAAGAAACCCGTACCCTGACCGAGGCGGTGCCGGACCTGTACAGCCGCCGCGAGGCATTCAACGTGCGAGAAAAAGGCAAGGATGCCGTGCGCACCAACTTTGCGGCGCACCTGATCAGCGAGCCTTTCGCTCGCCTGGCGCGCCACCCACGGATGGTGGGGCCGGTGACCGATCTCTTCGAGGAAGAGGTCTACATGCACCAGTTCAAGATCAACGGAAAGATGGCCTTCGAGGGCGACGTGTGGCAGTGGCACCAGGACTACGGTACTTGGCTCAACGACGATCTGATGCCGACCGAGCGCGCCATGAACGTGGCGATCTTCCTGGACGACGTGAGTGAATACAACGGCCCGTTGATGTTCATCCCGGGCAGTCACAAGAAGGGCGTGGTCGATGCCAAGCACGACCTCACCACCACCAGCTACCCGCTCTGGACGGTCGACCACGACCTGATCCGGCAACTGGTCGATCGCGCCGGCGGCAAGGACGGCGGCATCGTCTCGCCCAAGGGCCCGGCCGGCTCGATGATCCTGTTCCACAGTTGCCTGGTGCACGCTTCGGGCAGCAACCTGTCGCCGTTCAACCGTGTCGCGGTGTACTTGAGCCTGTGCGCGGTCAGCAACCATATTCGTCGGTTCAAGCGGCCCGAGTTCATCGCGCAGCGCGACTTCACCCCGATCGCGATGCTGCCAGATGACTGCCTGCTGAAGCCCTACCCGGTCGACACGCCGTGGCAGCACGGCTTGCCAGAAAGCGCGCTGCAGACGTCGCTCGACGTCATCGACGAAGCCACCACTGCTTGAAAGGAAGCGTGATGAGCCTCCACTCCAAACTCCAGCAACGCGAAGCCGAAGGCCGTCCGATCCGTATCGGGTTGATCGGCGCCGGCAAATTCGGTTCGATGTACCTGGCGCAGATTCCGCGAACGCCCGGCATTCATCTGGTCGCCATCGCCGACCTCTCGCCCAGCGCGGCGCGTGCCAGCCTGACGCGGGTCGGCTGGGATCCAGCACGCACGCAGGCGCGCTCGGCCCAGGAGGCGCTGAAGACCGGCGCCACCTGGATCACCGACGACTGGCAAGCCGTCACGCGCAACGCCGGCATCGATATCGTGGTCGAGTGCACCGGCAATCCGGTGGCGGCCGTGCAGCACTGCCTGGATGCCTTTGCGCACGGCAAGCATGTGGTCAACGTGACGGTAGAGGCCGACGCTTTCTGCGGCCCGTTGCTGGCGCGCAAGGCGCAAGACGCCGGTGTGATCTATTCACTGGCGTTCGGTGACCAGCCCGCGTTGATCTGCGACCTGGTCGACTGGGCGCGTACCTGTGGCTTTCCGGTGGTGGCGGCCGGTCGCGGCCACAAGTGGTTGCCGCACTTCTCGGAATCGACGCCCGAGACGGTCTGGGGCAACTACGGCCTGACGCCCGAACAGGCCGAGCGCGGCGGCCTCAACCCGAAGATGTTCAACAGCTTTCTCGACGGCTCCAAGCCGTCGATCGAAAGCTCCTCGGTGGCCAACGCCACCGGTCTTTTCGTGCCGTCCGACGGGTTGCTCTATCCGCCGGCCAGCGTGGAAGACATTCCGGTCGTGACGCGGCCGAAAAGTGAAGGCGGGGTGCTGGAGCGCAAGGGCATGGTCGAAGTCATCTCGTCGCTTGAGGCCGATGGCCGGCGCATCCCTTACGACATCCGCATGGGCGTGTGGGTGACGGTCGAAGCCGAGACCGATTACATCAAGAACTGCTTCGAGGAATACAACGCGCACACCGACCCCAGCGGTCGCTACTTCACCCTGTACAAGCGCTGGCACCTGATCGGGCTGGAGGTCGGCGTGTCGGTTGCCAGCGTCGCCCTGCGCGGCGAGGCCACCGGCGTCGCGACCTGCTGGAACGCCGACGTGGTGGCGACCGCCAAGCGCGACCTGATGCCGGGCGAGATGCTCGATGGCGAAGGCGGCTACACCGTCTGGGGCAAATTGCTCCCGGCCGATCGTTCATTGCGAATGGGCGGGCTGCCGCTGGGTCTGGCCCACAACGTCAAGGTGCTGCGGCCGGTCAAGAAGGGCCAGAGCCTGAGCTGGGCCGACGTCGCGATGGACATGTCGACCGACGCCTACAAGTTGCGCGCGGAGATGGAGTCGATGTTCGCGCTGCCACACGCCAAGGTCGCCTGAAGGTCGCTTGAAGGCCGGTTGTTCGGCCCAGCATCCGGCCACAGCCGGTCGATGCTTTCACCGCGAGCACGCTCTCGCCACCAAAAGACACTGCAAATGCCAACCCCACACATCATCGGCTGGGGGCACACGCCCTTCGGAAAACTCGACCAGCTCGACATAGAGCAGATGTTTCGTGACGCCGCGCTTCCCGCAATGGCGAGTGCCGGACTCGAGCCCAAAGACATCGACGGCATATTCGTCGGCACCTTCAATGCCGGATTCGTACCGCAAGACTTCAGTGCCTCGATCGCGGCAGTCGCCATCCCGGCATTCCGGTTCACCCCGGCGGTGCGCATGGAGAACGCGTGCGCCACGGGTTCCGCTGCGATCTGGGCTGCACTCGATGCGCTTGAAAGCGGCCGCATGAAGCGGGTGCTCGTCGTCGGCTTCGAGAAGATGAACACGCTGCCGAACAAGGAAATCAGCGCCGTGCTCCTCAAGTGTTCTTACGTCAAGGAAGAGGGCAGCGAGCCGGGAGGCTTTGCCGGAGTGTTCGGAAAAATCGCGGCGACCTATTTCGAGCGTTTCGGCGATCAGTCCGATGCCCTCGCGGCAATCTCTGCAAAGAATCACATCAATGGTGTTCGCAATCCCTATGCGCACATGAAACGCGATCTCGGCTTCGATTTTTGCCGGACCGTGTCCGACAAGAATCCGTTTGTCGCCGGACCTCTCAAGCGCTCGGACTGTTCGCTGGTGTCGGATGGAGCGGCTGCGCTCGTGCTGTCTTTGGAGCCCGTGGGCAATGCGCAGGTGTCCCCCGTGCGTTGGCGCTCGCGCACGCAGGTCAACGACTTCCTTCCCCTGTCGCGCAGGGATCCGACGCGATTCGAAGGAGCCACCCGGGCCTGGAGCGAGGGTCTTGCCGCGGCACAGTCGCAGTTATCGGACCTGCAGTTCGTGGAGACGCATGACTGCTTCACCATTGCGGAACTGCTCGAATATGAAGCCATGGGATTGGCCCCACACGGCCAGGGTGCTCGGGTCATCCTGGACGGCGTGACCCGCATGGAGGGACGACTGCCGGTAAATCCATCGGGCGGCCTCAAATCGCGCGGCCATCCGATCGGGGCCACCGGCGTGTCGCAGCACGTCATGGCTGCAATGCAGTTGTCCGGGACTGCCGGGGACATGCAGGTGCCGAACGCGCGAAGGGGCGCGGTGTTCAACATGGGCGGCGCTGCAGTGGCCAATTACCTGAGCGTGCTCGAAGCGGTCTGATCGATGCACCCGGCTCAAGTCATGAACCTCGGCCAATTGCTGACGCAAACGGCCCGGTTGTTTCCGCAACACGCAGGTCTGATCCAGGGCGACGAGACCTGGACCTGGAAGGCAATCCACGCGCGGGTCGACGCCATGGTGGCGGCATTGCGCCACAAGGGCATGAAGAAGGGCGACAAGATCCTCGTGCAGTCCCGCAACAACCTGCAGTTGTTCGAAAGTTGCTGGGTCGCCTTTCGCCTCGGTTGCGTCTGGGTACCGACGAACTTCCGCCTGACGCCACCCGAGATTTCGTACCTCGGCGCATCGAGCGGTGCACGCCTCATGATCTACGAGTCGGATTTCGCGATGCACGTCGACGCCGTGCGTGCGGCATCGGATGCGCTGGAGTTGGTGGTCTGCATCGGGAATCCGCGTGCCGGTGAGAGTTCGTACGAGGGACTCGTCCAAGAGCACGCAGCAGACTCGGACGAGTCTGGCGGATCGGTCGAGTGCGCCGCAGTCGCTTACGACGACCCGTTGTGGTTTTTCTATACCTCGGGCACGACCGGCAAGCCCAAGGCGGGCATCCTCACGCACGGACAAATGGCTTTCGTGGTGACCAACCATCTTGCCGAACTGATTCCCTGCACCACGGAAAAAGACTGTTCGATCGCGGTCGCGCCGCTCTCGCACGGCGCCGGAATCCATGCGCTGCTCAATGTGGCCCGGGGTGCCGCTACCGTCATGATGCCGGGCGAAAGGCTGGATCCGGAGTCGTTTTGGCAACTCGTCGAGCGGCATGCAGTGAGCAACGTCTTCACCGTCCCGACGATCGTCAAGATGCTGGTCGAACATCCGGCCGTCGATCGTTACGATCACTCTTCACTCCGCTACGTCATCTATGCCGGAGCACCGATGTACCGGATCGACCAGAAACTTGCGCTCGGCAAACTGGGCAAGGTGCTGGTGCAGTACTTCGGTCTCGGCGAGGTCACCGGCAACATCACCGTCCTCACTCCCGACATGCACTCGACGGACGACGACGACCCCAACGCCAACATCGGATCCTGCGGTCGGGCCCGAGTGGGCATGGAGGTCGCGATTCTGGGCGCAGGGTTTCAGCGTGTCGCAGCTGGCACCGTCGGCGAAATCTGCTGCCGTGGCCCTGCTGTTTTCAATGGGTATCACAACAACCCGGATGCCACGGCCAAGGCACTGCAAGGTGGCTGGTTCCATACGGGCGACCTGGGCCGCATGGACAGCCGCGGGCTGCTCTACATCACCGGCCGCGAATCCGACATGTACATCTCCGGCGGATCCAATGTGTACCCGCGTGAAGTCGAAGAGGTTCTGCTCACGCACCCGGGCGTCGCCGAGGTCGCCGTGCTGGGCGTACCCGATTCCAAATGGGGAGAAATCGGCGTTGCGGTGATCGTTCGCGGGGCCTCGGCGAGTCCGGTCGACGAACAGGCCCTGCTGGCCCACCTCGATGGCCGATGCGCAAAGTACCGCTGGCCACGCCGGATGTTTTTCTGGGAGTCCTTGCCCAAATCGGGGTACGGCAAGGTGACCAAAAACGACGTATTGCGGCTTCTCGTGGAACGCGGCGATATCGCCTCCGTCGATTGATCGTGGCGGCAGTGCCACCCATCCCACGCGTGAAGGACTTTCATTGAGCCATCGAATGAAAGACAAGGTCGTCATCGTCAGCGGTGCCGGTTCGTCGGGGCCGGGCTGGAGCAATGGCAATGCGGCAGCCACGCTGTATGCGCGAGAGGGCGCCAAGGTCCTGGCGCTCGACTCTCGGCTGGACGCTGCCGAAGAAACACGGGCGATCATCGAGAGTGAAGGGGGCTCCTGCCTTGCACTCCGGGCCGATGCGTCCGTCAGCGCCGACTTGAAGCAAGCCGTCGACGCCTGCATGGCGCATTTCGGCCGAATCGACGTGTTGCACAACAACGTGGGAATCGTCGAGGTGGGCGGGCCGGTCGAGACTTCAGAGGAAAGCTGGGACCATGTCATTGCGGTGAACCAGACCAGTGTGTTCCTCGCCTGCAAGCACGTGCTGCCGCACATGATCGAACGACAGTCCGGTGCCATCGTGAACATTGGCTCCGTCGCCGCGGTACGTTGGATCGGCTTTCCCTACATTGCTTACAGCGCCGCCAAGGCTGCGATCGTTGCCATGACGTCGAACATCGCAGTCCAGTACGCCGCACAAGGCATCCGTGCCAACTGCGTGATGCCAGGCTTCATGAACACTCCGTTGATCCGCGCGCCGCTGCTCAAGACGTACGGCGGCGACATCGATTCGATGCTCGAACAGCGCGACAAACAAGTGCCCACGGGAAAGATGGGGGACGCATGGGACACCGCCTATGCCGCGCTCTATCTGGCATCGGATGAAGCCCGCTACGTCACAGGCATCCAGTTGACAGTGGATGGCGGACTCACCGCCCGATGTGCCTGACAGCGACTAAAAAAAATAACCACGATAACCACGATAAACCAGGAGACAAGAAGATATGCAAACCTCACGCCGCACCATTCTCAAGACCGCCACGACCATCGGCCTTATCGGTCTTGGCAGCAAGACCGCGACCGCACAAAACGGCACCTTCAACTTCAAGGTCGGGACCAATGTTCAGAACACGCATCCGATCTACCTGGCGCTCGCCGACGCGACAGAAAAAATCAAGTCCGAAACCGATGGCAAGGTCATCATCCGAGTGTTCCCCAACGGGCAACTGGGCTCCGATACCGACATGCTGAGCCAGGTTCGTTCGGGCGGGCTCGACTTCCTGACGCTGGCCGGTGTGATCCTTGCCAACCTGGTGCCGATGGCGTCACTCAACAGCGTGGGCTTCGCGTTCCCGGACTACCCCAGTGTCTGGAAGGCCATGGACGGCGATGTCGGTGCCTTCATCCGTCTGCATATTTCCAAGGCGAATCTCTATGTGTTCGACAAGGTATGGGACAACGGGTTTCGCCATGTCACATCGTCCAAGCTCATCAGCACGCCGGCCGACCTCAACGAACTGAAGATCCGCGTCCCCGTGAGTCCCTTGCTGCTGTCGCTGTTCAAGACGCTCAAGGCATCACCGACCGGCATCAACTTCAATGAGCTCTACAGCGCGCTGCAGACCAAGTTGGTCGATGCGCAGGAAAACCCGCTCCCCATCATTCAGTCGGCGAAGCTCTACGAGGTTCAGAAGAACTGCGCGTTGACGGGTCATATCTGGGACGGGTACTGGATGCTGGCCAACAAGCGGGCGTTTGAAACACTGCCGACCGGGATGCGGGACATCGTGGCCAAGAACTTCAATGCCGCCGCGATGGTCCAGCGTGCCGAAAGCGAGAAACTGGCGGTGTCGCTGCAGCAAGAGCTGGCCGGCAAAGGGCTCGCGTTCAACAAGCCGGCAACCGAGCCGTTCCGGGCGGCGCTGCAACAGGGCAAGTTCTATTCGGAGTGGAAGGGGAAATTCGGCGACGAGGCCTGGTCCAAGCTCGAGGCGGCCGTCGGCAAACTGGTGTGACCGGAACAGGACATGAACACCCAGGCACTCTCCCCGGCGTTTGTTGCACGTCCTCCCTTGCGGCCCCTGGCGGCCCGACTGGACCAGGCATTTTTCAGCGTCATTGAAAACGTCGCGGCGCTGCTGCTGATCGGCGAGATCTTCATCCTGTTCGCCGGCGTCGCGGCGCGCTATGTGTTTCATGCACCATTGATCTGGTCGGATGAACTCGCCCAGTTGATGTTCATCTGGCTGGCGATGCTGGGGGCCGTCATCGCGTTGCGGCGCGGCGAGCACATGCGGATGTCGACCTTCGTCAACAAGGCTTCGCCGGCCACGCGTGCGCTGCTCGAGACGGTCGCGATGATCGCGGCCATGGTCTTTCTCGGCTGCATTCTGGTGCCGGCTTACGACTACGCGGTGGACGAGCAATTCATGATGATGCCGGGGCTGGAGGTCTCGAGTTCATGGCGTGCGGCGGCCCTCCCGGTCGGCATGCTGCTGATGTTGCTGGCCGGCTTGCTGCGGCTCGCCGTCGTCGCAGAGTGGAAAGTGATACTGGCATCGTTGGTACTGATCGGCGCGTGTGCCGCAGCGCTCTTGCTGGCGCAACCGCTGTTTGCCTCGTTGGGCAACCTCAACCTTGTGATCTTCTTCGTCTTCATGATCGCGGCGTGCGTGTTCGCTGGCGTGCCGATCGCATTTTCTTTCGGGCTGGCGACGTTGAGCTACCTGGCGTTGACCACGACCACGCCGATGGCGGTCCTGGTCGGGCGCATGGGCGAGGGGTTGTCGCACCTGATCCTGTTGGCGGTACCGATGTTCGTCTTTCTCGGGCTGCTGATCGAGGCGACCGGCATGGCGCGACGCCTCATCGGTTGCCTTGCTTCGATGATCGGGCATGTCAAGGGCGGACTCTCTTACGTGCTGGTCGGCGCCATGTACCTTGTGTCCGGAATTTCAGGATCCAAGGTGGCCGACATGGCGGCCATCGCACCCGCGCTCTTTCCGGAGATGCGCAAACGCGGGTCGAAGCCGGGTGAGTTGGTGGCGCTGCTTTCTGCGACGGGCGCACAGACCGAGACCATTCCGCCGAGCCTGGTGTTGATCACGGTCGGCTCCGTCACCGGCGTCTCGATTACCGCGTTGTTCGCGGGTGGCATGCTGCCGGCCGTGGTGGTCGGCCTGCTGCTTTGCGTGGTCGTCTGGCATCGACACCGTCACGAGGATCTTCGGCATATCTCCCGCAGCACCAAGGCGCAGATCGCGAAGCATCTCCTTGCAGCCTCGCCTGCCATCGCGTTGCCCTTCGTCATCCGGTTTTCGGTCGTCGAGGGCATCGCCACCGCCACTGAAGTTTCAACGATCGGCATCGTCTATTCGATGGCCGTCGGGCTGTTGATCTACAAAGAGTTCGACTGGAATCGGCTCAAGCCGATGCTGCTCGACACGGCCGCGCTGTCCGGTGCGATCCTGCTGATCATCGGCGCGGCCACCGGCATGGCGTGGGCGCTGACGCAATCGGGTTTCTCCACCAGTCTTGCCGAGGCGGCGATGGCGCTCCCCGGTGGCAAGTGGACGTTCCTGGCCGCGTCCATTGTCGGTTTCATCGTTCTCGGCAGCGTGCTCGAAGGCATTCCCGCCATCGTGCTTTTCGGGCCACTGCTGTTTCCGATTGCCCAGCAAGTGGGGCTTCACGAGGTGCACTACGCCATGGTGGTCATCCTGGCGATGGGCATCGGATTGTTCGCTCCGCCGTTCGGTGTGGGCTATTACTCTGCGTGCGCCGTGAGCAGGATCGATCCGCAAGAAGGACTGCGGCCGCTGGTAGGGTACGTCGTCGCACTGGTCATCGGCGTCGTGGTCATCGCGGCCGTTCCCTGGTTCTCCACGGCATTCCTTTAACGCACGGGCGACCCGGCGTCCGCCCTCGAAGCGCCGGGTTTTTACGCTTTTTTTACGGCCCCTGGCCGACTCCATTCCCCGTTTTTATGTGCCCCTGCCGAGACTGACTGCCATGTCTCGAAACAGGAGTGACTGAATGGACTTCGTATGGATTGCCGCCCTCGCCGTGTTCTGGCTGGGAATGGTCGGCATGGTGAACGGGTTGCACAAGCTGCAATCCGCCAAGGGTGAACAGGGAGCGCGCAAATGATCAGTCTCGAAGTGCTTTACGGCTTCGGCGGATTCATTGCGATCGCGTTGTTCGCCTATCTTGTCTACGCCCTGATCCGCGCAGAGGAGTTCTGACATGACCACCTCCGCATGGACCCTGCTGGTGGTCTTTCTCGTTTTGCTGGGCGTGCTGGCTTGGCCGCTCGGCCGCTTCATGGCCGCGATGTGCGACAGCCGCTTGCCGCGCTGGATGCAGCGCGTCGAAGCGCCGTTGTACGCGGTGGCGGGTACGTCGCCTGACCAGTCGATGCACTGGCGCACCTATGCGCTGGCGCTGGTTGCTTTCAATACTCTCGGCGCGATCTTCGTCTACGGCTTGCAGCGCCTGCAGGCCGTGCTGCCGTTGAACCCGGCCGGCATGGCAGAGGTGTCACCGGATTCGTCGTTCAACACGGCGGTCAGCTTTGTCAGCAACACCAACTGGCAGGGCTACGCCGGCGAGTCGACCATGAGCTATCTCACGCAGATGCTCGGCCTCACGGTGCAGAACTTCTTCTCGGCTGCTACCGGCATCGCCGTGGCCTTTGCGCTGGCTCGCGGCTTCGCGGCACGACGCACCGACGGCAAGGGCCTGGTCGGCAACTTCTGGGTCGACTTGACGCGCATCACGACGTGGCTGTTGCTTCCGATCTCGTTCGTCATCGCGATGGTGCTCGCGGGCCAGGGCGTCATCCAGAACTTCGACGCTTACAAGACCGCGACGACGATCGAAGCACAGGCTTACCAACAGCCCAAGCTCGACGCCGGCGGCCAGCCCGTCAAGGACGCCGCTGGCGCTCCGGTGCTCGAAGACGCCAAGACCACCACGCAAACGCTCGCCATGGGTCCGGTCGCTTCGCAAGAAGCCATCAAGATGCTCGGCACCAACGGTGGCGGCTTCTTCAACGCCAACTCGGCGCACCCCTACGAGAACCCGACCGCGCTGTCGAATCTCGTGCAGATGCTGGCGATCTTCCTAATCCCGGCGGGTCTGTGCTTCACCTTCGGCCGCGTCGTGGGCGACCGGCGCCAGGGCTTCGCCGTGCTCGCGACGATGACGGTTTTGTTCGTCATCGGCGTGCTGGTCATGCTGCCGGCCGAGCATGCGGGCAACCCGTTGCTGACGTCGCTCGGTGTCGACCAGGCATCGAGTGCGATGCAGGTCGGCGGCAACATGGAAGGCAAGGAAACGCGCTTCGGCATCGATGCGTCGTCCCTCTTCGCCGTCATCACCACCGCCGCATCTTGCGGTGCCGTCAACGCGATGCACGACTCGCTCACGCCGCTCGGCGGCATGGTGCCGATGGTGATGATGCAGCTCGGTGAAGTCGTCTTCGGCGGCGTCGGCACCGGCCTGTACAGCATGCTGATCTTCGCGATCCTCGCAGTGTTCATCGCCGGCCTGATGATCGGTCGCACGCCTGAATACCTCGGCAAGAAGATCGAGGCGCACGAGATGAAGCTCACCTCGATCGCCATTCTGGTCACGCCGATGCTGGTGCTCGCAGGCACCGCCATCGCGGTCATCGCGGGGGACGGCAAGGCCGGCATCGCCAACCCTGGCGCGCACGGTTTCTCGGAAATCCTGTACGCGCTGACATCGGCGGGCAACAACAACGGCAGCGCCTTTGCCGGGCTTTCGGCCAACACGCCTTTCTACAACGGGCTGCTCGCGGTCGCGATGTGGTTCGGCCGCTTCGGCGTGATCGTCCCGGTGCTCGCCATCGCGGGTGCCCTCGCTGCCAAGAAGCGGCTGCCGGTGACCGCCGGAACCATGCCCACGCACGGGCCGCTGTTCGTGACTTTGCTGATCGGCACCGTGCTGCTGGTCGGCTTGCTCAACTACGTGCCTGCGCTCGCGCTTGGGCCGATGGTCGAGCACCTCATGCTCTGGAAATAAAGGCTCCCCCCCCCAGGTCGCTGCGCACTGCGTGTCGCGACTTCCACCCCCTGACCGGGGGCAACACCAGCGGCCTGGCAAAGCCAGTTCCGCGGTGTTCCTGGAAAAGACCTCATGGACAATTGATATGCAAATCCGATCTTCCCTTTCTCTCTTCGATGGTGCGCTCATCAAGCCCGCACTGTGGTCGTCGGTGACCAAGCTGAGTCCGCGCGTGCAATGGCGCAACCCGGTGATGTTCATCGTCTACATCGGCAGCATCCTGACGACGCTGCTCTGGCTGCATGCGCTGACATTTCCGGGTGACACCGGCATGCCGCCGGCGTTCGTGCTGGCCGTGTCGATCTGGCTCTGGTTCACCGTGCTCTTTGCCAACTTCGCCGAAGCGTTGGCCGAAGGCCGCAGCAAGGCGCAAGCCGCTTCCTTGCGCGGTTTGCGCAAGGACACCTGGGCCAAGAAGCTGCAGCAGCCGCACTACGGGGCGGCCTTCCTGCCCGAGCAGGCGCCCAACCTGCGCAAGGGTGACGTCGTGCTCATCGAGAGCGGCGACGTGGTGCCGCTCGATGGTGAAGTCATCGAAGGCGTGGCCTCGGTCGACGAAAGCGCCATCACCGGCGAATCGGCACCCGTGGTGCGCGAATCGGGCGGCGACTTCTCGGCTGTGACCGGTGGCACACGCGTGCTGTCCGACTGGCTGGTGGTGCGCATCTCGGTCAACCCCGGCGAGTCGTTTCTCGACCGCATGATCGGCATGGTCGAGGCTGCCAAGCGCCAGAAGACGCCGAACGAGGTCGCCCTCACCATCCTGCTGGTGGCGCTCACGCTGGTGTTCCTGATGGTCACCGTCACGCTGCTGCCGTACTCGGTGTTCAGCGTGGCCGCGGCCGGTACCGGCACGGTGGTGTCGCTCACCGCGTTGGTCGCGCTGCTGGTGTGCCTGATCCCGACGACCATCGGCGGCCTGCTGTCGGCGGTCGGCGTGGCCGGGATGAGCCGGATGATGCAAGCCAACGTCATCGCCACTTCGGGCCGCGCGGTGGAGGCCGCCGGCGACGTCGACGTGCTGTTGCTCGACAAGACCGGCACCATCACGCACGGCAACCGCCAGGCCAGCGCTTTCCTGCCGGCCGCGGGTGTTCGCCCCGAGCGGCTGGCCCGCGCTGCGGTGGTCGCATCGCTCGCCGATGAAACGCCTGAAGGCCGCAGCATCGTCGAGCTGGCACGCCGCCAGAACGTGTCGGATGCCGGCGTCGAAGGCGCGACCTTCGTGCCCTTTACCGCGCAAACGCGCATGAGCGGTGCCGACCTGCCGGCAGCGGCCAACAGCCTCGACGTCGACACCATCGCCATGCGCAAGGGTGCGGTGCACGCGGTGCAGAAGTACGTGGAAGCGCTCGGCGGCACGATGCCACCCGATGTGCTGCGCGCATCCGAAGAAGTGTCGCGTCGTGGCAGCACGCCGCTGGCCGTGTCCGAAGGCAACCATGTGCTGGGCATCGTCGAGCTGAAGGACATCGTCAAGACCGGCATCAAGGAGCGCTTTGCCGAGCTGCGCCGCATGGGCATCAAGACGGTGATGATCACCGGCGACAACAAGCTCACTGCGGCTGCCATCGCGGCCGAAGCCGGCGTCGACGACTTTCTGGCCGAAGCCACGCCGGAAGACAAGCTCGCGCTCATTCGCCAGTACCAGGCCGACGGCCGGCTGGTCGCGATGACCGGCGACGGCACCAACGATGCACCGGCACTGGCGCAAGCCGACGTGGCGGTGGCGATGGGCAGCGGCACGCAGGCCGCGAAAGAGGCCGCCAACATGGTCGACCTCGACTCCAATCCGACCAAGCTGCTCGAAGTGGTGGAGACCGGCAAGGCCTTGCTGATGACGCGCGGCTCGCTCACCACGTTCTCCATTGCGAACGACGTGGCGAAGTACTTCGCCATCATCCCGGCGATCTTCGTGTCGACCTATCCGCAGCTCGGCGCGCTCAACGTGATGCGGCTCGCCAGCCCGTCGTCGGCCATCTTGTCTGCGGTGATCTTCAACGCGCTGGTCATCGTCTTCCTGATTCCGCTGGCGCTGAAGGGCGTGCGCTACCGACCCGTCGGTGCGGCCGCGCTGCTGCGCCGCAACCTCGCGATCTATGGCCTCGGCGGCCTCATCGTGCCCTTCGTCGGCATCAAGCTGATCGACTGGATCCTTGTTGCCGTGCACCTCGTTTAAAGGACTCATCGTCATGAAAAACATTCTTCGTCCCGCGCTGGTTCTTTTCGTCTTGCTCAGCGCTCTCACCGGGCTGCTCTATCCGCTGGTCGTGACCGGCGCCGTCAAGGCGGCGTTCCCGGTGCAGGCGGCGGGCAGCATGGTCGAACGCGACGGCGTGGTCATCGGCTCGACGCTCATCGGCCAGAACTTCAGCGACCCCAAGCACTTCTGGGGACGCCCGTCGGCCACCTCGCCGATGGCCTACAACGGCGCGGCTTCGGGCGGCTCCAACCAGGGTCCGCTCAACCCGGCGCTGGTCGACGCGGTCAAGGGGCGCGTCGAAGCTCTGCGTGCTGCCGATCCTGGCAATACCGCGCCAGTGCCGGTCGATCTGGTGACCGCATCGGCCAGCGGGCTCGACCCACACATCAGCCCGGCCGCCGCGAGCTACCAGGCGGCCCGCGTGGCACGTGAGCGCGGCCTGCAACCGGCGCAAGTCGAGCAACTGGTCGCTTCGCACACCGAAGGCGCGCTGTGGGGCTTTTTGGGCGAGGCGCGCGTCAACGTGCTGGCACTCAACATGGCGCTCGACGCCGCCAAGTGAGGAGCACCTGTCATGGCCTATGCCGCTTATCGAGAGAACAATGGTGTTCCGCGAACCTCGCATGCCACGCCCCGCAACGCGACCGCGTTCTGCGTGCTCGACGTGACCGTCGCCTGCGCAGATGCCGCCTGCGTGCGGCGTAACGTCGCGCAGGTCGACGACACCGGCGTGGTCCGGTGCGAGCCGCTGCTGCACGACGACGGCACGCAAGAGAGCGTTGCGCCCCGCGTGCGCTTGATGATTCGCTTACCGATCACCCGCTACACCGAGCTGCTGCACCGCTTGATCGAGTGCGTGCCGTCCGGTGAAATCGGTCGCTTGGTGAGCTGGCGCGAGCACCTCGCCCGTTGCGGGTTGCGCGATGGCCGATAGCACCTTGGCGCAAGATATCTTGCACGGGCTGCTGGCCCTGGCGGCGTTGATGCTGCCGCTGTTGTTCGCCTGGTTCGTGCTGTCGCGCACCGCAAGGCGGCACAGGCACCCGAAGCGCAAGGACGAGTCGATGCGCTAACCTGCCCGCTCGCTGCCCATCCCGGATTCATGCAAGACCACACCCGCCCCGACCCCGACGCATTGATCGCCCAGATGCGCAACGACGAGGCGCGCGCCAAGCGCGGCAAGCTGCGCATCTACTTTGGCGCCAGTGCCGGTGTCGGCAAGACCTGGGCGATGCTGAGCGCCGCGCAACGCGAGCGCACGGCGGGCCGCGACGTGATGATCGGCGTGGTCGAAACGCATGGCCGCAGCGAGACCGCGGCGCTGCTGGTCGGGCTCGACACGTTGCCGTTGCGGCAGTTGCCGTACCGCGACCGCACGCTGCCCGAGTTCGACCTCGACGCCGCGCTGGAGCGCAAGCCTGCGGTGTTGCTGGTCGACGAACTGGCCCACACCAACGCGCCCGGGTCGCGCCATGCCAAGCGCTGGCAAGACGTGCAGGAGCTGCTGGCCGCCGGCATCGAGGTCTGGTCCGCGCTCAACGTGCAGCACCTTGAAAGCCTGAACGGCACGGTCGGCGCCATCACCGGCGTGCGCGTGCACGAGACCGTGCCCGACACCGTGCTCGACGAAGCCGACGAGGTGGTGCTGGTCGACGTCACGCCCGACGAGCTCACCGCACGACTGGCAGCCGGCAAGGTCTATTTGCCCCAGCAGGCCGAGCGCGCGGCGAAGAACTTCTTTCGCAAGGGCAACCTGATCGCGCTGCGCGAGATCGCGTTGCGACGCACCGCCGAGCACGTCGAAGACGACATGCGCGGCTGGCGCGTGGAGCAGTCCGGTGCGACCGCGCTGCAGGCGTGGAACACCTCGGGCGCCATCCTCGCCTGCGTCGGTCCGCACGAAGGCTCTGCGCAAACCGTGCGCACCGCCGCGCGACTGGCCGGCCAGCTCAACGTGCGCTGGCACGCCGCGTATGTCGAAACACCGCGCCTGCAACGACTCGACGCGGCGCAGCGCGACCGCATCCTCGCGGTGCTCAAGCTGGCCGAAGAACTGGGCGCTGCAACCGCGGTGCTCACCGGCGCCGACATCGCGCAGCAGCTGACGGCCGAAGCGCAGCGGCTCAACTGCGCCACGATGGTCATTGGCCGACCCGAAGCCGCGACAGGATGGCGCCTCCTGGTGTCCCGCATGTGGCTTCAGCCCGCGCTGGCGCTTTCATTGGCCGAGCAGGCGCCAGCGCTCGACATCGTCGAAGTCGGGCGTGCCGACAGCACCCGCCGACTGGCCTGCGCCCCCCTCGGCCTCGGCCACCGCGCTGGGAACGGCGACCGCGACGATGGCAACAACAGCAACCACGCGGCCGATGACGACGACGATGCCGACCGGCCGCGCGCCCAATGGCCCGGCTATGCGCTGGCAGCGGCGAGCAGTGTGGCGATCACCCTGGTCGCGACGCCGCTGCTCGGCGTGCTGGAACTGACCAACATCGTCATGCTTTTTCTGCTGGGCGTGGTGGGCATCGCGATGCGCTTCGGTCGCGGCCCTTCAGCCTTGGCGGCGCTGCTCAACGTGGCGGCGTTCGACTACTTCTTCGTGCCGCCACGGCATTCCTTCGCGGTCAGCGACGTGCAGTACGTCGTGACCTTCGCGGTGATGCTGGGCGTTGGCTTGCTGATCGGCCAGTTGACCGCGGGCTTGCGCTTCGCAGTGGGCGTGTCGACCAGCCGCGAGCGGCGCGCGCAGTCGCTGTTCGAGCTCACGCGCGAACTGTCGGCAGCCCTGGAAAGCACGCAGGTGGTGGCGCTCGGCGCCGCTGCGGTGCAACGCCATTTCGGCGGTCGGGCTCTCGTGTTGGTGACCGACGCGACCGACCAGCTGGTGCGCCCGCTGGCGCCGCCGCCCGGCTTCGACGCGAGCGTGGCCGACTGGGCGTTTCGGCAAGGCCAGCCGGCTGGCCTTGCGACCGCCACGCTGGCCGCGCAGCCGTGGCACTACGTGCCGCTGAAGGCGCCGATGCGGGTGCGCGGCGTGCTCGCGCTCGAACCCGCGCGGCCGCGCTGGCTGCTCATCCCCGAGCAGGCGCAACAGCTCGCCACGCTGGCGCGGCAGATCGCGATCGCGCTGGAGCGCGTGCACTACGTCGAGGTCGCGCAGGGGGCGGTGGTCGAGATGGAATCCGAGCGCCTGCGAAACGCCTTGCTCGGCGCCATTTCGCACGACGTCCGCACGCCGTTGACCGCGTTGATCGCGCTGGCCGAGTCGCTGCAAACCTTGCCGCCCGACCAGCATGCCGAGGCTGCCCGCGCCATCGTCGCGCAGGCGCGCCAGCTGCATGCGTTGGTTAACAACCTGCTGGACATGGCGCGGCTGGAGAGCGGTGGCGGCGCCGTCAATTTGCGGCGCGATTGGCAGTCGGTCGAAGAAGTGATCGGCTCTGCCATTCGGGCGGCACGACCCGCGCTCGGCGACTGGCCGGTGCTTACCGCGCTGGCGCCCGACCTGCCGCTGGTCGAATTCGATGCGGTGCTGATCGAGCGCGTGCTGGTCAACCTGCTGGAGAACGCTGTCAAGTACGGCGCGCAGCCGGTGGTCGTGAGCGCCACCGTCACGCCCGTTTCGCTGGTGCTGACGGTGCGCGATCACGGCCCCGGTTTGCCCGCCGCCCTGCACGGCAACGAGCAAACGCTGTTCGACAAATTCACCCGCGGCCAGGCCGAGTCGGCCACGCCGGGCGTCGGGCTGGGCCTGGCGATTTGCAAGGCGGTGGTGAGTGCGCATGGGGGTGACATCGCTGCGATGAATGCGGTCACTGATGCCGAAGGTGGTGGCGCAGAATTCACCGTCACCCTGCCGCGCCGTGCGCCGCCAGCACTGCCCGAACTGCCATCGTCATGAGCACCACGCCTCGTCCCCTGCAACCCACCGCCATCGTGATCGAAGACGAGCCGCAGATTCGCCGCTTCGTGCGGGGCGCGTTGGAAACGGAAGGCTGGCTGGTGCACGAAGCCGCGACGCTGCGCGATGGCCTGGCCGCCGCCGGAACGCGCCAGCCCGACCTGCTGGTGCTCGACCTCGGCCTGCCCGACGGCGATGGCGTGACGTTGATCCGCGATGTGCGCGGCTGGTCGGGCGTGCCGATCATCGTGCTGTCGGCCCGCACCGACGAGGCCGACAAGATCGCCGCACTCGACGCCGGTGCCGACGACTACCTCACCAAGCCCTTCGGCACTGGCGAACTGCTGGCGCGCGTGCGTGCCAACCTGCGCCGGCCGCGTGCGGGGAGTGCAGGCAGTGACGAGCCCGAGGCGCTGTTTCGGTTCGGCGAGATCGAGGTCGACAGGGCCGCACGGCTGGTCCGACGCGCGGGTGCCGAGGTGCATCTGACGCCCACCGAATACCGCCTGCTGACCGCGCTGGTCGCGAACGTCGGCCGCGTGATCACGCAGCGGCAATTGCTGCGCGAGGTGTGGGGTCCGTCGCATTCCGACCAGAGCCACTACCTGCGCATCTACATGGGGCATCTGCGGCAGAAGCTGGAGGCCGATCCGGCGCAACCGCGGCATTTGTTGACTGAGACGGCTGTGGGGTATCGGCTGGTGGCTTAGGGGCCCATCCACGGCTTCGACATCGTGACGATCTGCGCGGTGTTCTTGGCCAAGCGCCGGTAGCGCACATGGGTGAAGCTGAACTGCTGCTTGATCACATGGAACGAATGCGCGACCTTGGCACCCATGCCGGCGCTGGCAAAGCTGCGTTGGTTTATGCCGGACACCCTGCGAATCTCATCCTCTGGTGCATGCGTTTGGCGTGCAGGAATCGGTCAGTTGATCAGCGTGTCTCTAACTTGCCGGCTTCACTTTCGGCTTCTTGATCTGATCGGTCGCGGTCCTGAGTAATCACATGGTGGGTCGCGGTTGAGCTACCGAATTAATGGCCAGTAGGTCTGCAGCCGAGTCCAGACCGCGCACCGCGCTGGTCCACCATTTCGAAAAAGAATCGCAGCGCCGATCGACTGTCGGAAAGAGGGTGGGTGCCGTCTCACATTCGGCCCAGCTCGCCAGCCATGGCGCAAGGTGAGGCTCGTCGATGCTGCGCACGCTGCGGGCGACTTTCAATGCGGTGCCGATGGCGGCCGCATCTCCATGCCAGCGTTCGGTCGTCAGTTCTGCCATCCGGCTGCCGACGAAGTGCCAGCGCCTTGCATCCCAAGGCCATGCACGGTGAAATTCGTCAAGATAGAAGCCGATCACTACCGCGTCCGGGGGCAATGCAGTCGACAAGTCACCCAGGCTCCAGGGGTGTACGAGCCAGACATCGCGACCCGCGATGGCGGCGGCGCTGGGAGCGGTCGCGCCGAGCTCATCGGGCGGCTTCGATCGGATGTCCGGCTCCGGCCACGGTGGACTGCGCCGATGTGCATGGTTTTCTTTCATACCCTTCAACGCTGGTGCACGGGCGATGCGGTCGAGCGCCTCGTAAGACGTATCGATCACGCTGCCTGGGCTGTGCCACGAAGCCGGTGCGTAACGGGCTACGTTCTCGGCATTGAAAAGGTAGGGCTTGCCGCTGCCGGTGCCAGCGACCCACTGCCAGCTGAGGTGGTTGCTGGCCAGATCGCCATCGAGCAGGTGGCCATAGAGCCAATCGGCACCGGCACGCCAGTGGACCTTGCGCATATGAACTACATAGCTGGCCAACCACATGCGTGCATGGTTGTGCAGCATGCCTGTGGCATAGAGCGTGCGCACCGCTTCGTCGACCACCGGCACGCCCGTACAGGCCTGCCGAATGTCGGCCGGCAACTCTTGGGCATAGCCATCGTCCGGCAGCAGGCCCTCGTGCAGCGAATTCAGAATGGCATCGCCGCGGTGCTGCCAGACATGACGGAAGTAGGCGCGCCAGCCGAGCTCGAAAACAAATTTATGCTGCACGTCGAGCGTATGCCGCTCGCACACGCCGGCCAGCACGTCTGCTTGTGTGGCAAAACCATGAGTGATGTACGGGGAAAGACCACTCACAGCGCCGTCGAGGGAGTTGCGTGTCCGGGCATAGACGGCAGGCTGCACGGCAGCGATGCGGGCTTTTGCGGCGGCGATCGTCGGGATAAATTCGTTGTTCATGCACGCTTGGTCTATATGGTTAGCCCAGCCGGCAACGTCATGTCGCGCTGGTCAGTGACGGTCGGGACCAGGCCGACGGGCACGCGAGTTCATCGGACTGAACAGGTCTGTCCCGTCGAAGAAAACTGATCGGTATACGACATCGTGTTACCTTGCTCGGACGACGTGTCCGAAGTAAAGCACCCCATTCGGACCCGCTATGTCATGGTGTTTAAACCCTGTCCGTACATTCGAGTCCGTGTAATTTTGAGCGCCAGCTTGCGTGATCTCGGGCCCGTCTTCAGCCAGCGCGGCGGCCGACTTGAGAGACGGTCGCACGATGGCAATATGACCAGGTTTCCTTGGGTTGGGACTTTCATACGAAGCCACCACCAATTCCCCGGCATTGCTCAGGCTCTGTGCTTGCTGGGCGGTCCCTATCGGATACCAGCCGGCTTGTTCGCCAGCAGCTCGGCCGAACCAGGCGGTTTGCGCACTCGCCAGTAAAACCGGGCTGTGCTCGGGTGGACGCAGCATGTAGACGTCAAGCCGTTTGCCGATGGCGGCGGCATACGCGCTGCAATGAGAGGTGTAGCCCGGCGCACCGGCTTCGGGCATTCCGGTCTCCCAGTTCACATGCGCGTGGGGCAACCATAGGTGCTCCACATCCGACTGATCGAGCACTCCGAGTAGCTTGGTTCCGACATCGCTGATCGGTCCGCAGCAAGGCTCAATGTGGTTCGAGCGTTCATTGGTTGGGTTCACCTCGCCTTCAGATAGCTGCGCAGCTGCAGCGAGCCCGACATGAACAATTCCCGCGGTGGAAAGCAGCAAAGCGGCAGGCCAGAACTTCAAGGTTTTCATACTTCTCAAATCAGTTGAGGTCGGAGTCTGCCATTGGACATACACCCGACCTTCTAAAGAGACGCTGAAGTGTGAGCATCGGCAGATTGAACGGACTCAACAGCCGTGCCGAGTTGCTGGCAGCCGCTTGTATCGCGCCTGAACTTGAGCCGCGTGGTGGCGTCGGGCACCGATTCGCGCGGCAGATGGATGCCCACGAAGTCGCGCATTGATTGGCTTTCGTACAGGGCATCTTCCAGCGCTTCGTCGGCCAAGCCGCACCGCTGCTGGAGACAGTACAGCGGCAGCAAACGACCACTCGTGGGGTCAGCGGCTCCCTAATTCTTCTACCGAGTGGATTAGCGTGAGCCGCGTTCAGTGTCCAAGATGCTTTCCGAAGAAGCTGGCGATCTCGTCGAACGCTTCTTTTGTCTCAGGCACACGATCGTCGAATTGATATTGGGCATGCGATTGCCCCTCAAAGACGACCAGATCGGCGGGTACGCCTGCTCTACGCAGCTCGCGGTGAACCCGCACGGTATTGCTCAACAGAAGGTCGCGCGTTCCTGTGGTCAGTATTGCGGGAGGGAAGCCGTGCATATCGCCATAGACCGGAGAGAGTAACGGATCCTTCAAGTCGTGGCCTTTGGCGTAAATCAGAGTCCCGGCGTCGCAGAAGCCGTCACGGGACACAAGAATATTGTCGACCTTCTCGTTTGTGTAGAAGCTGTCGCCGGTCTTCGTCACGTCAGACATCGGCGTTCCAGGAGCAATGGCGCCCGGTACGGGGAGTCCTTGCGCCTGCGCGCTCAACACCATTTCGAGTGTCAATGCGCCACCGGCCGACGTTCCAAAAAATGCGACATTCTTTGAAGGCGTGTTTTTCAAAACGGCCTTGTAAACGTTCACCGCGTCATCTAGCGCGGCGGGGAAATAAGCCTCCGGAGGCATGCGATAGTCGACGGAAATAACTTTGTAGTGCCCGAAGCCAGCCATCATGATGGCCTCAGTTGTGCCGGATTCGCCGGGAAAAAGAACATAACAGCCGCCGTGCACGTGGATCAGAACCTTGTCGCGGTTTTCTGGTGGAATTGCATCGGGCGTAATGGTGAATACTTTGACGCCATCGACTGTTGACGCCGTTGACTTTACGTGCAGCCGTTCAAGCATCCCCGGAATTCCTTTGACGGCGTTAGCGGCCTGGACATCCGCATACTTTCTTGCTTCGTCACCGGTTTTCCAAAGCTTGTCCCAATCTGGGTTCAGCGGCGCTGCAATAAATGCTTGCATGCCGGTGCTGATGCCTGCAGTCGGTACGGGCAAGCTTTTGGCAGGGACCTGTAGTGGTGAAGCGATATCGACTGCAAAAGCATGCTGGGCAGCCAGGATCGAAGCGGCCAAAAATATTGTCTTTATGGTGCTCATGCGAGGTCTTTCGTTCTGGGAAAATTGATTTCCTGCAGTCGCGAAGAAAACTGTGCATCACGGTTTGACTTCAACAGATCGCGCTATCTGCAGATTGATATTCGTACTGGCTTCTCTATTGGCTCGTGTCCGTAACACTCGCTTCTAGGCCGTATCGAAGGGGCCAGATCGGCGCCCGTCGTCGACGGCACTCATTGACTATGGGGCCGCCGGGACTTTTTCAACGGTAGCGGTAGTTAAGCAATGGTTAACGTGTGTTTAACAATAAAGACGTGTTGGCGCCGGCAGCAAATTGACCTCACCGGGGGTCAAGATTCAACCGGCGCAGACCGGTCAAGCCTTACCGCTTCAGTCCACGCCCGCCACCGGCGCTTGGCGAATCGAATTCGCACTTCGTCGCAAGGCACGCGACCGCCTGCAAGACCGTGCAGACAATCGCCGACGTCGTCTCCACTGAAGGCCATCACCTTGAATACGCATACATCCAAACTGCTCGCTGTTGCCGTCGCCATTGGCACCACCATCGCACTCACACTCGTCGGCACCTGCGCGTATGCAGCCGGCTTCCAACACGGCTTTGCCGCCGATCCTGATGGCAAACCTTTGGAGATCGGCATCTGGTACCCGAGCGAGGCTGCGGCCCAGCCGGTGACGATGGGGCCGACGACGATGAGCGTCGCGGTCAATGGCCTGGTGCAAGGCAAGGCGCTGCCGCTGGTGGTGATGTCGCATGGAAACGGTGGCTCGTTTCTCGGGCACTACGACACGGCCATTGCGCTGGCCGACGCGGGCTTCGTCGTTGCGGCCGTCACCCACACGGGGGACAACTACAAAGACCAGAGTCGCGCCACCGACGTGATGGACCGGCCGCGACAAATGAGCAGGGTGATCGACCACATGCTGTCGACCTGGGATGGTCGCGGCACCATCGATGCATCGCGCATCGGCATGTTCGGCTTTTCATCTGGCGGCTTCACCACGCTGGCGAGCATTGGAGGCATCCCTGATTTTTCAACGATCGGGCCGATGTGTCGCCAGTACCCCGGCGACTTCGCATGCCAGCTGATCGCCAAAAGCGGCAGTGGCCATGTCACCGCACCACCGGCGTCCGCCATCGCCCTTGCGGCCGACCCTCGCATCAAGGCCGCGGTGGTGGCCGCACCCGCACTCGGTTTCACGTTCGCTGCTGATGGGCTCAAGGACGTCAAGGTGCCCGTGCAGCTCTGGCGCGCCGAAGACGATCTGATCCTCCCGCACCCGCGCTATGCCGAAGCGGTGCGTCTCGCGCTGCCGGACGCGCGGCAGATGCTGGACTATCACGTCATCCCCAACGCCGGGCATTACGACTTTCTGGTGCCCTGCAGCAGTGCATTGGCGTCGATCGCGCCCACCATCTGCAGCAGCGCTCCCGGCTTCGATCGGGCAGCGTTTCACGCCAGCTTCAACGCGGCGGTCGTGGGCTTTTTGAGCAGGGCGATAGGCGTCGGTTCGCGCAGCTGATCCGTCCGATCGCCACGGCGAGGGTCCATCGAGCACATTCCGCACTTGCGGCGGATGCGCAGGGGCTACGCCGCATGGAAACTCGGGCTTTCTGCTGACGGAGGAAATCGCTGCTGACGAGATAATTTCGTCAGCCATGACCACTGACTTCACCACGCCCGCTTCACTCGCAGCGTCCAGCACGTCTGTCTTCGATTCGGGCGGCGGTGTCATGGGCGCCCGGTTGCGCGCTTTCGACTGGGCGGGCACGCCACTCGGCGCCATCGAAGGCTGGACGAGCGCGCTGCGTGTCGCGGTCGATCTCATGATGTCATCGCACTTTCCGTCGTGCCTGTTCTGGGGCTCGGACCTGGTGGCCATCTACAACAACGGCTACCTTCCCATCCTCGGCGAAAAGCCGGAGGCGCTCGGTCAGCCCATGCGGGTCACCCGGCACGAGACGTGGGAGCAGCTCGAACCGATCGCCGACAAGGCGCTCAGAGGCGAGTCGACCTACATCGAAGACTTCAAGATCACCATCGACCGCCATGGTTATCTCGAAGACGCGTACTTCACCTTTTGCTACAGCCCGGTGCGTGACGATCGCGGCCGCATCGTGGCGTTGCTTGACACGGTGACGGAGACGACGGCGCAGGTGGAAGGTGTGCGAAACGCGGTCAACGAACGCGGCAGGCTGCAGCAACTGCTTCAGCAGATGCCAGGCTTCGTGGCCCTGCTCAATGGGTCGGGCCACGTGTACGGCTACGTCAACGACGCGTACATCGCCGTCGCGGGCGCGCGAAACTATTTGGGCAGGACCGTGCGGGAGGTCTTTCCCGACCTAGGCAGCCAGGGCTTCTACGAAATGCTCGATGGCGTCTATGCGACCGGCAAAGCGGTCCACGCCAAAGCCATGCCGATCCGGCTGACCGGCCTCAGCACCTTGCGCTATATCGACCTCCTGTTGGAGCCGATGCGCGATGCTCAGGGCCAGGTCAGCGGCATCTTCGTTGGCGGGTATGACATCACAGACCGGGTCGAAGCCGAGGCCCGGCTGAGCGATCTGAATGCCGAGCTCGAACGCAAGGTGATCGAGCGTTCGCAGGCGCGTGGGCGTACCTGGCAGGCCAGTCCCGATCTCCTGGGTGCGCTCGACAGCGAAGGCTATTTCCAGACATCCAATCCCGCGTGGCAGTCGATGCTGGGCTGGACCGAGCAAGAAGTCACCAGCATGTCGATCTTCGAACTCTTGCATCCGGACGATGTGGAGCGCACGCGCAGCGGATTCAACCTGACCCAGCACGGGCAGCCAGCCATCCGGTTCCCCAACCGGTACCGGTGCAAAGATGGTGGCTACCGATGGATTTCGTGGGTCGGCGTGCCCGAGGACGGCCTGGTTTATTGCAGCGGTCGTGACATCACCGACGAGATGGAGCAGGCCGAAGCGCTCGAACGCACGGAAGACGCGCTCCGGCAGGCGCAGAAGATGGAGGCGCTGGGCCAGCTCACCGGTGGCATCGCGCACGACTTCAACAACATGTTGCAGGGCATCGTCATGCCGCTGCAGTTGATCCGTAAACGGATCGAGGCCGGGCGCTATGACGGCCTCGACCGGTATGTGCAGGCCGGGCTGGAATCCGCCCGGCGGGCAGCGTCGATCACGCAGCGCCTGCTCGCGTTTTCTCGTCGGCAGCCGTTGGCCAACCAGAACGTCGAAGTCGCCGGCACGCTGTTGGGGCTGGAGGAGATCATCCGCAATGCGGCGGGCGAAAACATCGGGATCTTCATTCGTATCGAGGCCGGGGTATGGAACGTGATGACCGATGCGCACCAGTTCGAAAGCGCCATCATCAACCTCGTCATCAACGCGCGGGACGCCTTGCCCAACGGGGGCGAGGTCACCCTTAGCGCACGCAACGTGCACATCGGCACCACCGAAGCGCGCTTCACGGAAGGCCTGGACAGCGGCGACTACGTTCAGGTCGACGTGCGCGACACGGGGATCGGGATGCCGCCCGACGTCCTGGCAAGGGCATTCGAGCCTTTCTTCACGACCAAGCCGATGGGGCAGGGGACCGGGCTGGGCCTTTCGATGATCTACGGCTATGCAAGACAGTCTCGGGGTACCGTCATCATCGAAAGTATCGAGGGCTCTGGCACCTGCGTGCAACTCTATCTGCCCCGTTCCACATTGACTGAAACCCGCAAGGGGGAGGGGCCGGTCGCCACCCCGTCACGGTCCACTACCGCGCGCTGCATTCTTGTGGTGGAGGACGACAACGTGGTGCGTCGCATGGTCGTGGAACTGCTGCGCGACCACGGCTATCAGGTGCTGGAAGCTGGCGACGGCGCCGCCGGCATGGCGCTGCTCGAGGGCTCGATCGCGGTGGACTTGTTGCTCTCCGACGTGGGCTTGCCGGGGCCGAATGGCCGGCAGCTTGCAGACTTCGCCCAGTCCCGCTTCCCGGAGATGAAGATCATTCTGATGACGGGCTACGCCGCGCACGTCGCGACCGACACGGCACAACTGAATCAGGGCGTCGTGCTGATGATCAAGCCGTTCGATGCCGACACTTTGCTCGCCAAAGTCTCGACCGTCCTCGCACTGCGACAAGTTGTGGGCGCACTGCATTGATCGAGGATGCTTGCTGCACCCGGCGTGGAGATCCCGGGCCGGGCTTTGCTATGTCGCAGCCTGCAGGGCGGGTAACAGGCGGTCGTACTCGTGCCTCACCACGGCATAGCATTCGCAGGTGCGCGCTTCCAGTCCTTCCCGGTCCAGCACGGTGATCTTGCCGCGCGCATAGCGGATGAGTTTGCTTTTCTTGAGCTTGTTGGCGGCTTCGGTTACGCCTTCGCGGCGCACGCCGAGCATGTTGCCGATGAGCTCCTGCGTCATCACCAATTGGTCGCCCTGCAGGCGGTCCAGGCTGAGCAGGAGCCAGCGGCAAAGCTGCTGGTCGACCGAGTGATGTCGGTTGCACACGGCGGTTTGCGACATCTGGGCGATGAGCGCCTGCGTGTATCTAAGCAAGAGGTGCATGGCCTGACCGCCGCGCTCGAACTCCTGTTTCAGCGCGATCGCCGGCAACCGAAATCCGTGGCCTCCGCTTTGCACCACGATCCGGCTCGTGGCAGAGCCTCCACCCATAAAAAGCGAGATGCCGACAATTCCCTCGTTGCCGACCACAGCCACTTCGGCCGAGGCGCCTGTGTCCATCACGTACAGCAAGGACACGATGGCCGTCGTCGGGAAGTAGACGAACTTCATCGTCTGGTTGGATTCGGCCAGGACCAGGCCCAATGGCAATGCGACAAATACAAGTTCAGAAGACCAGCGATCGCGCTCAGCTGCACTCAATGCCGCCAGAAGCAAATTGGCTTTCAGGTCCTCGCTGGGGAGAGTCTTGGTTGCCATGATGACTCCGGTGGTGGCGCGGTCAAGTTGAAACTCGGGAGAAGTTAAAACTTTGGTCCGCCGCCAAAAATACGACTTACGGCTGATGTGGCTTGTCGGGAATTAGCCCGATATCTCTACAGCTGTTCGGGTTGGCCTTGCACAGGCGTCGCTTTGACGGTGGCAAGGTGCCGATCGGGGATAATTTCCGGGATAGTTTCTGGCGGCCGAGCGATGCGTTTGCAACGCTGCCTCAACCGGTCGAAGGAGACCTTATGGACGTCGCACGCCGCAACAACATCAAAATTTTGGGCGATGGCCCGGCCACCATGGTTTTCTCGCATGGGTTCGGTTGCGACCAGAACATGTGGCGCTTTCTGGCGCCGCAGTACTCGGCTCGCTTCAAGACGATCACGTTCGACCTGGTCGGCGCGGGCGGGTCCGATGTCACCGCCTACGACCCCAAAAAATACGCCTCGCTGTCGGGCTACGCGGACGACCTGCTGGAAATCGTCGATGAGTTCGCGACCGGCCCGGTGATTTTCGTCGGTCATTCGGTCAGCGCGATGGTGGGCATGCTGGCCGGCATCCGCGAGCCAGAAAAATTCGCCGCGCACGTCATGTTCGGGCCTTCGCCTTGCTACATCAACGATGGCGACTATGTGGGCGGTTTCTCGCGTGAAGACATCGACTCGCTGCTCGACACGCTGGAGTCGAACTATCTGGGCTGGGCCAGCAGCATGGCACCCGCCATCATGGGCGCGCCGGCGCAGCCGGAACTCGGGGAGGAGTTGACCAACAGCTTTTGCCGCACCGACCCCGCCATCGCCAAACATTTCGCACGCGTGACCTTCATGGGAGACAACCGTGCCGACGTGGGGCGGCTGATCGCGCCGACGCTGGTCGTGCAGTCCAGCGACGACCTCATCGCACCTTTGTCGGTCGGCGAATATCTGAAACGCACACTGCCCAACGGCATGCTGCGCGTCGTCGAGAACGTGGGCCATTGCCCGCACCTGAGCGCACCCTGCGCCAGCGCCGACGTGATGGACGAGTTCCTCGCGACGCTGGGACGTTGACGAATGCCTGAGCAGTTGCCCACGTTGCCGGGTGCGGAGCAGCTTTTTGAGGAATTCCCCAGCGGGCTGCTCGTCACCAGCACGACCGGCCTGATCCTGAAGGTGAACCGTACGTTCTGCACCTGGGTGGGCATGCCGGCAGAAGAACTGGTCGGGCTCAAGCGCCTGCAGGAGCTCTTCACCATGGGGGGCAGGATCTTCCACCAGACGCACTGGCTGCCGACGTTGCAGATGCAGGGGTCGCTGTCCGAGGTCAAGTTCGAAGTGCGCCACAAGGACGGCCGCACCATACCGATGATGATGAATGCGATCCGTCGCGTCGGGACGTCGGGCAGCTACGACGAGATAGCCGTTGCGGTCGCAGAAGAACGCAACAAGTACGAACGCGAGCTGGTCGCCGCGCGCAAGCGGGCGGACGAACTGGTCCTGAAGGAACGAAGCGCGCAGGAAGACCTGACCATCAGCCAGGCCCGATTGCGACAGGCCCTGCGCATCGGTGCCCTGTTTCTTTGGGAGGTCGATGTGGCGAGTGGGCGCAGGCGCTATGAAGACGAAGCCGCCCGCCTGCTCGGGTTCGAGGCGCCGCGCGCTGTTACCGATGTCATGTACGCCGGCGCCATCGCGCCGCACGACCGCGAAAAGGAAGCCGAGGCGTTTGCACATGCCATCGACGGGACGCTCGACGGTTACCAGTGCACCTACCGTCTGAACGGCGTCGACGGCGTCCAGCGCACGGTCGTGTCGTCAGGCCAGGGCTTCTTTGACCAGGAGGGCGCCTTGATCCAGTTCGTCGGAATATTGAGCGACGTGACAGAGCCGACGCGGCAGCGCGCGCTGGCCGAAGACCGGGCACTGTTTGCCGAGCAGATGGTCGGCATCGTGAGCCACGATCTGCGCAATCCGCTCTCTGCCATCCTGATGGGAATCAAGCTGCTTGCGCATGAGGAGACGGCTCCCGGCAAGGTGCGCGTGCTGGGGCACGTGACAAGTTCTGCCACTCGGGCGCAGCGGCTGATCGAAGAGCTGCTCGACTTCACCCAGGCGCGCGTAGGACGGGGCATAGCGGTCGTCCCCAGGCCCTTCGACCTGCACGCTTGCATCGCCACGATCGTCGAGGAGCTGGCGCTGGCCTTCCCCGATCGAAAGATCGTCCACCAGCGACTGGGCGAAGGGCAAGTCGTCGCAGACCCGGACCGCATTGCTCAACTGGTGGGCAATCTGGTGGGGAACGCGATGGCTTACGGCACACCGGGTGGAACCGTCACGGTCAGTTCGTCGACCGACCAAGTCACCGCGAGCCTTCGGGTGCACAACACTGGCGACACTATTCCGGACGTGCAGATTGCATCGCTCTTCGAGCCGATGGTGCGTGGTGTTCCCGGTGACAGCGGGATACGCAGCGTCGGCCTGGGCCTGTATATCGTCAAGGCCATCGCGGCGGCGCACCGCGGTGGCGTGACCGTCACGTCCTCGCGGGGTCAGGGGACCGAGTTCGTCTTCACGTTCCCGCGCATTTCCTGAAATTGTGCGTCGCGCTGCCTTACAACCCTGCGCGCACCAGCACCACCATGAGCATCGACACGCCGCCCATCGCAAGCGCCAGGGCGATCTGACTCCATCTACTGTCCATAAATTTTCTCCGTTGCTTGTTGACGATCGTCCGCGTTACAGCGCGTCGGCCAATCCCTTGTTCGGATTCAGCAGAAACTTCTCCCCCGTCGCGGCCTTGCCGTAGATCGCAATCGCGTCGAGCTGCAGCATCTCCGCCAACGACACCTCACGCGTGTAGTGGCTGGCAAAGGTGGTCTTCAACTCGTCGGTCACGCGCTTCTTGAGGCGCGAGACGTCGGCAGGTGCGAGCTTTTGTAAAAAGGGGAACAGCAGCCAGCCGCCCATGCTCCACGCCATGCCGAAGGCGCGGGTGAATTCGGTCGGCCCGCGGTCGAGGCCGCCGTAGATGTAGACCTGCTTGTGCGTGGTGGAGCCGTAGCGGCTGTATTCCTTGGCCGTGCGGTTGATCGCGATCTCCATCGCCGTCAATATTTGCCCGGCCAGCTTGCCGCCGCCGGTGGCGTCGAAGGCCAGCGTGGCGCCGGTCGCGATGATGGCTTGCGTCAGGTCTTCCATGAAGGTCGGCGACGTGGCGTTGCACACGTACTTGGCGCCGATGGATCGCAGCAGCGCTTCCTGCTCGGGCTTGCGGACGATGTTGACCAGGCCGATGCCGTCCTTCAGGCAGATCCTGTTGAGCATCTGGCCGAGGTTCGATGCGGCGGCCGTGTGCACCAGCGCAGTGTGGCCTTCGCGCCGCATCGTCTCGACCATGCCGAGCGAGGTCAGCGGGTTGACGAAGCACGACGCGCCTTCGGCCGCGGTCGTGCCCTCGGGCAACAGCAGGCACTGGTCGGCTGGAAACGCGCGGTATTGCGAGTACATGGCGCCGCCGATGGCCGCGACCATCTTGCCGAGCAGCGCTTGCGCCGCCGGCGACGAACCGGCTCGCACCACCACGCCGGCGCCCTCGTTACCGACCGGCATCGACTGGCCGAGCCGCCCGGCCATCGCGGGCATGGCGCGCTCGGGCACGGTGGCGGTCACGACGGGCTTGTGCGCCGTGCCCGTCACGGTGGCGGTGCTCATGTCGGCCGCGCCGAAGAGCAGGCCGAGGTCGGACGGGTTCATCGGCGAGCCTTCGACGCGCACCAGCACATCGTCGGCGCCGAGTTCGGGCACCGGCACGTCGGCCAGCGAAAGTTCGAGTTCGCCGTTGGCCTGGATGATCGAGCGGAGTTGAAGCGCCATGGTGATGTCTGCCTTGTGTTGTCTTGGAGGATGCGCTGGGAGTATAGGAACTGCTCGACGGCGCGGTGTGGTCGCGACTGCAATGCCCGCCAGACCCGTGGTCATTCCAAAGACGAATGCTGTAATGCGCGGCAGGTCGTCGAGCCGACGAGACCATCTTCAGGGCCCATTCCTTCATGACCAAACTACTCATCCTCAGCGTGAGCGCCGGCAACGGCCATGTTCGCGCCGCGCAGGCGCTTGCTGCCACCGCCGCGGCGCTGCAGCCCCCCCCGGATTCCACAAGTCGCCCGGCCGTCGAGGCGACGCACATCGACGCCATGCAATACGTCGCGAGCGGCTTTCGCAAGGTCTACACCGACTGGTACATCCAGCTCGTGAACCGCGCGCCGGAGGTGTGGTCGTACATCCACCAGAAGGCCGACAGCACGCCGCACAGCGCGACCTCGCAACGGCTGCGCCGCGGCATCGAGCGGGTGAGCGCTGGCGCGCTGCTGCGCGAGGTGCAGCGCGTCAAACCGGACGCAGTGATCTGCACGCACTTCCTGCCGGCCGAGCTGTTGATGCGCGAGCAGACCAAAGGGCACATCAGCTGCCCTGTATGGCTCCAGGTGACCGATTACGACCTGCACAACATGTGGATCGTGCCGGGCATGGCGGGCTACCTCGCGGCCACCGACGAGGTCGCGTTTCGCATGCGGGCGCGTGGCTTGGCGACCGACCGCATCCATGTGACCGGCATCCCGGTGATGCCGGCGTTCTCGCAACCCGACGCACCCGCGCTGGCACGCGATGCGTGCGTGACGCGGCTCGGGCTCGACCCGGCGCGCAAGGTGGTGTTGATGGCATCGGGCGGTGCCGGTGTCGGCGATTTGCCGAGCATGGTCGAGCGCGTGCTGGCGCTCAGTGGGCCGGGCAGCGACTTTCAGGTGATCGCGGTCGCGGGGCGCAATGCAGCAGCGCATGCATCGCTCAGCGCATTGGCCCAGCGCATGCCCGGTCGCCTGGTCGCCATCGGCTTCACCGACGAAATGGAAAAGCTCATGGCTGCCGCCGACCTGGTCGTGACCAAGCCCGGCGGGCTGACGATTTCGGAATGCCTCGCACTCGGCAAGCCGATGCTGCTCGTCTCGCCCATCCCGGGGCAGGAAGAGCACAACGCCGGCTTCCTGCTGGAAGAGGGCGCCGCCTGGCTGGCGTACGACACCATCGGCCTCGAATACAAAGTCGCCCGCCTGATGGCCGCGCCCGACAAGCTGGCGCAGATGGCGCGCAAGAGCCGCGCGCTCGGCAAGCCCGATGCGGCGCGGCGCGTGCTCGACTGCGTGCTGGGCACGGCTCGGTCAACAACTACGGCGGGTACTCGATGAGTTGGAACGAACCCGGCCTGACGGTCGAATTGGGCACGGGCGATGTCGGTTGGCGCCGCACCGTCATGTACATGACCTGGGTGCTGGTGATGGCGTTCTTCTTCGCCAACGCCGAGATCCAGATCGAAGGCGGTGCCGGCTGGGCGACCAGCCTCCCGACCTGGCGCATCGAGCACCACTGGCTGCTCGACATCTTCTGGGGCGGCCGCGCGATGACGGGCTACCACGCATGGGTGTTCAGCTTCATGGCGCTGGTGTTCTATTCGCCGCTCGCCTTCAACGGCCGCGGCCGATGGCGCGACGCCGGGCTGGCGCTGTGCGGGCTCATTGCTTTCTGGATCGTCGAAGATTTCCTGTGGTTCATCATCAATCCGGCGTGGGGCTGGGCGCAGTTCAAGCCGGAGCTGGTGACGTGGCACAAGCACTGGGTGATGGGCGCGCCGGTCGACTACTGGGTCGGGCTCGGTGTGATTGCGCTCATCCTGTATTTCAGGCATCGGCCGCGTGCCGAGCATGAAAGGGCCGAAAAGGCGACGCGATGAAGCGGCGCTCCAAGCGGCAGGACGCACCGGTCGAGGTAAGGCCCAAGGAATGGGCTGAATCGCTGGCCGGCGGTGACCACCGCGTCGAAAACCTCCACCGCATCACGCCCACGCTCTACCGCAGCGCGCAGCCGCGCCGCGAAGACGTGCCGGCCTTGCAGGCGCTCGGCATCAAGACCGTCATCAGTTTTCGCTCGTTCAACAGCGACGAGCGCACCTTTCGCGGCAGTCCGGGCGGCAGCGGCATCGACCTGGTCCGCGTGCCGATCGACACCTGGTCGATCAACGACGACGAAGTGCAGCGCGCCCTCGTCGCCATTTACGAGGCAGAGAAGAAGGGCCCGGTGCTCATTCACTGCTGGCACGGCGCCGACCGCACCGGCGTGGTCGCGGCGGTCTACCGTATGGTGGTGCAAGGCTGGACCAAGGACGCCGCCCGGCACGAAATGTTTCGCGGCGGGTACGGGTATCACACGCTGTGGCGGAACATTCCGCGCTATCTGGAGCAACTGGACGTGGGCGCGATGCGCGCGAGGTTGGCTGTCGGCTGAGGCTCGCCGATTTGGCTTTGACTTTGTAGTTCGGACGCCGCAGGTCACCGGCACAGCGGACTTGATTGGCGATCCAGCGCGAAGCTCTGAATGCGAGCCAACTTGGCGTCCAGGTCGATCGCCCGCTCGGACAGGACTTCGAGGCCTTCGTCTTGCAGAAGTCCCGGAGCCTTGCGACTGAACAACTTTTGGTCGCGATCCGCCAAAACGCTGCGGATATCTTCGTCGCAAAGCTGGACCACACATTCGATTACCCGATCGATCAGCACGTTGCCAGTGTCGAGGGCCATCGCCTCCAGCAACGCTTCCGTGGTGCGCGCCGAGAGCATCAGGTCTCCGGTCACCCAGCTGTTGACGGTGAAAAGGGAACAGGGGAGGCCCTTGGCGTCGAAGCCGATGGTGAGCAAGTGGCGCGTGGCCACCCACGGGTCGGCACCGTCGGCGAGTTGCGCAAACTTCAATTCGCTGGCTGATCGAAGCCGCCTCGCCCAAAGCCTGCGATGGGCGAACAGATGAATGTGCCCATGCTCGATGGAACCTGACCGATCCTCGGGTGCATGCGAGTGATAGAACCACTGGTAGCCACTGCCCTGGTCGATGGCGTCGTTCTCCGGGTAATGGCGTCCTTGAAGCGGGGCTTGGCCTGCCAGAAGGCTTCCCAGCAAATGCGCCCCGCGCTGCGCCAGTTCCGAATAGGTTGCAAGCAGGCGCAGGCCGGCGGCTGCGTTGCCACCGGCCGACCGGCGCCCTTCCCGGGTCCGCTGCCTTATTTTTTGGGAGCGCACTTTGGAGCGCATTTGGCAGCGCATTTTTTCGCCATGCTTTTGGCGGGTTTGGCGCAGCATTTCGCAGCGCATTTGCCGCAGCACTTGGACATGCCTGCCATGGGCTTGCACTTGGCGGTGTCCCGCTTGTCTTGTGCGGCGGCGGGCAAAGCGAGGGTAACGGCCGTCAGAGCGGCGAGGGTGGCGAACTTGAAAGATGTTTTCACGGGTTTCCTTGGAGTTGGTGGAATGCGAGGCGCGCTGGCGTCCGCGATAGCTAAGAGGGGCCGACACGTGGATCGGGTTCGCAACGGCATTGATTTTCATGATCGTGGGCTCGAAACACGGCCGTCCGACCGATCGATGAAAAATATTTGGCTTTTCGCGAACCGTTTTCCTGTCTCGTGGGCTCTCACTGGAGGCAATGCCCAAAATCAAGTGCCGCCCGAAATGTCCACTCACCTCAAGGATCGTTCCCATGAAGTTCTCGAAAATCACCCTGCTGGTCGCTCTTTCCTCGCTGATGTCTCTGGCGATGGCCGGTGAAATCAAACCCTTCGACCAAAAGGAGTTCGACACCCTGACCGCTTCCGGCAAGGCCGTTGTCCTCGACATCAGCGCGACGTGGTGCCCGACATGCAAGGCGCAAAAGCCCATCATCGACGGCCTCATGAAGCAGCCCGCCTACAAAGACGTCACGCTCCTGACCATCGACTTCGATGCCAACAAGTCGACGGTCAAAAAGTTCAAGGTGGGGATGCAGAGCACCCTCGTGGCCTTCAAGGGCGCCAAGGAGGTTGGCCGCTCGGTCGGCGACACCACGCCTGAGGGCCTTGAAGGCTTGATCAAGAAGTCGATCAACTGATGGACTTTGGGCTGGGTTCCTATGGATTTGGGCTTTTGGCGGGGCTGCTTTCAACGCTGTCGCCCTGCGTGCTGCCCATCGTCCCCATCCTCCTCGGGTCGGCGAGCAACGCCCACCCCAGGGCGCCGCTGGCTTTGGCGGGAGGCCTGGCCATCTCCTACGCGGTCATCGGCACGACTCTGGCGTGGGCCGGGGCTGCGCTTGGCATCGACGCCTCGATATTTCGGAATGTCGGCGCCGTCATCCTCGGGCTTCTCGGCCTGGTGCTGATCTCGGGCGGCTTGCAGCAACGCTTCGCCTCGGCGACCGCTGGCCTCGGCGATGCCGGGAACCAGCTGATCTCGCGCATGAAGCTCGACGGTCTGCCGGGTCAGTTCGCGATCGGCCTGGTCTTGGGGGTGGTGTGGAGCCCGTGCGTAGGACCCACCCTGGGCGCTGCCATTCTGTTGGCAAGCCAGGGCGCGCAGCTGGCGCAGGTCGCCTTGCTGATGGGCATCTTCGGCTTGGGCGCGGCCTTGCCGGTCGTGGCGCTGGCCTACGTCTCGCGCGGCGTGATGACGAAGATGCGTGGCAAGCTCATGCAGGCGGGCAAGACGGGGAAAGCGATCCTTGGCGTCATCATGATCGGCTTGGCCATCATGATTCTGTCGGGGGCGGACAAACCAGTCGAGACATGGCTGGTGGAAC
The DNA here is from genome assembly GCF_035018885.1 of Variovorax sp. LG9.2. Classification (NCBI taxonomy): domain Bacteria; kingdom Pseudomonadati; phylum Pseudomonadota; class Betaproteobacteria; order Burkholderiales; family Comamonadaceae; genus Variovorax; species Variovorax sp. LG9.2. The sequence goes on along the minus strand of NZ_JASJXB010000011.1, from coordinate 14,955 downwards.
AGTCCCCCGCGTGGCTCACAAATCTGACGACACGCTTCTAGTCGCTGGCTCTGTAAATATCTCTGAAGGACTGTTGAATGCGTCTCGAACCTTGCATCTGTCACCTCATGGTCGGGTGCCCCCCCGACGCGGCAGCCTGACCGTGGCAGTCAGTGGAACCGAACGTGACAACCTGATCTTCGCCGCGCAAACGGGCGATTCCGCTGCCATCGGGCGCCTGCTGGCGGTCTGCCAATCGGACGCCCGCCGATACGCCCGCCGACATTGCCACATGAGCGATGTCGACGACGCGGTACAGGAGTCGCTGCTGGTCATCTCGCGCAAGATTCATGGGCTCAAGGCTGCCGCCGCTTTTTCCTCCTGGCTTTTTACCGTCATCAAACGCGAATGCCGCAAGCTGGAGCGAGCCATGTTTCGCCACGACGCGCTGGACGAAGACCTGGCGGATCATCAGCTTGCCAGCCGCAGCGACAACGACCTGCGCATCGACCTTGCCGCCGCTCTCGAATCGTTGCCGGCTCACTACCTCGAGGTGGTGCTGCTGCGCGACTTCGAGGAACTGACCATCGCCGAGATCGCCGCACGCCTTTCCGAGCAGCCCGGCGCTGTCAAAAGCCGCTTGCACCGGGCCCGTGAGCTGGTACGCGAATACATGCTTGGCGCCAGTTGACAGGGCAAGGACCGGACTGAATGGCAGGGCAACTCGCTGCGCTCCATGCATTGACCCAGGAAATGGCGCGAAGCAATGGCCGCCCCAGCGCCGACACGGTGGCCGAATTTCTGGCGGCCGGCTATCAGGAGAAAGACATTCTTCGCATCGTGCTGGCGATCTCAGTGAAGGTCTTGAGCAACTTTTCAAACCATGCTTTCGGCACCGAGCTGGATGCGAAGTTCGCCGCGTACAAGGTCTGACCGTCTTCAGTGGCGCGGTGCAAGCGGTGCGCCGCTCGGTAGACTCGGGTCCACCCCACCATGACCGAGTCCACACCCTCCGCTCCCGGCGCCGTGCGCCTGAACAAACGCATGGCCGAGCTCGGCCTGTGCTCGCGCCGCGAGGCCGACGAATGGATCGCGCAGGGCTGGGTGAAGGTCAACGGCCGGCCGGCTGAGATGGGCGTCAAGGTCACGCCTGCCGACCGCGTCGAGGTCGACCGCAAGGCCGAGGAGCATCAGCAGCAGCAGGTGACGATCATCCTGCACAAGCCGATGGGCTACGTGAGCGGCCAGGCCGAAGACGGGCACGAGCCTGCAGTGGTGCTCGTCAACCCGCGCACGCACTGGCGCGAGGACCCGAGCCGCAACCGATTCTCCCCGCCGCAACTGCGCGGCCTGGCGCCTGCAGGGCGGCTCGACATCGACTCGGTCGGCCTGCTGGTGTTGACGCAAGACGGCCGCGTGGCGCGCCAGCTCATCGGCGAAGACTCGGGGATGGAGAAGGAATATCTGGTGCGCGTGGCCTATCACGGCTTGGGCAGGCCGGCGCCCATGGGGCAACTGGTGCGCATCGATGACGACGATGCCATTTCGACGAATGTGCAGGCGGTGTTCCCGCCCGCCATGCTCGCCAGATTACGCCATGGCCTGAGCCTGGACGGTCAACCTCTCAAGCCGGCGCGGGTCGATTGGCAGAACCCCGAGCAACTGCGCTTCATCCTGACCGAGGGCAAGAAGCGGCAGATCCGCCGCATGTGCGAGCAGGTCGGCCTGAAGGTCGTCGGCCTGAAGCGCATCCGCATTGGCCGCATCGTGTTGGGCAACTTGCCGGCCGGGCAATGGCGCTACCTGGGCGCCGACGAGCGCTTCTAGCGCTCTGCGGTCAGGCCGCGCAAGCCTTGTTGTGGGAGGCGTGCATGCCCTTGGCCTTGGCGTCCGCTTCGCTCAGGTACTCACCCTTCTTGGTCTTGCCGTAATAGCGGTCGCCCATGCAGTGGTAGACCTTGGTTTCGTCGTTGGCCCAGACCTTGCCAGCACCGCCGCCGGGCGCTGCCGTCATGGTTGACGGATCGTTCTTTGCCGGGGTCTTGGTGGCGCTGCCGGCCGAGGGCGCCACGTTGGTCTTGCTGACAGCGGCGGACTGCGTTTGCACTGCGGGTGCGGCGGCAGCCGCAGTGGCTGCAGCGGCCGGTGCAGCGGCTGCACCCGCCTTGCCGTACCAGGTCTTGATGCCCTTGTGACCGCGGCATGCGCCTGACTTGGTATCGGGCGAGGCGTAGCTGTCGTCCTTGCATTGCACCGTGCTGCCGGCTGGCGCGTCGGTCGGGAGGGTCTGTGCCTGGGCGGCCAGCATGCCGACGAGGCCGGTGGCGGCGAGCAGCAACTTGACGGAAAACTTCATGCGAAAACTCCAGATGATGGGATACGTGACGAAACGCGCATGCTCAGCGCTCGTTCCCAGCGCTACCTGACTCCGCCCGGACTTCAGCGCCCACTCAGGGCACCCTAAGAAAAGCGGCGTAGCCTGTCCCGTGTGCCCGAAGGGCACGGAAAAAAAGAGCAAGGAGACAACGTGCGCGTGCTGCTGGTGGAAGACGACGACATGATCGGGCGCAGCCTGATGCAGGCGCTCGAAAGCGCTGGCTGGTCGGTCGACTGGGTGCGCGATGGCTTGCTCGCGCAGAGTGCGATGTCCGATGGCGGCTACACCTGCGTGCTGCTCGACCTCGGGCTGCCCAAGCAGGACGGCACCGAGGTGCTGCGCCGCGCCCGCGAACGCGGCGACCTCACGCCGGTATTGGTGCTGACAGCGCGCGACGGGCTGGACGACCGCATTCAGAACCTCGACCTCGGCGCCGACGACTATGTGCTGAAGCCTTTCGAGTTCCGCGAGCTGCTGGCACGCATGCGCGCCGTGATCCGTCGGCGCGACGGCAGCGCGCATTCGCTGGTCGGCACGCTCGCTCTGCAGCTCGACTTGACGACCCGCGAGGTGTTGATCGAGGGCGAACGCGAGGCGCTCACCGCGCGTGAGTTCGCGTTGCTGCATGCCTTGCTGGAGCGCCCCGGCGCCATTCTTTCGCGCGACCAGCTCGAGCATCGCATCTACGGCTGGGGCGAAGAGGTGACGAGCAACGCCGTCGATGTGCTCATCCACGGCATGCGCCGCAAGATCGGCCCCGACGCGATCCGCAATGTGCGCGGGCTGGGCTGGCGCGTGGTACCTGCGTGATCGACGCGCTGCGCGCGAGCCGTGCGTGGGGCCGTCCGCACTCGTTGCGCGGCCAGTTGTTGTGGTGGTTGCTGACGCTGCACCTGATCGCTGCCGGCCTGACGGCCTGGTCCGCCTACGTTGTCTATGGCCGGCTGGTCCACAACTTCATGGACGACCAGATGCGCCTGGTGGCCGAGTCGTACACGGCGCACCACCGGCCGCCCGCGTTGCTGCCGCTGCCCGAAGCGGCAGACCTCGGCCGCGGCGCTTTCGTCCTGCAGCTCTGGAGCGCCGACGGCACCACGCTGCTCGCCAGCAGTTGGCCTGCGCTGACAGTGCCGTTGCAGACGCAGACCGGCTTCGGCGACGTGCACACCGGCACCGGCACCGGCACCGACTGGCGCGTGTACACCGCGCCCGGCGTGCGCGAAGACCAACTGCGCGTGCAGGTGGTGCAGAGCGACGACTTCCGTCGGCATCGCGTCATACGACGTGCCCTGTTCGAAGGCTTGCCTATCGCCCTGCTGCTGCCGCTGGCGATGCTGATTTTGTGGATCATCGTCACCGCGGCATCGCGCTCGTTGCGAGCCGTGGCACGCGACGTGGTGGCGCAGGACGAGCGCAGCCTGTCGGAGCTTTCGGTTGCGCGCGTGCCTGAAGAAATCATGCCGCTGGTCGATGCTTTCAACGGCTTGCTGGCGCGACTGCGTGCTGCCTTTGCGACGCAGCGGCGCTTTGTGCAGGACGCTGCACACGAGCTGCGCAGTCCGATCGCGGCGATCACGCTGCAGATCGAAGCGCTGCGCCCGCACGTTGCGAGCGATGGCGATGCGGCACAGCGTTTTGCGCAGCTCGAAGCGGGTGTGACGCGCGCTCGGCGTCTGGTCGATCAGTTGCTGTCGTTGTCGCGCCAAGAGGCGCCGCCATCGACGAGCGCGGCGGCGCCGGTCGACCTCGCGGCACTGCTGCGCGACAGCATCGGCAGCCTCATGGTGCTGGCCGATCAGCGCGGCGTCGATGTCGGCTTTGAAGGACAGCTGTACCAGCTGGTCGATGCGCCGGCCAGCGAGCTGCGCTGCGTCTTCGACAACCTGATCGACAACGCGCTGCGTTACACGAAGCAGGGGACCGCAGTCGACGTGCGGCTGCATGCGGTCGAAGGGCGTCCGGTGGTGGATGTCATCGACCACGGGCCAGGCATTCCATCGGATCTGATGGGCCGGGTATTCGACCGTTTCTTTCGCGCGCCGGGTGCAGCAGCGGGTGGCAGTGGGCTGGGGCTGTCGATCGCTCAGGCGGCAGCCGCCCGGCACGGCATGCGCATCGCGCTGCGCAACCGCTCTGTGGACGAGGGCGGACCGGGCGTCGTCGCCCGCGTGTATCTGCCTGTGCAGTTGTCCGTCACGGCCAACTAGGTTTTTGCTCACCCGGGCGTAATTCGACGCTCACTGGGCGCTCAGTCTGCATGCCTAGAGTGATCTCAGGTCGACCGACGAGCATGTCGCTTCCGGTGCAAGACCGACGATCCCCAAGGAGACCATCATGCAAGCTTCGACTCGATTTCTGGCACTCGGCGCCATTGCTGCCGTCACCGCTTTCGGTTCCGCCGCGGCCTCGGCGCAGACCCCTAAATGGGACGGCGGCGGTAGCGAGGCGATCGGCCAGTCCACCAGCATGTCCATCGAAGGCACGGCGCCGAGCGACGAAGTGACCAAGGGTGCGATGGCCGCTGCCCGCCCGACCGACACCGAGGCAAGGGGTCAATCGACCTCGATGCCGATGCCCGCCGGCAGCATTTCGTCGGACGAGGTCTACAAGGGCGCCGTGCTGGCCTCCCATCCGAGCGGCACCGAAGCGCTCGGCCAGTCGACCTCGCTGCCAATGGGCACTGGTTCCTGATTGGCTTCAGGCCACCGGAACGTCGCGCGCCAGCGTCGGGTGCGGTTCATCCGCAGGCGACGTGAGCAGCAGTTTGTAGATCAGCGCGCCCAGGATGGCGCCGACGATCGGCGCGACCCAGAACAACCACAGCTGGTCGACGGCATAGCCGGGGCCGAACAGCGCCGGGCCGGTGCTGCGGGCCGGGTTGACCGACGTGTTGGTCACCGGGATCGAGATCAGGTGGATCAAAGTCAGGCACAGGCCGACGGCAAGACCGCCGAAGCCCGCCGGATTGCGCTTGGACGTGGTGCCGAGGATGACGATCAGGAAGATGGCCGTGAGCACCACTTCGATCAGCAGCGCAGACATCATGTTGTAGCCTCCGGGCGAATGCGCGCCGTAGCCATTGGTGGCAAAGCCGCCGATGTCGGCGCCCGTCTTGCCGGTCGCGATAAGGTAAAGCACGCCGGCACCGGCGATGGCGCCGAGCACTTGCGACACCACATAGCCCGCGAGCTCGCGGGCGCGAAAGCGGCCACCGACCACCAGACCGACCGATACGGCCGGGTTGAAGTGGCCGCCTGAGATGCCGCCCAGCGCGTAGGCACCGGTCAATACCGTCAGGCCGAAAGCCAGCGAGACGCCGGCAAAGCCGATGCCGAGTGCCGGAAAAGCCGCTGCCAAAACTGCGCTGCCGCAGCCGCCGAAAGTAAGCCAGAACGTCCCTATGAATTCGGCCGCCCACTTTTTAGGAGTGCTGTGTTCCATATCCCTGATTCCTCGTTGTGTGACGGGCGGATTCTAGGCAGCAATGTAGGAGTCGACTGACATGGGAGTTGGCTCAGTGGCAGGCTGAGCCAGTTCTTCACGGATAACCCGCATTTCATGGGCTCGCTTTGCGACTACGCTTTGCGGCCATGAGCCCATTCGCCTTCAAAACCGCCGCTGCCGGGCTGCTGCTGGCCAGCGCCTTCGTCCTGATCCCGACGAGCGCGCGAGCGCAGCAGGGCACAGTCAACGCGTTGTGCAGTACCGACGTCGGCTGGTGCGAAGACGCGGCCGCAGCGTTCACGCGGGCAACTGGCATCAAGGTGAATCAGTCGCACAAGGGTACCGGCGAGATCGGGGCGCAACTGCGCGCCGAAGCGGCCAACCCCAAGACCGACATCTGGTGGGGCGGCACCGGCGATCCGTTTCTGCAGGCGGCCGAACAGGGCCTGCTCGACACGTATCGACCGGCCTACATCAACGATCTGCACGAATGGGCGGTGCGGCAGTACGCGATGTCGGGCAACCAGGTCGGCGGCTTTTATACGAGCGTGATCGGCTTCGGCTTCAACACCGACGTCCTCAAGAAAAAGAAGCTGGTCGAGCCCAGGTGCTGGGCTGACCTGGTCAAGCCCGAGTACAAAGGCGAGATCGAAATTTCTCACCCCGCATCGAGCGGTACGGCCTACACGATCATCGCTGGCCTGGTGCAGCAGATGGGCGAAGACGCTGCCTTCGACTACCTCAAGAAGCTGCACAAGAATGTGACGACCTACACCCGGAGCGGACAGGCGCAGGCACCCAACGTGGCGAAGGGCGAGGTCGCCATCGGCGTCAGCTTCTTGTTCGGCTTCGAGAAGTGGCGCTACGACAAATTCCCGGTGAAGACGGCGGCGCCGTGCGAAGGCACCGGCTACGAAATCGGCGGCATCGCGCTGGTCAAAGGCGCGCGCAACAAGGCCAACGCCGTCAAGTACTACGACTTTTTGATGAGCCCTGAGGGCCAGGCGATCGGCGCCGCGGCGGGGAGCTATCAGACGCCGGCCAACAAGACCTTCAAACCCGACCCGCGCATCCCGTCGTCGAACGGCATCAAGCTCATCAAGTACGACTTCGAGAAGTACGGCAAGGCAGCCGAGCGCAAGCGGCTGATCGAACGCTGGACGCAGGAAGTCGAGTCGCAGCCGCGCTGAACGGGGCGTTCAAGGCGGACGGCGCGGGGCGTCTAGAATTTTCGTCTTTCGCACCCACGTCTGAGCCATGTCCGAACCCTCCAGCACCAAACTCCCCTTTCAGGCCGAAGTCGCCCAACTGCTTCACCTGGTCACGCACGCCTTGTATTCGAACAAGGAGATCTTTCTTCGCGAGCTGATCTCCAACGCGTCGGATGCCTGCGACAAGCTTCGCTTCGAAGCCATCGACCAGCCGGACCTCTTTGAGAACCAGCCCGAGCTCGATGTCCGCATCAGCTTCGACAAGACGGCCCGCACGCTGACCATCGCCGATCGGGGCATCGGCCTGTCGCGGCAGGAGGCGATCGACAACCTCGGCACGATCGCCAAGAGCGGCACCAAGGACTTCATGAGCAAGCTCTCCGGCGACCAAAAGGCCGACGCACAGCTCATCGGCCAGTTCGGCGTGGGTTTCTACTCCGGCTTTATCGTGGCCGACAAGATCACGGTCGAGTCGCGCCGTGCCGGCCTGCCGACCGAAGACGGCGTGCGCTGGGTCAGTGGTGGCGCTGGCGACTTCGACGTCGACACCATCACGCGCGTCGACCGCGGCACGACGGTCACGCTGCATCTGCGCGACGACGCCGAGGAATACCTCAACGCCTGGAAGATCAAGCAGATCGTCGGCAAGTATTCCGACCACATCTCGCTGCCCATCCTGATGGAAAAAGAGGAATGGAAGGAGGGCGCGAACGATCAGCCCGGCGACATGGTCAAGACCGGCGAATGGGAAACCATTAACAAGGCCAATGCCTTGTGGAGCCGTGCCAAGAAAGACATCACGCCCGAGCAATACGTCGAGTTCTACAAGGCCATCAGCCACGACTACGAGGCACCGCTGACCTGGAGCCACAACCGGGTGGAAGGTTCGACCGAGTACACGCAGCTGCTCTACATTCCGGCCAAGGCGCCCTTCGATCTGTGGAACCGCGACAAGAGCGCGGGAGTCAAGCTCTACGTCAAGCGCGTCTTCATCATGGACGACGCCGAGGCGCTGATGCCCAGCTACCTTCGCTTCGTCAAAGGCGTGATCGACTCGGCCGACCTGCCGCTCAACGTGAGCCGCGAGTTGCTGCAAGAGAGCCGCGACGTCAAGGCGATCCGTGAAGGCAGCACCAAGCGCGTGTTGTCGATGCTGGAAGACCTGGCGAAGAAGGCGACGGCACCGGCCGAAGCCGCACCTGCTGAAACGGCCGGCGACGGCGTGACCGATGTCGTCGACAAGAAGGACGACGCCACCGAAGCGGCCACGTCCGAAGACGCCGGCAAGTACGCGAAGTTCTATGCCGAGTTCGGCGCCGTGCTGAAAGAAGGTCTGGGCGAAGACAACGGCAACCGCGATCGCATCGCCAAGCTGCTGCGCTTTGCATCGAGCACGAACGACACGGTGAGCGTGAGCTTCGCCGACTACAAAGCGCGTATGAAAGAAGGCCAGGACGCCATCTACTACATCACCGCAGACACGCTGGCGGGTGCGAAGAACAGCCCGCAACTCGAGGTCTTCAAGAAGAAGGGCATCGAAGTTTTGTTGATGACAGACCGTGTCGACGAATGGGCGCTCAACTACCTCAACGAGTTCGATGGCACGCCGCTGCAAAGCGTGGCCAAGGGTGCGGTCGACCTGGGCAAGCTGCAAGACGAAGGCGAGAAGAAGGCGGCTGAAGAAGCTGCCGAGTCGTTCAAGCCGATGCTCGAGAAGTTGAAGGCGGCGCTCAAGGACAAGGCCGAAGACGTGCGCGTGACCACGCGCCTGGTCGACTCGCCCGCGTGCCTCGTGGTGCAGGACGGCGGTATGAGCACGCAACTCGCGCGCATGCTCAAGCAAGCCGGCCAGCCGGCGCCGGAACTCAAACCAGTGCTGGAGGTGAATGCCGACCATCCGCTGGTCAAGAAGCTGGAAACGTCGGCTCACTTCGACGACCTGGCGAACATCCTGTTCGACCAGGCCTTGCTGGCCGAAGGCGGGCTGCCGGCGGACCCTGCCGCTTACGTGCGCCGCGTCAACGCGCTGCTGGTCTGACGCGATGCCGGCGCGCTATCGCATTGGCTGGTTGATGGCGTTGCTCGCGGGCGTGTCTGCTTCGCTGGGTGTACCGATGCTTGCAGGTTGCGCAGGTGTCGGCGTCGCAGGCGGTTCAGGACAAGGCTTGGGTGTCGGCCTGAGCCTGTCGCCCGATGCACTGTTTCGGCGGTCGTCTCCCGCAGGCGCCGTGGCGTCGCCACCTCGCATCGAGGGCTCGGTGGCGACACCGGTGCCCGCCATCGTCGAAACATACGAGTCGGCACCGCCAGCGAGCACGCGCTGATGCAGCGGAGGCGGAGAGGCACACTGAGAGCTTGCAGAGCTTTTGCAGGGATTCGTCCCGAACTCGCTTTTGTTCATTTGGGCTGGTAAATACGGATCGAGACCGGTTTCCCGGCCGTTTGGAACCAAGGCGAATGTGCGTGCCTTGTAATTCCGTTGTCGGCTGCCGTGAATCGGAGCGAGGAGGTGTGTGCTCGCGCATTCGATGTATGGACCGGACGGTCAGCCTCGCGGCACAATTCGACGGGTACGTGCGTGGAGTCGGGCTCGACCACGCGGCTAAGCGCCATGCCGCCGCTCAGCAACCGGCGTCTCAGCGAGGCCTCGTCCAGTTCGGCCGTTGACGGCCAGTCAAGCCCGGCCGCATCGGCCAAGCTGAGGTATTTGGCAACGGCTTCCTTGGAGATCGAGAGGCTCTGGGCGATGCGCTCGTGCGACAGGCAGCTCTGGTGCTTAAGTCCGAGCATGTCCTTGATCATGCGTTACTGTGGTGTTGAACGCGGCCCTCAAAAAGCGCAAGGCCATGCCCAGCGGGTGCTTCATACGCAACGTCAGCACCGACCGTGCAACCGGTCAGATGTAGCTCGAAACCTCTTCGGTCACGATGTCGAAATCACCGGTCATGCACCGCCGAAGTACGCATCAGCGGCACAGGAACGACGTCCGTGCTGAGCTCGTGGCCATGATGCAGCTCATAGGGCCCATTTCCGTGCCTGTTGCGCCTCCAGCTACGGCGGATGCTCTTTGGCAAGCCGCGCATGTCGCCGCATCCGACCATGTTCTCTTTCACTTGGAGACCCCGTGCCCTACACAGGGAGGTACTGCAAACTTATTTAGCTACGCAGGACTCTGAGCTAGAAGCAGCCAACGCTGAGTCATATCGGTTGCGTGATTCGGCTTTTGTTGCGGTCGCATCGGGTGTGGCTCTGTCCCAGTTTTTAGCTCGTGAACTCCAGATTGCTTTCGACCGAGATTGCAAGTTTCAGGTTTGACTTACGGTCAAGGCGAAGTTGGTGCATGAACGTGAAGCGGATAAGCACGCGTCCATGCTTGCAGCTGCACAGTGGGAAATCAGGCGGCGCACGATTCAAGCGCAGATTGACCGACACCAAGAGCGTTTAGCGGAAATGCGAGGTCTAGAAATTGGGCGGCTGCTAAGGCCGGTCCTCAGGCTAGTCCGACTTAGTTCGACTTCACCAAAGTGACCGGCTGCATCCAGCCCGCAGCCACGCTATCGGTGACGCCAGGCACGGGCCGGGAGTTTTTCGCACGGGCTCGAGGCGCCCGGGTTCGAGGCCGGGCCGGGAGTTATTCGACGACGGGGAGGAAGCCGGCGGCGGCCACTTCCCTCAGGTCCCTAGTTCCGATGAAGCCTTCTACGACGCATTTCAGGAAGGTGAAATCTGGGCGTTCGTTGCTAACTGATCGAATCCCTGACCCGTCCTGACGCCAGTAGAGGAAACGACTACGGGCAGCGGGTCGGTCCGGACGGGATCGGCGGAAACGACCGGCAGCGGGTCGAGTCTAAACAGGGCGCGCTCGTCCGGACGGGTCAGAAAGCGGTCCAGGCCAGCAAGCACGTCCGCTTTGATTTCCTCCCTGACTGCCATTTCACCCAGGATGTAAGAGCCGATGAGGACTTTCTTGCGGGTGTCCGCCTTTCTTTTTGAAGCCACGTCGAGGTGATCGATTTTGAGCTTTGCCTTTTTCAAATTGGCGATCGTGCTTTTCTGAGTGACCAGTCTTTTCTCCCGTGCTTCAATATCCGTTCTCAGTTTCTCGGAGCGTTCCAAGTTCGTTCTCATGTTGTTGCCTGTTTTTTGTAGTGCACAAAGTTTAAGGTAGTGCGATGTAGTCGGGCTTTTAGGAGTAAAACGGGAATCAGAGACAAGATAGCCTTCGAGACGCACGCGGGAAGGGTTCAGATTTACATAGGCGCACTTAGTAGTTTTACGCAAGAAACTTCGCTCGCCTGCCGCCGGCTTTAAACTCGGGGAAAATGGTCTCATTTCATATCGCCGCCAAAGCCGGAGCCGGAGGGCAGGGAGGTGCGCACGCGGACTACATCGAGCGGGCGGGGAAATACAAAACCAGAGATCGTGACGATCTCGCTTTTTCCGAGACGCTGAACCTGCCCGAGTGGGCAACCAACGCGCACGAATTCTGGGAGCAAAGCGACCGTCTCGAACGCGCGAACGCGGCGGGCTATCGAGAATACGAAATCGCGCTACCCCGCGAAATGACTTCCGAGCAGCGCCTCGACCTCGTGCGCGATTTCATCGCGACCGAGATCGGTATCCTGCATGTCTGCACCTACGCGATTCACTGTCCCCGCGCAGCACTCGAAGGCGGCGAGCAGCCGCACGCTCACATCATGTTTTCGGAGCGCACGCATGACGCGGTAGAGCGAAAGACGCCGGAGCATTATTTCAAGCGCGCGAATCTGAAAGAGCCCGAGCGCGGCGGCTGCAAGAAGGCCCGCGGCGAGCCGAAGATGGTGGCGGAACGAAAGGCCGAGCTCGTTGCATTGCGCGAGCGATTCGCCGCGCTGCAAAACAAGCATTTAGAGAAGCTCGATCTGCCCGACCGCGTGACGCACCTGAGCCTGAAGGCCCAAGGAATCGAGCGCGCTCCTGAGGAGCACCTCGGGCCCAAGCGGATAGCAGCTAAGACGCCCGAGGTCGCGCGCGTCCTGGCTGCACGTCAGGACCGCACCTTGTCGGTCTTGCTTGAGCAAAGCATCCGCATTGGAGAGCGTCGACTGCATCGACTCGTGAGCCTTCGGATGGCTCGGGGTGCTGCTGCGCTTAAGGCGCTGATGACGAAGACGCCAACAGATTTATTCGGGGAAGCTGGCGGAGCTCGAAGTGAAAGAGACGACGCCGGCGTAAACCACCAGGTCGAGCAACCGGCGCCGGCAGCGGCATCGAGGATGAGCCGATTCGGCCAGGCGGCGAACCTGGCCACACAGGCAAAGCTCGCAACAGAGGTGAAAGAGGCGGAAGCGAAGCTCGCCGCCGAAGCCAAAGAAGCCGCGATCAAGAGAGCCGAGGACAGGAAAGCCAAGGCCAAAGCCAGAGAAGCAAAGGTTCGGGCAGCCACTGAGCGCGCTATTCCGCCAAAGGCTATGAATTTCCCACCCGCTGCGCCAGCGCAGCCCGTAGCACCAGCTACGGCCCGGGCTGACGGCGTGGTGATCGGCGCGAAGGTCACGAAAAAATACTACGACGATCTTCTTGTGCGCCTCGATGGCTTACGACCGGGGAAAGTGGAGTGGATCGTGAGCATCGCTCGAAGCGAGCAGGTCTACGAAGGCCCGATCGTCTACATCACAGACACGCACATCGGACAGCGCACTGGCGATCTGTCAGTCGTGCTGCACGACATCAGCAAGCTCGATAATGCCGTCTGGATCAACAAACTCATCAACAACCAAAAGATCACGACGCGGGACAAGATCGTCGTGACGTACGACAAGACGCAGGGCCAGCTCGTGCAGCCGCCGCGGAATCTGGCGCCACCCCCGCCGCAGCCACGGCAGCGAGATCCGCAGATCGATCGAGAGATCGACCGCCCTCGATAGCGAGGGGACAGTCAAGGGGACAGCAAGTGAGCAATGACCGAATTAGTCGTAAAGGCCAACATGGACGCAGAACTTAGCCGTTTTAAGTCGGACATTTCGTTGACTGACTACGCTCAAGCCGAGTTCGGCTACGAGCTGGTGGAAGGGGAGAGCAGCGCCGCTTCGAAGGTGTTGAAGCTGGGTGGCGACAAAATCATTGTGATCCGGAAGCAGGACGGTCACGACGTGTACTTCAGCACCGGCGACGGCAGCGATTGCGGATCTATCGTGGACTTTTTGCAGCGGCGCAAGCCGGTCTATCTGGGCTTGGTGCGCAAAGAATTGCGGCAGTGGCTGCCGGGTTCAAAGAAGCCCACGACGAACAGGCCCGCTGGGGAGCCAGTACGGGTCATGGCCACGTCAAGAGACCAAGCCAATGTATTCTCCGCTGGGCCAAGATGGAGCCTTACCGCGGCTCTTATCTGACCGGCGAGCGCGTTGCTGGCAGGCCCGACACTCTTGCGTAACCGACGAGACGTCGCACGACCGAGCAGTTCTTCTGCTCGACCCAAGCCTGGTCATTCTTGCGGTATGCACGCGAACGCGTCTGCTGCAGGCCATGCGCCCGGCAGTAGTCGAAGACGGTCTGGTTCATGAAGGCGCTGTCGTTGTCGGTGTCGACGCCAAGCATGCCGAAGGGAAGTACGGCACCCGGCATGTTCTGGTAACGATCTAGCTCATCTTGGCCTCTTGCAGCCGCTCGGGATACGTCTACGATGGACAGCGCTTCCACGATGAGCGCCTGATTGCGTACCGGCATTGCGACGCATTCGGTCCAGCCGCTGGCGATGTCGGTGAGCGTCAGGGTTTGGACGAAGTCACAGCCCATCTTGGAGCCACCGCAGTGTTCGACCATGTCGACTTCGAAGAAGCCCGGTGGCGGGTCTCTCCAGTCGGCAAAGGTGCGAACCGGAACGCTGCGCCGGATGGCTGCATCCACGCCTGTTCTGCGCTTGCGCTGGCCGTCGGTGCTGACACGCGTGGCGGCCAGGGTGCGCTCGATGGTGGCGGCACTGATCTGCATGAGCCGGGCGCGGACATCCGCGTGAAGCTGCAGATGACCGTGCCGCTCCATGGCAACGACGAGGATCGGGATGAGCGTCTACAGGCGCTTGCCGCAGACGCGGTCGCCTGCCTCCCACAACACGATCAACGCTTGCCGTACCGCTTCGTCGTACACGCGGTTCCTCGGCGGTCGCGCCGGCTTCGGTGATGCATCTGCAAGCAAGCGGATCGCGTGCTTGCGGTGATAGCCGGTGACGGCCACGAACTCATCGAGGATGCGGCTCCGGTCGACGCCGGATGCCCATAGTATCGCTCACGGATCGCCTCAGTGAGCTCCTTGCGTGTGGTCATGCTGACTTGCCTCTTCACGTTGCTTGCTCCCGCCGGACCATCCGGTGGGTAGCAAATTACGTGAGGCAACAGGTCAGCATGGGTAGCAAAACTACTGAGTCAATGCGCCGGACAAACCAATTGTCGCCAACCAAAGGCCATGGCAGCGAGTCGAAGTACACCACATCGGGTGTGCGGGCTTGCAAGCTCGAGTGCGGTCGGCGGGTGTTGTAGAACTCAATGTACCGGCCGATCCCGGTGCGGGCCTGGCCGACGCTCTCGTAGGCGTGCAGGTACACCTCCTCGTACTTGATCGAGCGCCACAGCCGCTCAATGAACACGTTTGGTTGACGACAATTACCTTGGCCGGCGCATTGCCGCATCAAAAATGCTACTCGTGCTGACCTGTTGCCTCACGTAATTTGCTACCCGTTGGATTGTCCAGCGGGAGCACAACGTGACAAGGCAAATCAGCATGACGACACGCAAGGAACTGGTCGAGGCGCTGCGGGAGCGGTATCGCAGCGCGGCGTTCGGCGACCGGATCAAGATCCTCGATGAATTCGTGGCCTTGACCGGCTATCACCGCAAGCATGCGATCCGAGTGCTACGCGACGAGGTCACGAAGACGAGTGCTGCGCGAGCGCGCAATCGTCTCTACGAC
>NZ_JASJXB010000010.1:0-176576 GCF_035018885.1 Variovorax sp. LG9.2 | reverse complement strand
GACCCTGTTGTAGTGGAGCGTTTGATGCGCGGCCCTATATGGATCAACACGTTACGCGTTTAACTGTCGAACTCGGGGGTGCTGGGCGGCTTCGGCATTTCGCAGTGCATCACTTACGTGGCCGAGCCCTACCTGGCGAGCGGCGAGCTGGTGCGGGTGCTGCCGGATTGGACCGTGCCGCCGTTACCGGTGCATGTGGTCTACCCGCCCAACCGGCACCTGAGCGCAAAGGTACGTGCCTTCGTCGACTGGGCGGCTGATCTGTTTGCGAAGAACCCGAAGCTGCAAGGGCACAGCTGAAGGCCGGAAGGCATCGACCGCGCTGGCCTCAGTTGACCTTGACCTGAAACAGCACGGTGCCGGTGCCGCCCGGTGCCAGCGAGCCGGTGAACTTCCAATCGAGGGGGCCGGTGCCGCCAGTGGCTTGCGCTGTCGGGCATGTGACGGTCGCTGCGGGCAGCGGGTTGGCTGGCGTGGTCTTCACGCAGGCCGTCAGCGTGCTCGGCGTGCTACCGGCCAGGGCGCTCACGAAGCTCGAGTAGGCCGGCGTCGTGTCGTTGATCGCCAGGGTGCTGATCGGTGCGGCGGCGTTGTTGGTGTAGGTGATGCGATATTCCAGCGTCTCACCCGACTTGGCCTGGTTGTTGATGCCGAAGACGCCGGCCTGCGTCACGTTGCGCACTTCCTTTTTAAGATCGAGCGCGGCGCTGCTGACCTTGGTCACATCCGTCACCTGGTAACTGGCCGACAGCGCTGGGGCGGCGTTGGTGAAGGCGAAGCCTGCCTGCACCGTGACGGTATCGATGTAGCCGCTCTGCGCCGTCGCCGGGATGAACTCCTGCATCACGATGCAGACCTGCTGGCCTGCCACCACTGTCGTCGGCGCCGCTGGCGGGTACAACACTGCAGCGCCTGCTTGCAGCGTGCCGGTGCAACCAACATCGTTAAGAACCTTCTCGTTCCAGCCATTGAGGGTCGGGGTCGTCACCGACGACGCAATCGAGAAACTCACCACGCCGCCGGTCTGCGCAGTAAAGGTGTGGGCATAGACCACCGTGTTGCCGGGCAGACCGGTCTTGACACCATCGGCAGCAAACGTATTGGCGTCGACGTCTCCGAAGTTCAGTCCACTGTGCCCGGCGCCGTTAAATGCGAAGGCGATGCGGTCGGGCGCGCCGGTGCGCGCGTAGCTGTAGCTGGTGCCGCCGACCGTCACGGCGAAGCCTGAGGGCAAGGCCGTGGTGCTGACCGAAGCGCCGGTGGAAACGCGCACGCCCGGGTTGGTTTCTTCCACGCACAGTGGCGCCCCTGCTGCGACGCTGCCGGGCACGATCAAGGCGTAGCTGCCACTTGCGCTCGTGGGACCCTGCGCATACACCGTGCCGGAACAGTTGGTCAGCCTGACGATTACGCCGGCCATGCCCGCTTCGCTGCCGTTCATGACCCCGTCGTTCGGCATCCCGCTGCCCACGCCGTTGTCGGTGAAGACGCGGCCCGTGATGCTGAAGCCGAAGGCGTTGATGAAGGTGCAGCTGAACGCCGCGCCGTTGACCATGTTGGCCGCCGGAATGCTCAGCACATTGCCGGACAGCGTACCTAGCGGCCCGCTCGGGTTGCCGCTCGTGGCGGTCTGCGAATCGACGCAGCTGGCGCTGACCGGGTTGGCTGGCCAGCCGGCGGGCGGGGTTTCAGCCATGCTCACCGCCGTGGCCGCCGTGCCGGTGATCGTCGCCGCGCCGCTGACCGTGCCGGCGCCCACCACCGTGATGTTGTCGCCGGGCTGGCTCAGTCCGCCCAGCGCGAAGCTGAAGACGTTGCTGCCCGTGCCGCTCACTGTTGTCTTGACGATCTGCAGCCGGGGGCTGGGTGAGGCGGTGTTGGTGAAGGTGCAGGTATAGGACGCACCGGCGCGCATGTTGCCTGCGGGAATCGTCGCGGTCGTGTTGGTCGAACTGATTGCCACCGTGTTGCCGGTAACGGCGCTGTTGCCGTCCACGCAGCTGGTGCTGGTGGTGTAGCCCGCAACGGCTGTTTCAGTGGCGCTTGCCGCTGCGCCCACCGTGCCGGTGTGGTTGGCGGCGGAGGTCGCCGTGGCCCCTGACGTCACGGTCGTGATGCTGTCGCTGGTATTGCTGACGCCGACCAGGGTGAATGCGAACGACCCGGTGCCGCCCACCGAGTTCTTAGCCAGCGTGACCGTTGGCGCGGCCGCCACGACGTCGGTGTCCGTGGCCGAGCACGCGCCGGTGCCGGCGTTGAATGTGCCGCCCGCTGCCGCACAGCTGCTGCCGGTACTGGTTGCCACCGTGGCAGTGGCGACGTTGCTGACCGAGGCGCCCACGGCCGCCGTGACCGTGGCGTTGACCGTCAGCTGGTAGCTGCCGCCAGCCGGAATGCTGGGCGTGGTGAAGCCGGCCTGCAAGGCTGCGACCGAGGGCGGTGTGGTGCATACGCCTGGCACGGCACCGCAGCTGACGATCGTCTTGTTCAAGCCCGTTGCAACCGGGTCGACCAGCGCGACGGTGGACGCCACCGCTCCGCTGTTGGTCACGGTGACCACATAGGCCGTGCTCGCGCCCGACATGACGCTGCTCACCCCGTCGGCCTTCGTCACCGACATATCGGGCCGGGCCGTGTTGGTGAAGGTGCAGGTAATCACTGCACTGCCGCGCATGGCCGTGGCGGGCAGGCTGGCCGTGTTGCCGCTCAGCGTGGCCAGGTTGGTCGTGGTGTTGCCGCTGGCCGCGGTATTGGCGTCGAGGCAGCTCACACCGGTCGGGTTGGTCGGCCAGCCCGTGGGCACGCTCGACTCCTGCATCGTGACGGCCGTGCCGACGGAGCCGACCTGCGTGGTACCAGAGGCCACCGTCGCTGCGCCCGTTACCACCACGGTGTCGCTGGTGTTGCCTAGGCCGGACAACGTGTACCCAAAGCTGTTGCTGCCCGTGCCGTTCGTGGTCGTCTTGGCCAGCTTGACAGTGGGCGCAGGCGCCACCATGAGGCACTGGGCCGTGACGCCGTTGAAGAAGTTGGCCGAGAGACCGGTGACGTTGGTAGTGGTATTCGTGAATGCGGCGGGATTGGTGCTGCAACTGGCATTGGTGGCACCTGCGAGATTGGTCACGGCGACCGTCACCGTGCAACTGCTCGTTCCCGCAGGAACGGCCGCATTCGTGACCGTGATGGCCGTACCGCCCGCCGCTGCGGCCGTTGCCGTACTGGCGTTGGTGCAGGTTCCCCCGATGGCAGGCACGGCCGCAATGCGCAGGCTCGACGGCAGGGTGTCGGTAAAGCTTGCCGTCGTGGCCGCTCCGTTGGCGGGATTGGTCAACGTGAACGTCAGGGTGGTGCTGCCGCCCGGCACGATCGACGGTGTCGCGAAGGCCTTGGTCAGGGTGCGCTGTGCGTTGACGAAAGTACCGCTGATGTCCGCCCCGTTGCGCATGGCGGCCGCCGGGATGCTGATGCTGGTGACGTCCGCCACCCCGCTTTGCGCGACCGGATTGGTGTTGCCAGTGATCGCCGTATTGGCGTCGTTGCAAACGATGCCGGTCACGAAAAAGCTGGCGGGAATGGTCGACTCGGCCACGCTCTGGCTGGTGTTCAAGGTGCCCATGCGTTGCGCACCGATCACGGTCGCGGCATCGACGACGCTGATGGCGGTGGTACCGGCTGCGACCCCGGCCGTGGTCGTGAGGCCAGCGTGGGTGAAATTGAAGGCGTTGGTGCCCGTGCTGCCGGCCGTCGTTGTCTTGACCATCTTGACCAGTGGCGCATTCCATTGCACCACCACGCGACCGTTGCCCCCCTGAGCGCCAGACCCATTGCCTACCGCCGTGGGCTGCGCTGCGGCACCACCGTAATAGGTGTCGCCGCTATTGGGGGCCCCGCCGCTACTCGGCGCTTGCACCCAAGGGGCGGTGGCAAAAGAACCGGAACCGCCGAGGATGTAGGCCGACAGGAAGCTCGAGCCCCCGCCGCCCGCCGTGTCGTCGCACCGGTTGGTGGCAGAGCCGCCACCGCCGCCGTAATAGCCAGCGCCGCCACCCGAACTGTCGCCCCCGCCGCCCATGCCTGCCGCTGACGAGGAGCCAAGCCCGCCGTACCATTTGCTGCCGTTGGTGGAATTGCTGCCGGCAAGAACCGCCGAGCCGGTGCCCTTGGACCCGCCCCCAGACTGGGTACCGCCCCCCGCAGGGGTGTAAATGCTGGCGATGCACGTCGCACCGCCCCCGGGATTCATGCCACTGGTGCCGCCAGTCGACCCTGTCAGGCCGCCGCCGGAGCCCGGACTGTCGCCCCACGATGAGGCATCCGCACCACCGCCGCCGCCCGCCACGATGATGGGATCAGCGCTGCCGTTAACGCTCCCATACAGTGCGCCGAAAGGCGAGGCGCCGTAGAAAATACCGGACAAACCGCCGCCCTGCGAGTGAAAAAACACGGCGCCCGTAGTGGGATTGCGCGTGCCACCGCCTCCATAGGGCGTGGTCAATGCCGCCCCATTGGGAAAGTATCGGCCGCCATCGCCCACCACCAAGTACAGGGTCGTGCCATTGGCAACAAAGCCGCCTTTGGCAAAGGCGCCAGCGCCACCGTAACCTCCGTAGCCGCTGTTGCCAAACTCACTGACATTGACCCAATAGCCCGTCGCTCCCGCCGCGCCCCAGACGCGGGACTCGACGTAATTGCCCGCCGGGACGGCGAGGGTCTGGTCACCGCCGGAATTGGTCACCACCCTGCAGTTGTTGTAAGCAGCGCCCGCCCCGGGTTGCCCTGCCGGCACCGTGCCGCTCGGCGTGCAGGACGTGACCGCCGCCTGTGCTGGCAGCGCGAACATGGTGGAAGCCGCTACCGTCCAAGCAACCGCAACCAGCCGGCGCCGCATGGCCGCGACGAAATGCGGGCTACGCCACACGTGACTGGTTAACGACCTGAAGCCAGTAACCAGCTTCCTTCGATTTGGAGTGCGTTCGCATCCGGTGTTCTACCTTGGTGAATATCAGTTGACCTTCACCTGGAACAGCACCGCACCGGTGCCGCCCGGTGCCAGCGAGCCGGTGAACTTCCAGTCGAGAGGGCCGGTGCCACCCACGGCCTGCGCCGTGGGGCATGCGACGGTCGCTGCCGGCAGCGGGTTGGCCGGCGTGTTCTTTGCGCAGGCCGTCAGCGTGACCGGCGTGCTCTCCAGCAGGGCGCTCACGAAGGTCGAGTAGGCGGGCGTCGTGTCGTTGATCGCCAGCGTGCTGATCGGTGCAGCGGCGTTGTTGGTATAGGAGATGCGGTACTCCAGCGTCTCACCCGACTTGGCCTGGTTGTTGACGCCGAACACACCGCCTTGGGTGACGTTGCGCACTTCCTTTTTCAAGTCCAGTGCACTGCTTCCGACCGTGGTCACGTCGGTTACCTGGTAGCTGGCAGAAAGCGTGGGTGCTGCATTGGTGAAGTTGAAATCAGCTTCCAATTTGACCGTATTGACGTGGCCGTTTTGCGCCGTCGCCGGGATGAACTCCTGCATCACGATGCAGACCTGCTGACCTGCCACCACTGTCATCGGCGCCGCTGGCGGGTACAACACTGCAGCGCCTGCTTGCAGCGTGCCGGTGCAACCGACATCGGCAAAGACCTTCTCGTTCCAGCCGGCGAGGGTCGGCGCTGCGACTGCGGATGCAATCGTGAAACTCACCGAGCCGCCCGTCTGCGCGGTGAAGGTGTGGGAGTAGCTGACGGTGTTGCCGGGCTGACCGCCCTTAGTGCCATCGGCGACAAAAGTGTTGGGGTCGACATCGCCGAAGTTCAACCCGGCATGACCGGTGCCGTTCCACGCGAAGGCGATGCGGTCAGGTGTGCCGGTGCGGGTGTAGGTGTAGCTGGTTCCGCTTGCGGTCACGGTTGCACCGGAAGGTAGCGCCGTGCTGCCGTAAGAGGCGCCGGTCGAGATCCGCGTAGCCGGGTTGGTTTCCTCCACGCACAGCAGGCTGCCCACTGGCAGGGACGAGTTGACCCCTATCTTGAAGCCGCCGGTTCCATCGGTGATGGTCGTGCCGTAGATGATCGCCGCGCAGTTCGTCAGCTTGATGCCGACGCTTGCCACGCCGACCTCCGCGCCGTTGATCAAACCATCGTTAGCTGTGCCTCCGCCCGCGCCGTTGTCGGTGAAAACTCGCCCCGACACGTTCAGGTTGGTGCCCGGCGTGGTCACGGTACAGGCGCTACAGGTACCCACCGAGGTCGTCACGGTATTGACGATCGTCGTGGTGCCCACCGGCAGCGGGTTGACCACCGTCACGGTGAAGGGAGTCGTGACACTGCCAGGGGCTGTGGTGATGCTCAAGGTGCAGACGATGCCGGCCGCCGAGCCGGTGGCGCATGACCACCCTTCGCCCGACCCGGTGTAGTTGGTATGGTCCGGTACGGTCTCGCTCAACACAGTCGTACTGCTGCTGCCGCCCGTATTGCGGACAACGATGTTGTAGAGGAAGACGTCTCCGCCCGCCACCGTGGCGGTGCCGGTCGTCACCGTGCCGTTGACCTTGACGAGCGCCTTGGACGTATCGAGAACCGCCACGGTCGGGTTGCTCACGCTGCAACTGCTGCAGGTGCCGGTGGAGGCAGTGACGCTGTTGGCGATGCTCGCCGTGCCCACCGGGAGCGGATTGAACACGGTGACGCGGTAGCCCAGCAACGTGGTGGCACCTGCTGCCACGGTCACTGTCTGGGTGCACGCCGTGCCGCTTGCCGCGCCATTGGCACAGGACCAGCCCACGCTCGGGGCCGCGGTGCTGAAGACGGTGTTGGCCGGAACGGTGTCGGTCAGAGTAGTCGGGCCTGACGAGCCGCCGGTGTTGGTCACGCTGATCTGATAGTCCAGGATGTCGCCCGCCTTCACAGAGGCACCCGGCGTGGCCGCAACGCCGTTAATGCCCTGCAGCACTTTAGTGGTGTTGAGAATCGCAGGAGGGGCGGCCACGGGGGTGTTGGTGTAAGTGCAGGTAATCGACGGCTCGACCGACGACACCGTGAAGTTCACCGGCGGCGTGGCATTGGTCACCGGCGATGCCGTGTTGTTGCAACTCACCGTCGTCGTGTAGTTGGCCTGGCTGCCGGTGGTGAAGTTCTCCGCCAGCAGCCTGATGGTGTTCCCCTGGGTGACAAAGACCGATGCGCCAGTGGTCGGCGTGCTTCCACCCAGGGCGTCCGCAGTGAGCGTGGGATTAGACGGGCTGCCTGAGAAAGTGCCGCCGGTGGTGGTCGCCGTAATGGCGTCGTTGGGGGTGATGTTGCCGGCAAATACCTTCCTCAACCGCAGCCTGAAAAAGTTGAGAGGCTTGGGGGTGTTGGTGTAGGTGCAAGCGATCGGCTGACCGTTGTCGGCCGCGCGTATCACCAAGGTGTTGTTCACCTGGCCGTCGGTGCCACTCAAGGTGCCCCCCGTACACGACAGCGCCGTGGTGTAGTTGGCGGCACTGGACGCCGGGGTGAACGTCTCTGCCGGCAAGTTGATGGTGTTGCCCACCGTCACCGCAGCAGGGCTGCCGGTCGTCGTGGTGGGCGAGGCCGCAGCGGTTGCGGTCGACGACACGGTGGGGTTGGTGCTGCCGCCCGTGGTGGTCACCGTGATCTGGTCGCCCGCGGTCGAGTTGGCGGCCCATGTCTTGTTCAGTTGGAGCGTGGTCGGGGCCGTGTTGATGATGTCGCAGCGGATGAACTCGCTGTTGCCCGAGATGAAGCCACTGGGCGCCGTCAGCGTCCAGCTGCCGGGCACGCCGACCGTCGTGGCGTACGCCAAATTGTTGCCGTCTCTGCAGCTGATGGTGGGGGTGTAGTTGGACAGCGAGGTTCCTGAGCCAGCCGTCTCACTCAATGTCACTGTCTGACCGGCGTTGACCACGACAAAAGGAGTGCCGCCCCC
Organism: Variovorax sp. LG9.2; assembly: GCF_035018885.1. NCBI lineage: Bacteria > Pseudomonadati > Pseudomonadota > Betaproteobacteria > Burkholderiales > Comamonadaceae > Variovorax > Variovorax sp. LG9.2. The sequence goes on along the minus strand of NZ_JASJXB010000010.1, from coordinate 168,664 downwards.
GCCACTGGCGTAGGTGGCAGGCGCTGTCACGTCGGCATTGCCTGGCTGGCTGTTGACGCCGCTGATGCGCAAGGTGAAGTTGCCCGAATCGCGCGCCACACCGACGAATGTCTTGTTGAGCGTGACCTGGGGCTGCTCGTTGGTGAAGACGCACTGGATGTTGGCGCCCAGCACCATGTTGGCGGCCGGGACGGTGTAGGTGGCAGTGGCGTTGTTGGAAACAATCGGAATCGTCGCCGGGTTGCCCGAGTTGGCTGCGTTCAGATCGGTACACACCGCCGATGCGGGTGCGCTGGGCCAGTTGGCGGTAGTCGCCTCGGTGATGGTCACCGCCGCACCCACGGTGCCGCGATGTTCCTGCGCCGCGTATTGCGTGACCACCGAGTTGTTCGGGGTGAACGCGAGCGCCGCGCTGCCATTGGTGGCGCCGCTCACGGTGAAGTTGAACGTAGGTGACTGTGAACCAGGACGCGCTGCCTTGGCCAACACCAACACCGGCAGTGCGGCATTGGTCAGGGTGCAGGTCAGCGTGCCATTGCCGCTGCTGGCAGGAACCGTCACGGTGCCGCCCTGGGCGATGTTATTGAGGGTGGTGGTGCCGTCGGTACAGGAGTAGACCGGCGCCGCGGCACCAATGCCAAAGCGCGCGGCCCCCGCTCCCAGGGTTTCAACGGGAAGCGTGAGCGTGGCACCCACCGCCGCCGTACCCGGCGTGCTGCTGGTGCTGTTGTTGCTCGGCGGCGTCGCGCCCGACGTCGAATTCACCACGCCCGTTGCTGTGACCATTCCCGTGCTGAGGGCTGGAATGGTGGTTGTGCTGGTGGTGCCGTTGTTGTCGGTACCGTTGCGCCAGGTCTTCTGCAAGATGATCGATGCAGGCTTGAGCGTGTTGGTGTAGGTGCAAACGATCGCTTTGCCGTCGTCAGCCGCGCCTATCACCAGCGTGTTGCTGTTCTGACCATTCGCCGGAACATTGGTGCCGTTCAAGAAATTGGCCGTGGCGCCGCCATCGGCCGTACAGACCAGAACCGTGGTGTATTTGGCGGCACTGCCCGCCGAGACGAAGGTCTCTGCAGGGAAGATCAGACTGCTGTTAACGTTCACAGTCACGGGTGCGCCGCTGGTACCCGCTGTGCCACCTGCCCTGCTAAACGCCGGGGCATTGCCGGGCGTGCCGCCGGTGGTGGCGGCAATGTTGGCCGTGTCGCTGGCCAGGCTGCCTGTGCCCCAGGACTTGGTGGTTTGCAATGTGGCCGTCTTCACCGTGTTGGTGTAAGTGCAGGTGATCATTGCTGCAGCGCCAACAGCCGGGTTCTGCGGTGCCGCGACTACGTTGGAGTAGGTCCCGCCTGCGATCGGGCCGCCCGGGTAGGTCCACCCGCTTGGGGGAAAGGACGCACCATTCCCGTCGAAGCAAGTCAGGTTTGGTTTGTAGTAGGCAAGCGTCGTCGTGTTGCCGGCGGTTTCAGCCACCGTCACGGTAGACCAGGCAATCCCTGAGTCCGTCGCATCGATCATTACCCACCCGGTAGTGCCGCCGTTGCCTTGGTTGTTTTGGGGGTTGGTACCGCCTCCGGGAAATGCTGTGGTGGCATTGGCTCCGCCGATCGACAGGTTGAACAATGCACTATCCCCCGGGGGCGGGGTACCGACGACGGAGTCATTCAATCGAATAATGGGATTGATGAAGGTCGTGACTGAAGAAGTGTTATCTGCCGTATTGGTGTCCGTGCCGCCCGTGGGAGTCGTGGTGACCGTGGCAGTGTTGACAACCCCTGCAGACGGGCTGGTGAGCGTATTGGCTGTCACGGAGTAAACAATAGTGCAGGTTCCATTGGCCGGCAGCGTCAGTCCACCACCATTCAACGTGTTGCCGCTGAACGTGGGCGCTGGGCACGTGACTCCGGCCGAAGGCGATGTACTTACCACTGTTGGCGAGCCGAAGTTCGAAGGCACTGCGTCGCTGTATGTGATGTTGCTGGCAGTGGGCCTGCCAGTAGCGTTCGCAATCACCAACTGGTATTGAACCGTGCCCGAAACGGGCGCTTTCAACCCAGTACCTGGCCCTATAAAAGTACCCGTCGTGCCGAGCCGCTGACTTTTCACGATGGACAGGTCAGGCACTAACGAGTTGGTGAAAGTACACGTGATGTCGGCACCGCCTCGCATGGCCGTGACGGGCACCGTAGCCGCATTTCCTGACAAAGTGCCAAGGTTTCCCCCACCATTGCCCGTGCTCGCACCGTTGGCGTCTATGCACGAGACCCCAGTCGGATTTGCAGGCCAACCTGTTGGTACGCTTGACTCGGTGATGGTGACAGCAGTGATTGAGCCTGCAGTCGCCGTGTGTGCCGCTGGCGATGCAGGACTTGTGCTGGGACTGGTAAACGAAATGTTTTCGGAGCCGGGTGATGCGCCGTTCAACGTAAAACCAAATGCCGTGGTTCCCGAACCGTTAGTGGTTGTTTTTTTAACTCTGACGATAGGTAGCGCCGCGTTGGTGATGGTGCAGTTAGCCATCCCGGTTAGCCCAGTGATGGAAAACGATCCATTGCCCGAAGGATTGGCAGTAGCGGTTCCGCCTCCACCAGTACACACTGCTTGCTGGAAGGCGTAAGCCGCGGGAATACTCGTCTGCGTCACAGTCGCAGAACTGCCCACAACCCTCATGGCCTGATTACCGGTTTGGGACGTGGTTCCATCCATTTCGAAGGTGGCGCTTGCCCCCACGGCCTGGGTTTTAGTGGCGTCGACAGCTATTGTGTTGACGACGTAGTCAATATTTGTGCCTCCAAGCGCGAAAGCACCGCCTGAGCCGCCAATCGTTCTTTCGCTCAGGCAAATGGCGGGGCCCATTTCGACAACAACATTGTCAATTGAGACGTCGTCCACAACACCACCATTGAGCTGCACTGCGCTGAAGGACAAATTGGCCGTCGATATGGACCCAGCCGGTAGCCGGAAAGAGTAGTTGTTAAAAACATTTCGCGGGTTGGAACCACAGCCACTGACGCAAGTCGCGCCACCGCCCATCCCTGGGGGGCTACTGGCACCTGAGCCACCGCCATTGTTCGTGTTGATCGCCATGTACAGGACGCCGTTGTAAATGATGTCCAACCGCGAGTTAACCGGGCCGCCACCACCGCCGTGCTGCATCGAAAACGACACCAGAGCGCCGGGCTTCGCATTGGTGACTAAGACCGTTGCAGCCTGCGTACCCAGGTTGTCGATTGTTGTGCCGATGTTTCCAGCCGCGCTGTTGTAGCCCCAACCTGCACCCATGGTCCATCCACCCGAACCGAGTGGGAAGTCACCGTTGACGACAGCAGGGGTACATGCGGCGATCGCTGACTGCGCCAACAGCACACTGCTCAACAGCCCGGCCGCTGCACGCAGTGCAGTTCTTGGTACTTGTCTTCCGATGCGATGAATCAGATATGACACCATGGACTTACGGTCACTTTTGCTCGTCATGTTGTTTTTCAATGTCGACTCGTCGGCTCTGGCGGTTGCCCACTGTGCTGTTTTTCCTGGCCGAGAACTTCAATCTCGACCCGACGGTTCTGCGCCCGGCCGTGCGCCGTTGCATTCGATGCGATGGGCTCTTTCTCACCTTTGCCTTCGCTGCGTATGCGCGCAGCGTCCACGCCATGGGCAATGAGGTAGGCGCGCACGGCATTGGCGCGCTGCTCGCTCAGGCTCTGGTTGAAGTCCTGGGAACCGACCGAATCGGTGTGTCCGATAGTGATCACCACGTCGAAGTCGGCGGCCTTGATTTGCGCCGCCAGCACGTCGAGTGCGGCGTGAGATTCGGGCTTGATCGATGACTTGCCGAAGTCGAACAGCGTCTCGGCCTGCAGCGTGGTCTTGGCCGGCAAGGCGAGCGGCGCCGGCGCGATCACCGGCATGGCGCGAGCTGCTTCGTTGGCAGCGGTAATGGCATCCACAGGCGTGGCGGATGCAGGCTCTCCGCCCGCCGACGCAAAGCCCAACCCCGTCTCGTCGAACTTGAAACGCAGTCGTACATAAGCACCTTTGCTCGTGTACTCGTTGGCGGTCAGGTCGCGGTCCTTCAGGCCGACGACGTTGTAGCCGGCCGAGACCCACGTATTTTTGTAGGCCTGGTAGCCAACCTCGACGCCGGCGGTCTTTTGCAGTCCGCCGCCCTTGCCGTAAAGCGCGCCCGCCTGCACGCCGACGTCCCAGTCGGCGTTCAGGTCCTTGGTCCAGCGGGCTTGCACCAGGTGAGCCCAGTAAGTGCTGGGCAGCACCCCGTCGTCGGCGCGGCTGACCTTGGCGGCGTAGCGCGCGGTGATGACGGTGCCGCGTTCAGGGTTGAAGTTGAGGTGCGCTGAAACGATGTCGGCACTGGTGGTGCCCGGCAGGGTGGCGTTGCCGGAGTCGCTGCCAAAAGCGCTTCCGCCGCTGAGGGCGCCGGCCGAGTTGCCACCACCGACGATCTTTTCAGAGCGATGCTCGTAGCGTGCCAATGCGTTCCACGTATCGGTGTCGACCGGCCGGTAGGCCAGGCCAATCTGGTGGCGCTGCAAGTGACGCTCGTTGCCGGCATTGGCGCCCTGCCCTTCGCTGTCGCTGATCACGCTGCGCGCCAGCAGGCTCACTTCAGGGTTGAGCTTGTAGCCGGCGCCCGCGCTGAAGAGGCGCGTGTTGGCGTCGTCACCATTGCGGGCTTCGAGCACACCGCTCGCCTTGAAGCCACCATCGCTGTATTCCGCGCCGCCCGTGATGGCAGTCGATTCGCCCAGGCCAGTGGACGCGTAGCCGTTGCCGCTGTTCACGCTGTTGCTGGCACCGCTCAGAGTGCGTGTGTGTTCCATGCCGGCAGTCAGTCCCAGGTGGTCGGTCACCTTGAAGGTGTTGCGCACACCCAAAGCGGCTTGCGCCGAACGGCCGTCGATGCTGTCTGCCAGGCGGTACTCGTTGTACACACGGCCGCCTTCCATGTAGGCGCTCTCGATGCCGACGATGCCCACGTTGTGGGTCTGCGTGCTGGTCGCGTCATAGGGCCCGTTCAGCGACGAGACCAGTTCATAGCGGGCGTAAGCGCGCGTCTTGTCGGTGATCGCGTAATTGCCGCCGACCGCAACGGTATGGCGACTGCCGTCTTTGACGTCTTGTTCGCCTTCGACGAACACCTGTGCCTGTGGCAGACCGGGAACCGCCGATGAGAGGCGCGCGCGCACCGTGGTGAGGCTCTCGTTCTGGGTGCTGGCGGAAGTGGCTGCCGAGCCGAGTGCGGTCACGTTGCCGGCACCGACGCTGCCGCCGAGCTGGCCGTTGTAGGTGGAGATCTGCCCGTAGTCGAAGCCGGAGCTGGAGCCGAGGCCCGTCGTGCTTTGCCCCTGTCGCAGACCGACTTCGGCCACGAGCGTGTCGCTCAGTTTCTTCTGTGCGCTCACCGTCGCACCCTTGGTGCCGCCGGTCAGCAGTGCGTCCTTGCTGTAGAGCGCTTCGGCGCGCACAGCAGTGGTTGGATCGACCCTGTATTCAGCGCGGGCCGAGACTTCGGTGCGCCCGGCCATGATGGAGGCGCCGGGGTTGTCGAAACCTTCGCTGGTTTTGCTGGCCAACGCGACGACGGCGAGTTTTTCGTCCTGATAGCGCGCTTCGACCCGGCCTGCGTTCCCCTTGCCCTTTGCGTCGGATTCGGTATGGACAAGTTCGGCCGCCACGGTCGTGTTGTCGCCGATACGGGCAATGCCGGTCACTGCCTCGAGCTTGCGTTTGTTTTGCGGGTTCTGGTCGGTGCTGGCGACCACGCCGAGCTGCACGCGCTCACCCACCTTGACCTGGACATCGGTGCCGGCCACGGTGAACTTGGGCCCGCCGCTGTCGACTTCGTAGGTGACGTGAATCGACTGCGGGTTCAGGTTCGCATCGACCGAGGAGATCGGATGCGTGAACAGAATGCGGCGCGTCAACGGCTCGACCGTGTAGTCGACGAAGCGTGTCACGGCGGTGCGCTGCAGCACGATGTTCGGCTGGTTGCGGTCGCGGACCATGACTTCGATCTGCTCGCTGTTGTCGACGAAATCACCGCCCGTGGCGCTCAGGTAGTAAGGGCCCGAGGTACCGACGGCGCGAAACTCTTCGACTTGCTGGACCTGCGCGGTGCGGCTCACGTAGCTGGTGGCGCGCACCGTGTCGTCTTCATAGACGTGCTTGAGTCCGGTGAGCGACCGATTGCTCTGGCTCAGGTTGCGCACCTCGGTGCTGCTGGCGGTAGTGAAGTCGCCGTACAGCAGATAGCTGCGATTTTTGTCGATGCGCACATAGAGCTTCTGCGTGCTTTGCGCATCGAAGCCTTTCACCGACGAGTCGCCGTAGACCGGGTAGAACTCGTCGGGGCGGATGTCGCGGAACAAACGGTCTTTTTCGGTCTTGTCGGAGTCGAAAGACGCGGTCAACAGATAGTCGCCCTTGACGGTGCCCTTGAAAAAGAACGCCGCACGGCCGGAGGCGCGCCGGTCGCCGCTCTGGTCTTTCAATCCTGTCAGCTCGGCCTCGAAGGCGGCACCGGCAGGCATGGCGCCCAGCGCGAGGTTGCCGCGTTTGGTGAAGTCGAACACGCCTTCGACAATGCCGACACCGATCATCGGACGCATCTCGGGCAACAACGCAAGTCGCACTTCCTTGACGAGGTCGCCGGCCGTTACGCGGATACGCGCATCGCCTGGCTCGCCGGGCGGCAGCAGACGGAACTCCGCCGTGCCGCCTTCCATGAACACCTGCGTGCCGGGCTCGGCCGGATTCAGGTCTTCGTCCAGCCAGCGGCCGCGGTCGCTTTCAAGGGTGAGCTGGGTTCGGGCAGTGACCGGAACGCCTGCGGCATCGACTAAGCGCACCTTGACGATGACGGGGGTGCGCAGGTCAGCGCGTGCCACTTCGGGCAAATCGATCTGGATGGCGGCAAGCTTGTCCGGAGCAGTCAGGCTGATCTGTACCGGCGCGCCATGCGCGTTGCCGAAATCGTCGACCGCATCGAGCTGCAATGTGTTGCGGCCCGGCTTGAGCAGCACGCCGATGTATTCCCAAGCACCGATCTTTCTGGAGGCGAGTTGCGTCTTCTTGCCCACCCGACTCGCATCGATCGCGATGCCGTTGACGGTCAGGCGCAGAGACAAGGCCGCCTCGCCCTTGACGCGCACGTTGAGAGACTGGCTGGCAACGGTGTCGCCATCTTTGAGGCCGATGAAGCCGAGTGCGTTGCTGTCGATCTGCGGCAGGAGCACTTCGAGGTCGATGGCGCTCGGGGTGGCTTGCATCAGCAGGGCCTGGCTGCGCGGCTCCAGCATGGCACCGCTGGCGCCGATCGGGCGGCTCGCAAAGGCGCCTGCGCCGGTCGCGCTACCGCTCACAGCCGACGAAGGCAGTCCATTGGTCGGCAAACCACTGAGTGACGCAAAGAGGCTGCCGGCCGGGGTGGGTGCTGCGGCGCTCATGCTGCCCAAAGTGCCGCCGCCGCCCGTACCGCCAGCCGCGCTCACGAAGGTGCTGGTCTTGCCGTCAGGCACCGGCAGCGCAATCAGCGGCGCAGACGTGCGTTGCACCGCACCGGTGCTGCCGCTGGACAGCGACTGACCGCTGGCCGGCAGCGAGCGTGTGTCGCCGACCGCAATGATCTTGCCCTCGGGGTCCAGACGCAGGCGGACCTGCGCTTCGGCTTCGGTGTCGGGCAACGCCGCAATGGCGGAGCGACGGGCGGCCACCTCATCGATCATTGCCTTGTCGTCGCAGTTGGTGATGATGAAGTTGGCTTTGTGGAACTCGCCCTTCTTCAAGTCGACGAAACGGCTTTCGGGCGTGCCCGAGTTGCGGTTGTCCAGCACTTCCAGGCGCGCGCCGCGAGGCAAGGTGGTCTGGTCCAGCCGCAGCACATGCGTGATGGGCTTCAAGCCGTACAGGCTCCACTTGCCTTCGACGTCGGTCACGACGTTGGTGCCGTTTTCCAAGTACAGGCGCACACCGGGCACGCCGAGCTCGTCCAGGCCCTCTTGCTTGCCGTCGCGCTTGCAATCCAGGTACACCTTGCCAAAGGCGAATGCGTCGTCCGAGAAAACGCCACCCGTGACCCGCACTCGCCAACTGGCCAGGTTGGATTGAATCGGACCCGAGGACGCGCGCGCACGGTTGACGGCATCGCCATTCGTCGGCGCACCCACGCCGATACGCAGGCGATACCGAACCACAGCAGACTGATCCGGTCCCAGGGTCAGCGCCGGAAATCCGAAGCCCAGCAACGGCCCTGCGCCGCCTGCCGGGTTGGCAGCGACGGCACCGTTCAGCCGCGCGCTGTTCGCCACGAAGGCGAAGCCGGGTGGCAGGCTGTCGCTGAAGTTCACACCAGTGATCGGAAAGCCCGTCTTGTTGGTGACGGTCAGCGCGTAGTCGATGAAGTCGCCGAACTCGGCCTGGCGTTTGCTGCCGTCCTTGCGCAGCAGCAGGCCCAGCACATTGCCGGGGTCCAGCGGAATATGGTTGTGCACCACATCGCAGGCAGTACCGTCAGGATTGACACCGGACACGACCGCAAAATAGTAGCTCGTCGGATCGGCAGTTTGCGGCGCCGCGCTGTTGGGCACGATGGCGCCGCAACTCGCATAGCGGCCCGGCGTCGGTGGAATGAGCGCCGACGGGTAGACATAGCCACTGCCCGCCGGGGGCGTCACGGAAAGGCCGTAGGTGCACAAGCCGGTGATGGGTGGCGACTGCAGGTAGAACTGGTAGGCGCCATCGGACCCCGTCGTCATCGACATACTGCCGTTGGCGTTGAAGGTGTACGTGCCTGAATCGGCGCCCGAGATTTCAGCGGCGGTGATGGGCGTGACCGGGCCGCTGTTGCAAGACTGCCGCGTGTAGGTGACAAGTGCCCCGGCCACCGGCTGGCGCGTCACCGAGTTGTAGACGGTGCCCTGCGGATCGATCAGCAGCGATTGCACCGAATTCGAGGTCGCCGCGACCAGCATGGCCGGCGTGACGTTGATGGTGTTTTGCTCGAACGCGGCCGCCCAGGCCTTGTTGATCACCGTCACGCGGTTGCCGATAGCGATAGGTTTTTCGGTGACGCGCACGGTGAACGTGCTCTGCTCGCTCTGGCCGGGCGCCAGGGCGCGGCTGCCATCGGTCGTGCTCAGTGCCGCTTCGGTGGGCAGGCTGAAAGGATCCGCGCTGTTGATCTGGGTGCGGTTGCAGGTTGCCCGGCCAGTGAAACTGGCCGCCGGATTCAGAAACCCATTGGCTGCCTTGGGCGCACCCACCAGCGCCCAGGCAGCAATCAAGCCTTCCGGCTTGTCCATGTCGAATGTGCAGTTGAGGTTGTCGATGACGCGCACGTTCGGCGCGGCAGCGACGCCGGTATTGGTGATCTTCAGCGTGTAGTCGATGTCGAATACGCCGGAAGTGACACGACGCGGCAGCGATGCGCTCTTCACCAGCGTCAGCGAAGGAAGCTGCGTCGACACCGGTGTCGGCGAACTGTTGTTGTTCGGGTTGCCGTCGCCATCAGGATCCGGGTCGGCGCCGTCGACGGAGTCGTCGAAGATCGTCGGCGATGCGCCGGCAGCGAGTGCACTCGATACCTTGACGCTGTTGTAGAGAGTGTCCGCGCGGCCGGTGAAATTGACGCGGGCGTCGAACTGCACGGTCACCTGTGCGCCGACCGGCAACACAGCACCGGGGGACAGCAGGTTGGACGCGGTCGCGGTACCGGCGAAGCTCGTATTGGCGACAGCGAGCGTGCCGCTCACGTTGTTGCCTTGATTGCCACCGATCAACACCGACCCCGGCACGATGGTGTACTGGTTGGCCGCCGGAACGGCCGCCGCGGTGAAGGTGCCGAACTGGCTGGCGCCGAGGCCTTCGAGCACGTCGGGGGCCAGCACATCGTAGAGCGGCAGGGTGCCGTAGTTACGGATGTTGACGCTGAAACGGACCGTGGCGGTGCCGTCGAGTTGACCGTCAGCGCCGCGATTGACCTTGGGCGAAGAAGCCGCCTTGGCGACGCCGATGCGTGCCTGACTCGATGCGATGACGATCGTGTTGGACGTCGCTGCCGTCGGGTTTATCGCGTCGTTGTAATAACTCTGCGCGGTGTTGCGGATGTCGCCTGTCAGGCTGGCGTTGACCTTGACGCCGAACTGCATTACGAAAGACGCATTGCGCACCACCGGTGTCGCAATGCCGATGGCCACCTCGATGGCAGAGGCGTCTTCGACCGTGCGATAGCTAAAGGACGCGTCACCCGACAACCTGAAGAGCTTGGTCGAATTGGCCGCAGCGCTTTGCAGGGAACCAACGATGTATTGCGTGCCAGCGGGCACCAGGTCGCGTACCAGTACCAGTGTCGCGGGCGCACCGTTGACGAGCACGGGCGTGTTGGTGGGCGCCGCGACGTTGCTGGGCTGCGCATCTTGCGAACCGATGTTTGCGCCCGACACGGTGAAGTCGATTCGGGTCGTGCCCGGGATCACCAAGCCCGGGTATGTCGCGCTTTTCGTGATCACGATAACTGCCACGTTGCCAACCGTCACGACATCGTGGTTGAAGGCATTCAAACTTTGCAACGCTGTGGTGGCCACGAGCGACAGGCAGGCATTGCCGGCACCGACCGTAGGCACGGTGCCCTGAACCAGGAGTGCAGCGGTCTGGCCGGGTTGCAAAAGCAGTGCTCCGGCGCTGTTCAGCGCGATGACGGGATCGCTGCTGTCGATCACGCCGTTGTTGTTGCTGTCGCGCACGATGCGCAGCGAAGACAGGTCGAGCGTGTCCGGGGTACAACCCGCGCCGTCGTTGCTTAAGTTGAGCGTGTAGCTGGACGCCACATTGCCGGTATTGGTGAGCAGGTGGCTCAGCGTGACAACAGCCGCGGGAGGTCGTGTGACCGACTGGTCTTGTGTCAGCGTCAATGCCTCCACCGACAGCACGGTAGCGACAACGGCATTGGAAGAAATGGTCTCGGTCTGTGCAAACCCGGTCGGCACATAGGTGCCTGTAGCGACGTTGCGAATCACGGCGCCGCCCGGTGCCGGCGCCGCCTGCACCAACGCACTGCCGATCAGCAGTGCAGCGCCGGCAACGAGCGCCTTGCCGACCTTGCGCCATCGCAATAAGCCAGCGCTGGCCTTTTCTAAATGGGAATACACGCGATGAACCTTCCGCTGCCCCCCGTTGCGCAGGGGCATTCAATATTTGGAGACTTTTTCCGCTGGGGCCTGGGCGTGCTTGTGGCGTTGGGCCCGTTCAAGCCGCAGAGGAAAAAGGCGAAGCACCTCCGCCGAGGTGGTGCTTCGCAAAAAAATCCGGCGAGCTGGAGACCCGCCGGAAGTCAAACGCAGATCAGAAATTGACCTTGACGTTGAACATCAGCGTGGCGCTGCCGCCGGGCTGGACGGTGGCGGCCGTACCGCAGCTCACCGTGGAGGCGGTCGATACGTAGTTCGCATTGGCAAGCACCGGGGTCGTGTTGACGGAGCTGCACCGCGTGCCCGGTTGCGTGGCACCCGTGAGGCTGGTGTAGGCCGGCACTGCGTCGTTGATCGACATCTGCGTGACCGGGGCTGCGCCCTGGTTGGTCGCGACGATCTTGTAGACGATGCATTCGCCTGGTTTGGCAACCAGGGCAGTGGCTGCGACTGGCGTGACCAAACCGGTGCAAGCTGTGTCGAGCGCTTGCAGCTTGTCAAGGCGCATCTGACCGGTCACGACAGTGCTCAGGTCGGTCGCCGATGGCGTACCGCAGGAGGTTGCGCCAGCCGGGAATGTCACCGTCACGGTGGCCGTGTCGGTCGCGCCTGCTGTGGCGCCGCCAGGTGCGAACACCTTGACCAGCAGCTTTTGCGTGCCACTTGCCAACAGCGGGCCGGCAATCGAGCCGGAGATCAGCGTGTCACCAGCATCGATCATGCCGTCACCGTTGTTGTCGATGTACAGCGCGGTTGTCCAACCGGCACTGACGTCGGCAGGCGGCAGGGCTGCAGCAACCGTGTACGGTCCTGCGCAGCTCTGGGCACCGGTGTTGGTCAGCGTGTGGGCATACACAACGGAGCCGCCAGGAGCGACTTGACCATTGTTGTTTGGCGTCAGCGTGGCACTGTACGTTGCAGCGATGGTCACCGTCACGGCGTCCGTCTTGGTGTCCATGGCGATGGCGCCCGTCGACGTTGTGAGGGTGGAGCGAATCTGGAAGTAGATGAACTGCGCGGTCACTGCCACCTGCGATGCGGGTGGCGTCACGCAGGCTTCGACTTGCGTCTGGCCACCGTTGGCCGGCACGGCAACCGTGGTGATGGTCGCAACCGTGGCACAGGTGCCACCGGACGCCACGAACTTGACCGTCCATCCAGCTGGCAGGCTGCCTGGGAAGGACGTCGTCTGGCTCGCCGCAAGGCTGTAGGTATTGGCAACCGTGTCGTTGTTCTTCACGAACAACGTGAAGACCGTGCCGGTACCGGCCGCCGTGGAGTTCGTCGTGGTCGGGCTAGGGCTCGGGCCTGTGCCAACGTCGCCGTTGCCGGTGGTGCCGCTCACGCCATTGCCGCTGGCGGTGTTGGTCAGGTCGGCCAGCACGCCAACAAGGGTGGTGATGGTGTCGCGAGTCGTTTCAGACTTCGTGCTGTCGCCAGTCGATGTACCCGTCACGATCGCGCTGAACGGACCCGTGGGAATAACTGCTGGCGAAGGCAACGTGGCCGCAACCACGATCGTCGCACTCAAGCCGGCCGCGATCGGGCCCGTGTCCACAACGCCATCGCTGTTGTTGTCGATCAACGGCGTCAGGCCGTCGGCGGCGAAGAACTTGAAGGTCGTGCCCGCAGGGAAGTTACCCAAGGCGGCCGTCAGATTGACGATGTCGCTCGAGTTGCCGGTGTTGAACACCGTCTGCGTGAACTTCACCGTGCTGCCGGCGGCGGCGCTGGCAATCGTGGTGGTGTCGTTGGCGGTTGCATTGGGCACGCCAGCGCTGGTGTCGATCGCTGTCGTTGAGCTACCGGCAGCAGAACCCAGGACGATGCCGAAGGTGCCCGTGACGGTGAACGACGCAGGATTGGTCGGCGAAGTCACACCGGTCGGGGCGCTCGAGGTGGAGCCTGTCGCGTCGATCGGGTTGTACATCGCGGTGTTGGTGGTGGTCGACGTGCCGATGACGGCCGTGTTGTTCACCATCACCACAAAGCTGATCGTTTGCGAAACGTTGGCGCCCAACGAGTTCACCACGGCGGTCACGACGTTGCCGGATGCCTGGTAGTCGATGCCGGTCGAATCACCCAGGGCTGCGTCGGTCAGGGCGACGCCAGGAGCATTGCTCCAGACGGCAGAGCCAGGAACGTACGTGAAGCCTGCAGGCAAGGTGTCCTTGATCGCGAACATGCCGGCTGCAGCGCCGGTGTTGCTGAAATTCAAGGTGTACACGGTGTACACGCAACCAGCGCTTGGTGTCGTAGCACCCGCGACAGTCGCTAAACAGCTCGCCGCTGAGCGCGGGCCGCTGGCCGAAGCGGTAGGCCACACGCCGCCATTGGCCGACCATGGAACCGCCGGGACGTTCAAGCCCTTCGTCGAGTTGAAAGCCGCACCGGTCGTGAGGTTCACGTGATCGACGTCGGCTGCCGACGTATTGCCAACGGCGTAAAGCGCCGTGGTCGTCGGTGTGGCAGTGATCGTGGCCGAGACAGGCGAGGTGAACGACGAGGTCGTCGCGGTACCCGGGATCGAGTAAGCGACTACGAACTGAAACACGCCGTTGTTGCCGGCGACTGTTTGTGCGGTGACGTTACAGGCGGCAGTGGGCACGGCGGTACACAACGGTGTCGTGCTGTCCGGCAAACCGTCGCCGTTGACATCCGCGAACACCTGGACCTGGGTAAAGCCGTTCGGGCTGGCAGGTGCCGCGATCGACAGGCTGAAAGTGTCGGTGCCGTTGCCGGTGTTGGTCAGGACGTGAGGCGCATAGACGGTCGAACCTGCCGCGCCGGTCTTGGTGTTGATGACGGTCGTGGTCACCGATGAAACGGTGTCCAGCGTGAAGGAGCCGACTTGCTGAACCGTGGTCTGCACCAGGTTAGACGTTGCCAGTTGACTGGCTCCATTCGGATCGAGGTACGTGGCCGAGGCCTGGTTCCCGATGATGGTGTTGGCGGGCGGCGCTGCGGCCATGACTCCGGAACTTCCAAAAAGGAAGCCCAGCGTCAGGATTGCGGCGCCAGCCCATGTCTTGCGCGGCTGGAGGCCTGCGCGACGGGTTGGCGAATTGGAAAGCACTTGATTTCTCCTGGAGGTGATCAAAAAAGGAACAAAAAAACCCGGCCGATGCTTCTTCGTGGGGAAAAAGCAATGACCGGGGTGCACGTCAAACAGAAATAGGGAAATGGGGAGAAATCGCGTGGGCGTCGCTGGGCGTCGGCAATCAGCGCGGCGTGGCGTTGGCAGCGGGCTGCACGGCAACCGGCGGCGCCTGCGGCGCGGCTGCGGATGTCTTTGGTGCAGGCGGCACGACGATCTGCACCTGGGCGCGGGCCGCCACGGCAGTCACGCCGTTGGCAGGCAACTGCCCCAGCGTCCAGCGCAACGACCGGTAGTCACCGTATGCAACCGGTTCGGTCTTGCCAGCCACAGTGTGGGTAAGAGGCTCGGCGGCGAAGACGCCATCCTTGGCAGCAGCCTTGACCAATGCAGCGCCGGGTTTGGCGCTTTTCGGGAGGTACTCGAGGCCTTCTGGAATTGGCAGGTTTGCGACCAGTCCGGTCACGGCCTTGCCGGTGTTGTTGGTGTAGGTCGCCTTGTATTCGACGACGTCACCTGGCTTCACCGAAGCTGCGTCTTGCAACTGTTCGGTGCCGTCGGCGGCCTTGACCACCTTCGACTGCGTCAGCACGACAGCGACGACTTTTTTCTCAGCAACGGCTGCGGCGTCCTTGGCAACGACAGTCTGTGCGAATGCCGGCACCGCCATGAAAGTCATCAGCACGACGCCGGCGTTGATCCGAGCAGCCAGACGCGCAAGGATCTTTCCTGCGGGTCGACGAGTGGCGGCAGGCAAATTGGTAATTGACATGAAAACTCCAGTTCAAAAGTCAGTTAGAAGGGATAAAGACAATTCATTAACAGTTGTAGTGAATTGATAATTCGGAAAAAGCTTTTCGCTCTTGGGCTCCGAATGCCGCGAACTTTATTTGTAAACGTCAAAAATGAAGGTGAACAAAATCACGAAATCACACGGTTACGACAGTATTTACTTTATTAATTTCTTAATTACATTTAGTTCACCTTTGTCAAATACAAAAAACTTTTGTATTCAATATTTATGAAACCTATTCCTGTATCAAAGTGTTTTTTGATTGGTCATGCAGCGTTTGAGACGTGCCAACCCACCGCAAAAATGTGTGGATGTGTGCAAACAACAGCTTTTGAACGAATCGGATGTGCAAGGCGGTCGTAACGTCGCCCTGCCGAGCCGCTCGCACGTACCAAAAGGGTTGGCAGTGGCTATTTGCCGACGCTGAGACAGCGAGCAAGGCAGGTCTGCCGGCGAGCGGGCACTTTGGCGTGCAGCGGCCCATTCGACCGAGGCCGCAAGGCAATCAATAGAAGAGATTCACCGCGCGAAGATGTCAATTCATTGCCGAAGGCAAATCAATTGCGGGGATTTCGATATGTTCGATGCCGGACGGTGGCATCCGTGGCTTCGATGAAATCCAGGGGTGAACTTATATAGCCGACAACAGCGCCTGCAAACTCGCCGGTGGTAAAACCGCCATCCGCAGGTAACCGGGCAACCCGAACGAGGTGCAGTCGCGCAACTTGACTCCGGCGGCGCGCAATCGTGTAAGCAAGGGTGTCAGCGGAACACGGGGTTCGACGCAGAAGAAATTTGCCTCGCTGGACAGGAGCCGCCAGTCGGTCACGTCCCGAAGCAATTCGCATTGCACGGTCTTCCACGCTCTCAGGGTATGCCGGCTCTCTGCAAGCCACACCTGGGCGTCCTCTTGCGTCCAGCAATCCAGCAGCGCGGCGCCGTGGGCGCCGAGCGGCCACGACGGCGCGAGTGCATCGACGCGCTCACGCAGGCGCTGGGCGCCGACCTTGGGCGCGATGCCGTAGGCCGCTCGGATGCCGGTGCATCCGAGCGCCTTGTTGGGCGTCCACAGTTGCCAGACGCGGTCACGCTGTGCTTCGGTCAGCGCGGGATCGCCTGTCAGTCGGAGGGGCGCATAGGCGAAGTCGACAACCACAGGGGCGCGCCGCGCCTCCATCGCATCGAGCAGTGCCGGGAGTCCCGTCGGGGTTTGCCCGAGCGGACTCGACGGATCGCAAGACCACGCCAGGTCGACGACGCTCCAGTCCGATGGCTCGCGCACGATATCGAAAGACCAGCCCCGCGCGGCGCGGGCGTAGTCGCCGTAACTGTGTTCCGGCAGCGCGACGCATCGGCCACCGCCCTGCGCCACGGCAGCTGTGATGCGGTGAATGAATTCGCTCGCGCTCGCCGCGATCACGATGCGCGCTGAATCGACGCCGTGAAACGCAGCGAGTCGCACGCGCAACCTGATCGAGCGCGGGTCGGGATAGCGGCTCGCATCGACCGACTGCAGCGCCTTCAGTGCTATCGGACAGGGACCGCAGCCATTGCCGTTGCTGGAAAAGTCGTGCGGTACGGCACCGGCAGCATCGGGGCCACCGTGCTCGTCCGATGAGTCGTTCACCACGCCAGCGCGCTGGCGGCAGCGATGGCTGCCAGCGCCAGCAAGACCCGGTGGCCGAGTACCACGGCGCGCGCCGTGTCGGCCGCAACCGGTGGCCGCGCCGTCGCGTTGAGCGCGTACACACCCGGCTTACCGAGCCGCACCCCGAGCGCCAACGCCATGGCGGCCATGGGCCAACCGCTGTTCGGCGACGGCGTTCGGGGCGCCTCGCGGCGCAATTCGCACCAGGCCCGAAGCGATGCGTGCGACAGGCGCACCGACACCATCAGCAGCACTGCAGTGATGCGGGCCGGCACCCACGACAGCACGTCATCCGCCCGCGCCGCCCACTTGCCGGCCCATGTCCAGTCGCGCCCGCCGCGTGCGCCGCGGTAGCCCCACATCGCATCGGCGGTGTTCGCATAGCGATAGACGGCGGCACCGGGCAAACCGAGCAACATGAACCAGAAGATCGGCGCAATCACCGAATCATTGAGGTTCTCTGCCAGCGATTCGATGGCGCTTTCGCGCACTTCGCTTTCGGTCAGTGCGGCGACGTCGCGACTGACCAGCCTTGCGAGTTGCGCGCGCCCCGCGTCGAGCGACGCACCCAGGGCAACCTCCACCGCGACGACTTCGCGATGCAACATGCGCCATGAGAGCAGCGGCTTGAGCAGCAACGCCAACGACGCGATGGTCGCCCACGCGGGCAGTTCGAGCAGCCACCTCTGCAGCACGATGGCGACGACGAACACGACGCCCGCGCCGCCGCACCACGCCACAGCGCCCGCCGCAAAAGCTTGCGCCGGCGGCGTCGGAATGCACCGCCCGATCCGGTCGAGGTAGTTGCCCATCCACACCACCGGATGCCAGCGCACCGGAGGCTCGCCGAACCAGTGATCGATCGCGAGGGCCAACCAGAGAGCGCCGCTCAAAACGCCCGCGCTGGCGACCCACGGCAACGCGTCGAAGGCAGTCGTCACGCGGCCGCTCAGTCCGAGTTGCAGGTACCGACCTGCGGCGCGTCGAACAAGGCCGAGGGCCGACCCCATCGATCGTCGAACACCATCGACGACAAGGGCGAGCGTTGCGCCCAACGCTCGCGCTGCAGCATCGGCTCGTCGTAGAAGCCATGCACCGGGCCCAGGCACAGCAAAGCGATCGGCTCCGCGCCTTCCGGCAGACCGAGCAACGCGCCGACCGCGACAGGATCGAACAGCGACACCCACCCCATGCCCATCCCTTCGGCCCGCGCGGCGAGCCACAGGTTCTGGATGGCACAAGCGGCCGATGCAAGGTCCATTTGCGGCAAGGTGCGGCGGCCGAACACATGGCGCTCGCGTCCATCGGTGAGCGTCACGGCCAGCACTTCGGCTGCTTCGAGCAAGCCCTCCACCTTGAGCCGCATGAACGCGTCTTCGCGCTCGCCGAGCGCCTGCGCCGTCTGCACACGCTCCTGCTCGACCAGGCCGTGAAGTTGCTGGCGCAGCGCTGCATCGCGGATGCGGATGAATCGCCACGGCTGCATGAAGCCGACGCTGGGCGCGTGGTGCGCAGCGTCGAGCAGCCGGCGCAGCAACGCGGGTGCCACCTCGCCGCCGGCAAAGTGCCGCATGTCGCGACGCTCATGGATGGCGCGGTACACGGCGCGCTGATCGGCTGCTGCGAAGGCGTCTGGCGTCGGCTGCGACATGGTCAGTCCTCGATGCCGCGTTGCGTCGGGATGCCGGCGGTGAACGCGTGCTTGACCATCTGCATCTCCGTGACCGTATCGGCGAGTTCGATCAACTCCGGCGGGCAGCGCCGACCAGTGAGCACGACGTGCACCTGCTTGGGCCTTTCGCGCAACGTGACCAGCACGTCGTCGAGCGGCAACCAGCCGCAGATGAGCGGGCAGGTGATCTCGTCGAGCACCACCAAGAAATAGTCGCCCGACAGGATCGACGCCTTGGCCTTCAACCAGCCATCGCGCGCAAGCTGGCCCGACTGTTCGAGGTGCTGGTCTTTCCAGCCGAAGCCGTCGCCGAGGCCTTCGATCGGGATGCCGAGTTGCTCGAACATCCGGTGTTCACCTAAGAGCGCGCTTGGCGCTTTCATGAATTGCCAGACCTTCACTGGCTTGCCGCGCCCATGCGCGCGCAAGGCCAGACCGAAAGCCGCAGTGCTTTTTCCCTTGCCATCGCCGGTGTTGACGATGACGATGCCGCGGCGCTCCCCTTCGGGCTTTTCATACGGCTTGGCCGAAGGTGGTGTTTCAATTTCCATGAGAGTCGGTCCTGCGGTGGTGCGCTTGTGCGGTTGAATTCGGTGAGTTCAGCGAGGCAGAGCGATCCATTGCTCCGCCACGCGGTGGATGCGAATGCGACGATCGAACACTTCTTCGAGCGCTGCATGGGTCGCGGGGTCGCTGCATGCGCCGTGATGCAGCACGCGGCCACCCGCCATGACCACGAGCGCATCGGCCGCCAGCGCCATCGAGAGTTCGTGCAGCACGCTCACCACCGTGCGCCCTTCGGCGACGAGCGCGCGCGCGGTCGTCATCCAGTCGGCCTGGTGCGGTGGATCGAGATTGGCGAGCGGCTCGTCCATGAGCAGCAGTTGCGCTTCGACCGCCAACGCGCGGGCCAACAACACGCGCTGCCGTTCGCCGCCGGAGAGCTGGCCGAGCGGCCGCATGCGCCAGTCCCACGCCTGGGTGCTGCGCAGCGCCCGCTCGACGGCTGCGCGGTCGCGTTCGGTTGGCGCAGCGAGCCAGCGCTGGTGCGGCAGGCGACCGAGCATCGCGACGTCGTAGACCATCAGGTCGTCGGCGCTGCCCTCGCCTGCGCCGCCCTGCCCGAGCCACGAGAGCTGCTGTGCACGGGAGCGGCCAGACAGCGCGGCCATCGGCTCGCCGAAGAGAAGCACCTCGCCCCGGTGCGGCAGCAGGCCGGCGAGCGCCTTCAGCAGCGTCGACTTGCCGGCGCCGTTCGGTCCGACGATGCTGGTCCATCGGCCCGCCTCGATCGCCAGGTCGATGCCGTGCAGCACTTCTGCGGTCCCGAGCACGGCACTCAACGCTTTGCATTCGACGGCGGCGCGCTTCGTGAGCGTCATGAAAGGCCGCCCCTCGAACTGCGCCGGTGCATGAGCCACAGCAAATACGAGCCGCCGAGCACTCCCGTCAGCACGCCGACGGGCAACTCCTGCGGCGCTACGAGCCAGCGCGCCAGCAGGTCAGCCGCCATCAGCAACAGCCCGCCCATCAACGCCGACAGCACGATCAGCCGCGCGTGCGTGGTCTTGACGGCAGAGCGCACCAAGTGCGGCGCAGCAAGGCCGACGAACGCGATCAATCCGGTCTGCGCGACAGCGGCGCCAGTGGCCATCGACAGCACCGCGACCAGCGCCATGCGCATCGCGCCGAGCGGCAAGCCGAGGCTGCGAGCCGTGGCCTCGCCGAGCGCAAGGCCATCAAGCACCGGCGCCAACGCCCATGCGCACACGAGGCACACCACCGCCAACGCGGCCATCACCCCGCAAGCGCTCCAGCCGATGAGGCCGGTGCTGCCCAGCATGAACGCCTGGATCGCCTGAAGCAGGTCGGCCGAGGCGATGGTGATGAGATCCTTGGCTGCGCCGAGCACCACGCCGACGATCACGCCGGCCAGCAACAGCCGCAACGTTTGCTGCACGCCGCGCGCCAGCAGCAGCGTGAGCAGCACCGCCAGCACAGCGCCGACGAAGGCCGCACCGGTGAGGCCGAGCCGGACCACCCAATGCGTACTGGCCGGCGAAGCCCCGAACACGACCAGTGCGACCGCCACGCCGAGCGATGCGCCCGATGCGCTGCCAAGCAGATAAGGGTCGGCCAACGGATTGCGAAAGAGCCCTTGCGCAACGGCGCCGGCCAGGCCGAGCAATGCGCCTGCGAGCCAGGCGCCGAGGGTGCGCGGCAGTCGGATCTCGCGGACGATCTGCAATGCGACCGGATCCCGCCTGGCGGCGACCACACTCTCGAAACCGGTGCTGCCGATGCCGATGCCGACCACCACGAGCACGAGACCCAACGCGAGCAGAACAACGCCCAGCGTGAGGGCGCGACGGTGCTGATCGACTTGAGCGAGGCTCATCGTTGTTGCGTCATTTCGACTGGTTCGCGATGCACTGCGCCATCAAACGGGCTGCCTCGCCCATGCGCGGGCCGGGCCGCACCAGCACGTCGGACTGCGCCGCAGTGAAGCGGCAAATGTGCCTGTCGCGCACGGCACGAATCAGTGACCAGCCGGGCCGTTGTTCAAGCCCTTGCGCACTGCGCTCGCCCACCATGATGAGGTCCGGATTGGCGCGAACGACGTACTCCGGGTTGAGCTTGGGAAAGGGCCCGAGCGCCGCCGGGACGATGTTCTGCACGCCCAGCCGCGTCAGCGTCTCGCCGATGAAAGAGCTTTCACCGGCTGCATACGGCGTGCTGTCGATCTCGAAGTAAACGCGCGTCCGCCTGGCTTCGGGCGGTAGCGACTGCGCCGCAGCCGACACGCTGGAATCGATGGCACGCCACACGCGCTGCGCATCGTCGGCGCCGAGCATCTGGCCGAGCGCATCGAGCACACGTTGCACGCCGGTATGGTTCTTCGGCTCCAGCACCAGCACCTTGAGCCCGAGTTGCTCCAGCCGCTGCGTGACGCGCGACGACTTGGCGAGCAGCACCACGTCGGGCTTGAGCGCGACGATGGCTTCGACGTTCGGGTCGAGGCCGCCGCCCACTTGCGGCAACGCGCGCACCAGCTCGGGTGAATTCGAATAGCGGTCAACACCGACGAGCCGGCTGCAGGCGCCAAGTGCGCAGACCGATTCGGTGAGCGATGGCAGCAGCGCGACGATGCGTTGCGGCGGCTGCGGAAAGTCGACGGCGACGCCGCGTTCGTCGGTGACGATCACGGCACGCGCCGGCAGCGCTGCCACAAACATCAGCGCCATCGGCACGCAGATGGTCCAGAGCGCCGTGATGATCTTGTTCATGTCCGTCAAACCGGCCGCGCCGGTGCCTTCAACGTCAGCGGCAAGCCGGCCACCATCAGCGTGACGCGATCGCATGCTGCGGCCACTTCCTGGTTGAGCCGGCCCAACGCATCGACGAAAGCACGCGTTTCACCGCCCAATGGGATGACGCCGAGGCCGATCTCATTGCCGACCAGCACGATCGGGCCGCGCGCGCCGCGCAAGGCAGCGACGAGCATTGCAATACGCTGGGTCGCGTCGATAGGTAAGGCCATGTCCGTCGCCGGACCGTCCGACACATACGACATGTGGGGAGTGCGGGGCGTGTAGGGCATCAGCAGGTGGGTAAGCCACAGCGTAAGGCAGTCGACGACCACCATCGTATCGGCAGCGGAATGCGCAACGATGGCCTCGGCCAGTGCGGAAGACTCCTCGACAGTTGACATCGCTGGCAAGCGAAGAGCGCGGTCCTGCCGGTGTCGCAGGATGCGCGCGCGCATCTCGTCGTCGTGCGCCTGCGCCGTCGCCACCATCACTGCACGGTGATCGGATGACGCAGCAAGCCAGTCGACCGCCCGCTGCTCGGCGAGTCGTGACTTGCCGCTCCTCTGGCCGCCGAGAATGAACTCGCGCGGCCGGTCAGCCGCGCGCTCATCGGGGTACAAGGAATGCGGCATCGTCAGCGGAAAGCCATTGCGCAGACCGTCGTCATGGCGTTCAGTGTGGCTGCCACTTGACCCCGACATAGACAGCACGGCCCGGAGTTGCGTAGCCATCGACCAGCTGGTAGTTTGTGTCACCCAAGTTGTCGACGCGCGCCAAAAGCGTGACGTCGCGAACAATCTCGGTGCTCGCACTGAGATTGAACAGCGTGTAACCACCGAGCGTCTTCTTGTTGGCCGCATCCGCATAGCGAAAGCCCGAGGCCTGAATTTCGGCACCCAAGGTCCATCCGGCAACACGCCAGTCAGCACCCAGCGTGGCATGCCGACGCGAGCGCAAGGCCAGCAGCTTGTCTGTCTCGGCGTCCTTCGGGTCCTGGAAGTCGAGCGAACCGCGCAACGTCACGTCGCCGATGTGATGGCTGCCCGCAAGGGTAACGCCCCGCAGCACGGCGCGGGCGGTGTTCGCGTAGCAACCGAAGCCGGAGCTGCACGCGGTCGAGTCATTGTCGAAAGTGATGAGATTTCGCACGCGATTGCGGT
Organism: Variovorax sp. LG9.2; assembly: GCF_035018885.1. Lineage (NCBI taxonomy): Bacteria > Pseudomonadati > Pseudomonadota > Betaproteobacteria > Burkholderiales > Comamonadaceae > Variovorax > Variovorax sp. LG9.2. The sequence goes on along the minus strand of NZ_JASJXB010000010.1, from coordinate 145,782 downwards.
AGGCCACGATGCTGCCTGCTGTCGCGGCATCGGCGTATCGCAATCCGATCTCGGCGTTGAGCGAGGTCTCGGGCTGCAGGGCCGCGTTGCCGTATTCGCTGAAGCGCTGGTACAGGGTGGGTGCGCGGAATGCCGTGCCAGCCGAAGCGGTCGCACGCCAGTTCTGCGCAAACGAATAGCCGTAGGCCGCGCTGCCGGTGGTCTTGCCACCGAACTCGCTGTCGTTGTCATGACGCACGTTCAGTTGCAGCGAATGGGCGCCCTGATTGAAACCGTAGCCGAGCGCCAGCGCGTCTTGCGAGCGCTTCCTGAAGATGGTGGTGCTGAAGCTGTCCAGTGCCGGGTTGAAGAGCTTGTCCTCACGACGCTCTAAAGCCGCGGTGAACAGGCTGGCGCCGAGGCGGTACTCGTTCCGGAACAGGTAATTGCGCAGCTGCGTTTGCGTGATGTAAGCCGACGGCGTCGTTTCGTATCGCGAGTTTGAGTCGGTCACCGAAAGCTTGGTGCTGTAGGCCTCTGTCCACTGCGCCGACCAACTCAGGCCGGCGGTTCGCAAATGGTAGAGATTGCGGTCGTTCACCGGCTGCTTCGGGTTGTAGCCATAGTTGTCGTAGCCCGAATTGGTTTCGCTCTCGAGCACCGTGGCGTCGATCCGGTGCTGCGCGTTGATCTGGTAGCCGAGTCGCACGTTAGCCGAGCTCGCATGGTAGTAGTCCTTGTCCGGATCATGGTTGGCGACCGATGGCGTGCGTACGTCAAACCCAGCGTTTTCCTGATACGCCGCGCCGATCGAATAGTCAAAAGCGCCAACCGAACCACTGACACCGGCCTGCGATGTACGCAAGCCCTTGCTGCCGAAACCGAAGCCGACGTACGGAGTGGCAACCCCTTCGCCGCGCCGCGTGAAGAGCTGGATCACGCCGCCAATGGCGTCCGAGCCGTAGACCGCGGCGGCCGGGCCTCGCAGCACTTCAATGCGGTCGATCTGCGCCAGCGGAATGCTTTCCCATGTAGCACCGCCGGTCGACTGCGAATCGACACGCACGCCATCGACATACACAGCCGTGAAACGCGTGTCGGCGCCGCGAAGGAACACGCTGGTTGTGTTGCCGACACCACCGTTGCGCGTGATTTCGACGCCGGGCAAACGTGCCAACACGTCGGCAACGCCGACGGCGCCGCTGCGCTCGATCGTTTCACGGTCGACGATCGACACATCAGCGACCAATTCAGACCGGGGCTGGGGCACGCGGGTCGCGGTGACCACCGTTTCGCTGAGCGATGACGGGCTTTGTGCGAGCGCAAGGAGTGGCACTTGCAGCAAGGCGGCAAGCAGGGGAACACTGGTTTTCATTTGAGAGGACCGGATAGCAGTGCCCGTCACCGGCTTCCCCGCCGGTGGTTGGGCGTAATGGCCGGCTGCGCGCGCCACCCAACGGTGACGCGCGCGGCTTGCCGCTTCGTTGGCCGGTATCCGGGCTGACAGAGTGCTCGACCCGCCTTCCCAGGCGCCTGTTTCAGGGCGCCCAGTGGCTGCTGGGGAAAGTGATGTCGGCGCATGAACGCCGGCATCGTCTGTTTGACCGTTGCGGGGGCAGCGCAGGTGGCTTCGGTCTTCGTTGTGGTGAAGACCGCGACTCCTGCTTCCCGTTGAACTGCGCCGCGTGAACCACGGCGCCAGCACCAACGGGCCGGATTCTAAATTGAAAGAACTTGCAATCGCGGGAACCTACAATCCAGACCCATGTCCGCCGCCAGTCCCATTGACCAGATCGCCGACCGAGTCGAGCGACTCCTGGTTCGCCACGAAGAGGTGCAACGCACCAATGCGCTGTTGCAGGAACAGGTCGATGCGCTGACGCGGGAGCGCGACGCGCTCAAATCGCGGCTCGCTGCCGCTCGAACGCGCATCGACGCGCTGCTCGAAAGGCTGCCGGCCGACCCACCCTCTCCTGAAGATTCCGCAGCATGAAGCAGATAGAAGTACAGATCATGGGCCAGAGCTATTTGCTCGGCTGCCCCGCAGACGGCGAGTCGCAATTGCGCAGCGCGGTCGACCACGTCGACGCTGCCATGTGCAAGATTCGCGATGCCGGCAAGGTGAAGGCGCGCGACCGCATCGCCGTGCTGGCCTCGCTGAATATCGCGTTCGATTTGATTCAGGCGCAGGCCGCATTCGCATCTGCTGCCGAGGTCGCGCCCGCGCCCGTCGCCGCAGCCGGGAGCCCGGTCGCACCGCTCGTGAGGATGGCCACGCCCTCAGATACAGCGAATCACGCCGAGCTGGACGACCCACGCCTGCCGCAGCTTTTGCAGCGCCTCGACAATGCCCTCGCGGGCGATGGACATTTGCTCTGATGGCCTACACAGCGAGCGTGGGGCTGGCGTAGACTCGTGCTTGTCTGCGGTGTTGTCGAACTTAATATTTCCTTGTTCCAATGCTCTCCGGAGCCGGGCTTGGTACATCGCTAGGTAGGCGTGATCATCTCGCGTTAGATGAACCCGAAGCCCTGCTGCCCTCGCCCACCTGAACCCTGGTTCAGGATGCGGGTTCGGCTCCATTCGCAGACACCTATTCGAAACAACGGCCCCGAGATCCTTAGGATCCCGGGGCCGTTTTTTTGGGTGCGGGTTTGCTCTTGATGTCAGCGCGAGAACAACGCTTTGTCCTGCTCTCGCAGCCGCGCCTTCTGAACCTTGCCCATGGCGTTTCGCGGCAGTTCGGCGACGACGCCTCGACCGATTTTTTGACCTGCACTGCGGTACGCGCACCGGGCTCCAGATCGAGCGCATCGAGCGCATCGAGCAGATTGGCGATCATGACGCTGGCGCGTTCGAGATCCCGCCACGACTAGAACAAGCCACGTCAAAAAACGGGAGCGCGTTTGGCGAGGAAGGCAGCAATGCCTTCGTGGTGCTCGGGAGAATCGGCATAGTCGTACGCGCCCCGCAGCAGGCCCTGAACCTCGCTCGATACCGACTCGTTCAAGGCAGCGAAAGTGCGCTTGTTGAATCGCGCGGCCTGTGGTGCCAGCGCCGCGATTCGCAGCGCATGGTCGCGCGCGGCGACTGGCACCTCGGCGTCGGGCAGTACATGCAGCAAAAAGCCCGCGTCGTACAAGCGAGCGGCGCTGTGCACGCCGGCCGCCAGCAGCATGTCGCGCGCGAGCACGTCACCCATCGCACCGTACACCAACGCGGCTTCGCGCGGCGCCATCGGGAAGCCCAGCTTGGCGATCGGTGCGCCGAACTTCGCGGAGACGCCGGCGATGCGGATGTCGCAGCAGCTCGCGATCTCCAGGCCGGCGCCCATACAAGCGCCTTCGATCTGCGCGACCAATGGCACGCGGCAGTCGAGCATCGCCTGCAGCGCGGCCCACACCTCGTCCTCGTGGAAAGCGCGGAGCCGCTCGGTGTCGAATCGAAACGACGGGTACTCCGAGATGTCGCCACCCGCGCAAAAGGCGCTGCCGGCACCGCGCACGACGATGCACCGCAAGCCTTCGTCGTTGCCGGCAACGGCGAACACGTCACGCAGTTCGCGCCACATGGCACGCGTCATCGCATTCAGCCTGGATGCGTTCGCGAGCGTGACCCATGCGACGTGACCCTCGCGCTGCAGAGAGACCGAGGCGCTCACCGCGACCGTCATTCGAGCTTGGCCCCCGAGGCTTTCACGACGCCAGCCCAGCGCTTGATTTCGCTGTTGACGAAAGCGCCGTATTGCGGCCCGACCAGGTTCGGAATCTCCGCCATGTCCACGTCCCCCTCCTATAACGTCGTGACCCGTGCCGGCACCGGGCGCCGCGCGGCCCACAACCAGAGGCCGATGCCGAACAGCACCATCGGCACGCAGAGCCATTGGCCCTGGCTCAGGTTGAGCGCCCGCAGGCCGAGAAAGTCGTCCGGTTCGCGAAAGAACTCGGCGATGAAACGGAAGATGCCGTAGCCGATCAGGAACATCGCCGCCACCTGGCCTTGCTTGCGTTCCTTGCGCGCATAGAGCCACAGCAGCACGAACAGCAGAATGCCTTCGAGCAGGAACTGATACACCTGCGACGGATGCCGCGGCAGCATCGAGCCGCTCTGCGGAAACACCATGCCCCACGGCAGATCGGGACTGCTGAAGCGGCCCCACAGCTCGCCGTTGATGAAGTTGCCGACGCGCCCCGCCGCCAGCCCCAACGGCACGCACGGCGCGATGAAGTCCATCACCTGCCAGAACGGCCGCGCCCGCGAATGGGAATACCAGATCATGGAAGCGATGACGCCGAGCATGCCGCCGTGAAAGCTCATGCCGCCCTGCCAAACGAAGAAGATTTCAAGCGGATGCGTCAGGTAGTAGCCGGGTTTGTAGAAGAGGCAATAGCCCAGCCGGCCGCCGACGATGACACCCATCACGCCGAGGAACAGCATGTCCTCGATGTCTTTGCGCGCCCATGCCGCTGCGCTATCGAGCGACCGGTACGGCTCGTGGCGCAGGCGCCGCGTCGCCAGAAAAAAGAAAAGCGCGAATGCGGCCAGATAGGTCAGGCCATACCAGTGGATGGCGATCGGTCCGAGCTGGAGGGCAACGGGGTTGATCTGCGGATACATGAGCATGCGGACATTGTGCCGCGCCCTGCCGCCATGTTCGAGTCGGCGTCGGGCGTATCGCTGCGGTCGAACTCAGCCGCCGCCCCGCTGCCGCACGAACGCCACGAAGCATGCCAGCGCCGCGTTGGCATTTTGCGCAGGCCACACCAGACTCGTCTCGCAGCCCGGCAACACAGGTGACGACTTGCGCCGCGTGGCGGATGCCAGCTCCTCTGCTTTCCTATAAACCACGCCGGCACGACGGAATTGCGTCACGCTCTGAGGCACCCACGCCACGCCGATGGCGCCCCACACAAGGTTGACGATGGTCTGCATCTGGATCGCCTCTTGCGCGATGGCAGGTGCCAGGCCGGCCGTGTGATACAGACCGACGATGGCATCGTGCAGGGAAGGCAGGATGCGCCGCGGAAAGATCACGAGCGGTTGCGCCAGCACATCGCTCAGCGACGGTCGATTTACGCGGGCCAGCGGATGCCGTGCCGGCAACGCGAGCACCAGCGGCTCTTCGGACACCGGCAGGCGCTCCAGCCCCGGCGGCGCGAAGCCTGGCGAATGCAGCATGAGGCCGGCGTCGATGTCGCCGCGCGCAAAGGCTTCGAGCTGCGCGTCGCCGGTTGCTTCTACGAGTTCGAGCGCGACCTCGGGGCACAGCGCCCTGAATTCACGCACCCAGGCCGGCAGTGTCTCGAAGCCGATGGTCGAAACGAACGCGAGCCGCACACGGCCCACTTCACCTGCGGCAGCAGCCCGAGCACGGGCGGGAAGCGCCTGTGCTCGGGCCAGCAGTTCGCGTACGTCCGGCAACAACGTTTCGCCGGCCGGAGTCAGCGCAACGCGGCGTCGCGTTCGGTCGAACAGCATCACGCCGAGCGTCTTCTCGAGCTGCGCGATCGCCTGCGTCACCGGCGGCTGCGTCATGTGCAGTCGCACTGCCGCGCGCCCAAAGTGCAGTTCTTCTGCGACAGCGACGAACTGCCGCCAGGCACGCAGATCCACTATGGCTTCTTTCATACGCGCAGCATATCAATGCCTCCCAAAATAGGATTGGAAGCAATCAATCGTTCGGCCGATACTGGGCGTCCCACAAGATCACCCAACGAGAGACACCATGGCCAACGAACCCCTCCAGATCAACCGCCGCAGCGCCAACATCGTCGAAGGCAAAGCGCGCGCGCCCAACCGTTCGATGTTCTATGCCATGGGCTACGAGGAGGCCGACTTCAAGAAGCCGATGGTCGGCGTGGCCAACGGCCACAGCACCATCACACCGTGCAACTCGGGCCTGCAGAAACTGGCCGATGCGGCCATCGAAGGGATCGAGGAAGCCGGCGGCAATGCGCAGGTGTTTGGCACACCGACCATCAGCGACGGCATGGCGATGGGCACCGAAGGCATGAAGTACTCGCTGGTCAGCCGTGAAGTCATCAGCGACTGCATCGAGACCTGCGTTGGTGGTCAGTGGATGGACGGCGTGCTGGTGGTCGGCGGCTGCGACAAGAACATGCCGGGCGGCATGATGGGCATGCTGCGCGCCAACGTGCCGGCGATCTACGTCTACGGCGGCACCATCCTGCCGGGCCGCTACAAGGGGCAAGACCTGAACATCGTCAGCGTGTTCGAAGCGGTCGGCCAGAACGCCGCCGGCAACATGAGCGACGAAGACCTGCGCGAGATCGAGATGCGCGCCATTCCCGGTCCCGGCTCGTGCGGCGGCATGTACACCGCGAACACGATGTCGAGCGCGTTCGAGGCACTCGGCATGTCGCTGCCCTACTCGTCGACCATGGCCAATCCGCACGACGAAAAGCAGAACTCGGCCAAGGAGTCGGCCAAGGTGCTGATCGAGGCGATCAAGAAGGACCTGAAGCCGCGCGACATCGTGACCAAGAAGGCGATCGAGAACGCGGTGGCGGTGATCATGGCGACCGGTGGCTCGACCAACGCGGTGCTGCACTTCCTGGCGATCGCACACACGGCCGGCGTTGAATGGTCGATCGACGACTTCGAGCGCATGCGCAAGAAAGTGCCGGTGCTGTGTGACCTCAAGCCCTCCGGCAAGTACCTCGCGGTCGACCTGCACCAGGCCGGCGGCATTCCGCAAGTGATGAAGGTGTTGCTGAAGGCCGGCCTGTTGCACGGTGACTGCATCACCATCACCGGCGAGACGATTGCCGAAGTGCTAAAAGACGTGCCTGACGTCCCGCGCGCCGACCAGGACGTGATCCGCCCGATCGACAAGCCGATGTACGCCCAGGGTCACCTCGCCATCCTCAAGGGCAACCTGTCTCCAGAGGGCGCGGTTGCCAAGATCACCGGCCTGAAGAACCCCGTCATCACCGGCCCGGCGCGCGTGTTCGACGACGAACAATCGGCCTTGACCGCCATCCTTGCCGGCAAGATTGTCGCTGGCGACGTGATGGTGCTGCGCTACCTTGGCCCCAAGGGCGGACCGGGCATGCCGGAGATGTTGGCCCCTACCGGCGCGCTGATCGGTGCCGGCCTGGGTGAAACTGTCGGCCTGATCACCGACGGCCGCTTTTCCGGCGGCACCTGGGGCATGGTCGTGGGCCACGTCGCTCCGGAAGCCTATGCCGGCGGCACCATCGCGTTCGTCGAAGAAGGCGACTCGATCACCATCGACGCGCACAAGCTGGTGCTCGAATTGAACGTGCCCGAAGCCGAGATCGACAAGCGCCGCAAAGCGTGGAAGGCGCCGGCGCCACGCTACACGCGCGGCGTGCAGGCCAAGTTCGCGTTCAATGCGTCGAGCGCGAGTTCGGGTGCGGTGCTGGACAAGTACTGATCGACGCCAGGCGGTCGGTCGATCGCCCTGCGCTTACTTGCGCCGCTTCTGCGAAGACCGGCTGTTCAACATGCCCAGCGCGCTGCGCTGGCGGTCGATGCGGTTTTGCTTGCGCAGGTTTTCTTTCTCGATAACCCGGCGCTTGGTGTAGCCCGACGCATCGGCGTAAGCCCACCATGCCACCGCGAGCGCGAAGGGAATCAGCACGATCCACCAGCTCCATTGAGCGATGAAGCCGACCTCGAGGTACTTCAACACCGCGCCCAGCACACCTATCAGCAGAAACAACATGGCGCATCTTTCAGGGGGAATCGATGAGGCATTGGGCGCCGGAACACGGGCTACCTACAATGCCTGTTACCAGAATGTAACCTGCCCTTCGAAGCACGATCCATGAAAAAAGTACTGTTCTCCGTCGTTTTCGGCCTCTTGGTGACGGGCACCGCCATAGCCGATCCGGCTGATTTGGTGTTGGCGACATCGAAGAACTGCATGAGCTGCCACGCGGTCGAGCGCAAGGTGCTGGGACCGTCGTTCAAGGACGTGGCCGCCAAATACAAGGACGACAAGGGCGCGGTCGACATGCTGGCGACCAAGATCAAGAAGGGCGGCTCCGGTGTTTGGGGGCCGGTGCCAATGCCGGCCAACACGCAAGTCAGCGACGCCGACGCCCGGAAGCTGGCTGCCTGGGTGCTTTCGACCAAGTAACCGACAGCGCTGACGGTGCGCCGAGTCAGGCGCCCGGCGGTGGCGTGATGATGGTCGCCGAGCGGCGGTCGAGCCGGTCTTCCAGTTGCCCGATGTGTGCAGCCATCGTGTTGTCCGACTGATCTACCCGGGCCAGCACAGCGCGCTCCATATCGGCGGCACGTGTAGCCTGTTTCTGCTCCTGCGCCTCGATGAAGGCCCGCAACTCGGTAAAGCGCGAGGCCTCGGCCTTGTCGGCCAATTCACGCTGCGCCTGCAGCTCTTTGGTGTGGCGACGCGTGTCGAGCATCAACGTGCTCTGCAGATAGAACACGTAGATCAGGAACATCAGCCCGAGCAAGGCGGTCAGCCCCAGCATGATGAGCCCGAGCGGCGCCGTCACCTGCATCACGCCGATCGACATGATCGTCGGCGCAGACAGCCCGCCCCAGTTGAGCGCAGCCAATGCCGCGATCAACACCACTACCAACACCAACGCTCCGGTTCTGACACCCATGATTCACTCCCGATAAACGACCCGTCAGTATGCTTGACCGAGTTGTTCGAGGATCGCGGGATTTTCCAGCGTCGAGGTGTCCTGCGTGATGGCTTCGCCCTTGGCGATACTGCGCAACAGGCGCCGCATGATCTTGCCGCTGCGCGTCTTGGGCAGGTTGTCGGCAAAACGAATGTCCTTGGGCTTGGCGATGGGACCGATTTCTTTCGCCACCCACGCGCGCAGTTCGTTGGCGATCTGCTTGGCCTCGTCGCCGGTGGGTCGACCGCGCTTGAGGACGACGAAGGCGCACACCGCCTCGCCCGTCACATCGTCCGGACGGCCGACCACGGCAGCCTCGGCCACGATGTCGGTCTTGGAGACCAGCGCCGATTCGATTTCCATCGTGCCGAGCCGGTGACCCGACACGTTGAGTACGTCGTCGATGCGTCCGGTGATGCGAAAGTAGCCGCGATCGGTGCTGCGCACGGCGCCGTCGCCCGCCAGATAAATCGTGCCGCCCATCTCTTCCGGAAAGTAGCTCTTCTTGAAGCGCTCCGGGTCGTTCCAGATGGTGCGGATCATCGAAGGCCACGGCCGCTTGATGACCAGCATGCCGCCGGCGCCGTTGGGCAAATCCTTGCCGGTTTCATCGACGATGGCGGCCATGATTCCCGGCAGCGGCAAGGTGCACGAACCCGGCACCAGCGGCGTCGCGCCAGGCAACGGCGTGATCACGTGGCCGCCCGTTTCGGTCTGCCAGAAAGTGTCGACGATCGGACATTTCTCATGGCCGATATTCCGGTGGTACCACATCCAGGCTTCAGGGTTGATGGGCTCGCCGACCGAACCGAGGATGCGCAGGCTCGACAAATCCCAGTTCTTCGGATGCACCTTTTCATCGGATTCGGCCGCTTTGATCAGCGAGCGGATGGCCGTTGGCGCAGTGTAGAAAATCGAGACCTTGTGCTTCTCGATCATTTGCCAGAAGCGGCCTGCGTGCGGGAACGTCGGCACGCCTTCGAACACCACTTGCGTGGCGCCGGCCGCCAGCGGACCGTAGGCGACGTAGGTGTGGCCGGTGATCCATCCGATGTCGGCGGTGCACCAGAAGACGTCTTCGGGACGAATGTCGAAGGTCCAGTCCATCGTGAGCTTGGCCCACAACAAATAGCCTCCAGTCGCGTGTTGCACACCCTTGGGCTTGCCGGTCGAGCCCGACGTGTAAAGGATGAAGAGCGGGTGCTCGGCGTTTACCGGCGTGGCTGGGCAATCGGTGCTCTGCCCCTGCAGCAGCCCGTCGAAAGTCTTGTCTCGACCTTCCACCATGTTGCAGGCGGTTTTGGTGCGCTCGTACACCAGCACGTTCTTGATCGACTCGCAGCCGCCAAGCGCGATGCCGTCGTCCACGATCGCCTTCAGCGGCAGTTCCTTGCCGCCGCGCATCTGGTAGTTGGAAGTGATCACCGCCACGGCACCGGCGTCGATGATGCGTTCCTGCAGCGCCTTGGCCGAAAAGCCGCCGAACACGACGCTGTGCGTTGCACCGATGCGGGCGCAGGCCTGCATCGCGATGACACCCTCGACCGTCATCGGCATGTAGACGATGACGCGGTCGCCCTTCTGAATACCTGCTGCCTTCAGCCCGTTGGCAAACTGGCTCACGCGCGCCAGCAGTTCCTTGTAGGTGACGTGGGTGACCGTGCCGTCGTCGGCTTCGAAGATGATCGCCGTCTTGTTCTCGACAGGCGTGCCCATGTGCTTGTCGAGGCAGTTGGCGCTGGCGTTGAGTTCGCCGTCGCCGAACCATTGATAAAACGGCGCGTTCGACTCGTCGAGCGTGCGCGTGAAGGGCGTCGTCCAGGTCAGGTTCTCTTTGGCGAGGCGCGTCCAGAAGCCCTCGGGATCGGTCTGGGCTTCCTTGCACAGCGCGTCGTACGCCGCCATGCTGGCGATGCGCGCGCCGTTTTGCGCGCGTTCGTCCGGGGGAAAAACACGGTTCTCGACAAGAACCGATTCGATCGTGGATGCGCTGCTCATGGTTGTCTCCTGAACCTGCTTGTAATGACGGGAACGCCTGTGGGCGGTAATGTCGACGGGCGCACTTACGGGCTACTGACGGGTCCATATTAGCCAAAGGCGACGGCGTAGCAACCCATTTCCGCCCCCTAAACTTGCCTTTTCCGCCCTCCACGCCCGATGTCCATTCCCGACCCGTAATTTCCCACGCAAGGCAACGTTCAGCCGTTGCGCCCCCTGCCCAAGTTGATCTTCGCGAGCCGCTGGCTGCAGTTGCCGCTGTACCTCGGGCTGATCGTCGCGCAGGGCGTGTACGTGGTGCACTTCCTGGTCGAACTGCTGCATCTGGTCGAGGCGGCGTTCGGCAGCCAAACCGCGCTGCAGGCACTGATCAGCAGCATTGGCTACAAGACGGCGGCGCCGATCGTCACGCTCAATGTGACGGCCATCATGCTGGTGGTGCTGGCGCTGATCGACGTGGTCATGATCAGCAACCCGCTCATCATGGTGATCGTGGGCGGCTACGAAACTTTCGTGAGCCGGATGGACCTCGAAGGCCACCGCGACCAGCCCGAGTGGCTGAGCCACGTGAACGCCTCTGTGCTCAAGGTGAAGCTGGCCACCGCCATCATCGGCATCAGCTCGATTCATCTGCTCAAGACCTTCATCAACGCCGACAACTACACCGACCGGGTGCTGATCGCGCAGACGGTGATCCACATCACCTTCCTGATGTCTGCGATGGCGATTGCGTACACCGACAAGCTGATGGCGCGCGCGCCGGGCGAGCACTGACTCAACGCAAATTCCGGGCGCTCCGCCGGGCGCCCTGGCATTACAGCTCTCAGCGGCCGGTCATGTTTTCAGGAATGACCCAGGCATCGAATTGCTCACCAGTAAGGTGCCCTGAAGCCACAGCCGCCTCGCGCAGGCTGCTGCCTTCCTTGTGCGCCTTCTTGGCGATGTAGGCCGCCTTGTCGTAGCCGATGTGCGTGTTCAGCGCCGTCACCAGCATCAGCGAGCGCTGGACTAACTCGGCGATGCGCTCGCGGTTCGGCTCGATGCCGACGGCGCAATGGTCGTTGAAGCTCACCATGCCATCGGCCAGCAATCGCACGCTCTGCAGGAAGTTGTGCGCCACCATCGGGCGGAACACGTTGAGCTCGAAGTTGCCCGACGCACCGCCGATGTTGATGGCGACGTCGTTGCCCATCACCTGCGCGGCCAGCATGGTGACCGCCTCACTCTGCGTCGGGTTGACCTTGCCCGGCATGATCGAAGAGCCAGGTTCGTTCTCGGGGATGCTCAGTTCGCCGATGCCGCTGCGCGGGCCGCTGGCCAGCCAGCGCACGTCGTTGGCGATCTTGTTCATGCTGGCGGCCAATGTCTTGAGCGCGCCGTGCGCATGCACCAGCGCATCGACCGAAGCCATCGACTCGAACTTGTTCGGCGCGGTGATGAAGGGCAACCCCGTGAGGCGCGCCAATTCGGCCGCCACCTGCTCGGCATAGCCCTTGGGCGCATTGAGCCCGGTGCCGACCGCCGTGCCGCCGAGGGCCAGCTCGCACAGGTGCGGCAGCGCGGCGCGCACATGCGCTTCACCGTGTTTCAGCTGCGCCGCGTAGCCCGAAAATTCCTGGCCCAGCGTGAGCGGCGTCGCGTCCTGCAGGTGTGTGCGCCCGATCTTCACGATGTCCATGAAGTCGAGCGACTTCTGCTCCAGCGTGCCACGCAGCTTGGCGATGGCAGGCAGCAGCTTGTGGGTGAGCGCCTCGACGGCAGCCACATGCATGGCAGTCGGGAACACGTCGTTGCTCGACTGGCTGCGGTTGACGTCGTCGTTCGGATGCACCAGCCGCCCTTCGCCACGCTCTCCGCCGAGCAACTCGCTCGCGCGGTTCGCCAGCACCTCGTTGACGTTCATGTTGGTCTGCGTACCGGAGCCGGTCTGCCACACCACAAGCGGGAACTCGTCCGGGTGCTTCCCGGCGATGACTTCATCGGCCGCGGCGACGATGGCCTGAGTCTTCTTTTCGTCCTGCAGGCCGAGCGCGTGGTTGACCACCGCCGACGCCCGCTTCACCTGCGCCAGCGCCGTGATGATTTCACGCGGCTGGCGCTCGCCCGAGATGTCGAAGTTCTGCAGCGAGCGCTGCGTTTGGGCGCCCCAGAGCTTGTCCGACGCAACGTCGATGGGGCCGAAAGTGTCGCGCTCGGTGCGTGTGGTCATGAGGAGAAGCTGTGGTCGCAGTGATGAAACGGAGTGTCAGTATGGGCCGAACAAGAAGGGTTCTCACTGGCAGGGATTTCAAAAGCGCCCGCGCTCAGAGGCATCTAAGGGATAGTCCCTGCGCAGAAATGTCGCGTGGGAGACGTCGGCGCTGCGACGCGCGCCCTACTGTCCTTCTCCATAACAAAACCCATTGGAGACACGCATGCAGCGCTTAGGTTTCATCCGCCCGGTCCGGTCGTTGCTGTGCGTTGCAGCGCTCGCCGCATGCGGCGTAGCGTCGGCCGCAGAGACGGTCAAAATCGCCTTCATCGAGGTGCTTTCCGGCGCCTTCGCATTCACAGGCCAGAGCTCGCTCAACCAACTGCGCGAAGTCGTCGCGCAACTCAACGCGAATGCCACGCCGACCGACCCGAAACTTGAAATCGTCCCGTTCGACGGCAAGGGTTCACCGCAAGAAAGCACGGTGGCGCTGAAGGCTGCTTCCGACCAGGGCATCCGCTACGCGACCCAGGGCGGTGGCTCGGGCGTAGCGTTTGCGCTGGTCGACGCCATCAACAAGCAGGCCGATCGCGACCCGAACAACGCGATGGTCTACCTCAACTATTCGGCGATGGACCCGGGGTTGACCAACGACAAGTGCAGCTTCTGGCATTTCCGTTTCTATCCCTCAAGCGAGATGCAGATCGAAGGCCTGACGACCTATCTGCAGAAGAAGCCGGACGTGAAAAAGGTGTTCCTGTTCAACCAGAACTACACGCACGGCCAGCAGGTCGCCAAGGCCTCGCGCGCCTACCTCGCCAGAAAGCGGCCCGACATCCAGATCGTCGGCGAGGACTACGTGCCGATCGCCACGGTGCGCGACTTCGCACCCTACGTCGCCAAGATCGCCGCGTCGGGCGCCGACACGGTCATCACCTCCAACTGGGGCACCGACCTCGGCCTGCTCTTCAAGGCCGCCAAGGACTACAACCTCAACATCAATTTCTACACCTTCAACGCCAACAATCCGGGCATCCCGGCGCAGATGGGTTCGTGGGGCGTCGAGAAGGTCAACGTGATGTGGAACTGGGGCAGCAACGCACCGACGCCCGCGCTCGAAAAGATCGCCATGGCATACAAGAAGAAATCGCCGGAAGACGACTTCATCTACGCGTCGCACTGGTACACCATGAACATGCTGCGCGCTGCCATGCGGCAGGCCAAATCGACCGACCCGAAGAAGGTCGCGTTCGCCCTGGAAGGCATGAAGTACGAGAGCCCGGTCGGCGAAGTCGAGATGCGCAAGGTCGATCACCAGATGCTCGCCCCGATCTACCTCGGCGTGTGGGCCAAGCAGGGCAGCCCCGGCGTGAAACACGACGCCGACAACACGGGCTACGGCTTCCGCTCCGAAGTGGTCTGGGATTCGTATGTGAGCGCACAGCCAACGTCCTGCCAGATGAAGCGGCCGCCGGCCTGACGCAAGGTACATCGCGGGGCGGTGGGGGATAATTTCGGCTCCCCACCGCACAAAAAGACCGCACGATGACCACCACCATCCAGCAGGCCGACCTGATCGAATCGGTCGCCGCCGCGCTGCAATACATCAGCTATTACCACCCGACCGACTACATCGCGCATCTGGCCAAAGCGTACGACCGCGAACAGAGCCCGGCCGCCAAGGACGCGATCGCACAGATCCTGACCAACAGCAAGATGAGCGCGACCGGCCACCGGCCGATCTGCCAGGACACCGGCATCGTCAACGTGTTCCTGAAAGTCGGCATGGACGTGCGCTGGGGTGGCTTCACCGGCTCGCTGGACGACGCCATCAACGAGGGCGTGCGCCAGGGCTACAACCATCCCGACAACACGTTGCGCGCGTCGGTCGTGGCCGACCCGGAGTTCGACCGCAAGAACACCAAGGACAACACGCCGGCGGTGATATTCACCGAGATCGTGCCCGGCAACACGCTTGAAGTGACGGTCGCGGCCAAGGGCGGCGGCAGCGAGAACAAGAGCAAGCTGGTGATGCTGAACCCCGGCGACAGCGTGGTCGACTGGGTGCTCAAGACGGTTCCGACGATGGGCGCGGGCTGGTGCCCGCCCGGCATGCTCGGCATCGGCATCGGCGGCACGGCAGAGAAAGCCGCGCTGATGGCCAAGGAAAGCCTGATGGACGACCTGGACATGCACGAGCTGCAGGCCAAGAAGGCATCGGGCGCCGAGTTGACCAAGGTCGAGGCACTGCGCATCGAGCTGTACGAAAAGGTCAACGCGCTCGGCATCGGGGCGCAGGGCCTGGGCGGCCTGTCGACGGTGCTCGACATCAAGATCAAGATGTACCCGACGCATGCGGCCAGCAAGCCGGTCGCGATGATCCCCAACTGCGCGGCCACGCGGCACGCCCATTTCGTGATGGACGGCAGCGGCGCGGTGTATCTCACGCCGCCCTCGCTCGACCTGTGGCCCGATGTCGACTGGGCGCCCGACTACAAGAAGAGCAAACGCGTCGACCTCGACACGTTGACACCCGCCGAAGTGGCGAGCTGGAAGCCGGGCGATACGCTGCTGCTCAACGGCAAGATGCTCACGGGCCGCGATGCGGCGCACAAGCGCATCGCCGACATGCTTGCCAAGGGCGAGAAGCTTCCGGTCGACTTCACCAACCGCGTCATCTACTACGTCGGCCCGGTCGATCCGATGAAGGGTGAAGCCGTCGGCCCGGCCGGCCCGACCACCGCCACGCGGATGGACGGCTTCACCGAAATGATGCTCGCGCAAACCGGCCTGATCGCGATGATCGGCAAGGCCGAGCGCGGCCCGGTCGCGATCGAGGCGATCAAGAAGCACAAGAGCGCCTACCTGATGGCGGTCGGGGGTGCGGCCTATCTGGTGAGCAAGGCGATCAAGACGGCGAAGGTCGTCGGCTTCGCTGACCTCGGAATGGAGGCGATCTACGAGTTCGACGTGGTCGACATGCCGGTGACGGTGGCGGTCGATGCGGGCGGCACCAGCGTTCACATCACCGGCCCGGCCGAGTGGCAAAAGCGCATCGCGTCCGGCGCGCTCAAGACGATCGCGCTGGAAGCGATTTGAGCGATCGACCGGTTGGTGTGTTCGACAGCGGCATCGGTGGCTTCAGCGTGCTCAACGCGCTGCAGGCCGAGCTGCCCAACGAGCGCTTCGTCTACTTCGCCGACACCGCCCACGCGCCGTACGGCGAGCGCGGCGACGACTACGTGGCGACACGCACCCGCGCGGTAACGCGCCACCTGGTCGACGCGCACGACATCAAGGCGATGGTGGTCGCATGCAACACCGCCACGGCCGCCGCGATCCACTTGTTGCGGGTCGACCATGCTGCACTGCCCCTCGTGGGCGTCGAGCCTGCCTTGAAGCCGGCGGTGGCGATCAGCCGCACGCGCCGCATCGCCGTGCTCGCGACGCGCGGCACCCTCGCGAGTGCCAAGTTCAACGCCTTGCTTGCATCGCTCGCCGCGCAAGCCGACTTCAGTCTGGTGCCATGCGACGGGCTCGCGGCAGCCATCGAAGCGAACGACGCGGCCGGCATCGCGTCGCTGTGCGCCAGGTACGCCGCGGCTGCGGGCACGTTCGGCATCGCGGCCGGCGAGGTCGATACGCTGGTCCTCGGCTGCACGCACTATCCGCTCGTCGCGGAGCAGCTTCGAGCAAGCACCGGCGCCGAGGTGCACTACATCGACACGGGTGCACCCGTGGCGCAGCAGACACGGCGGTTGCTCGCTGCGTCACAGCAGCTTGCCGTGAGCGCGACCCGACAAGAAGATACGGCCGACGCAACCGATACGACACGCGATACCCGCACGACCTTGCTCTTGGCCAGCGGTCACCCGTCGCAACTCGACGCGGCAGCGAGCCGGTGGTTGCTTCGATCGGCGGCGCCGGCCGCCGTGTTTTCAGCCGCGGCTATGGCAGCGGCCTGATCGAGGTGATCGACGTGCTGCGCCCGCCCTGCACGAAATACGTGACCTACACGACGCATTGGATCCACATGATCAGCCGCCTGCGACTGCCGCTCGTGGCCGCCGTCCTGGCCGGCTACGGCATCGCAGGCCACGCATCCTGCGACAGCGGCCTCGCAGAGCGGATGCACGAGAAACTGCATCCCAAGCGACAGCTCGACCACGAGCGGGCCGTCTGCCAGCCGTGGCGCGGCGTACCGGGGCGTTTCATCGTCGTGCTCCCACTGGTCCGGGCAGGCTCTGAAGCGGACATGGCCGATTTCGACCTCGACGTCATGGTCGTGCAGCAAGCCGACAACGGCAATACCGAGCGGGCCAAGGTCGTCAGCCGGATGTTCGAAGAATCGGCGCTCGCCGAAGACGCGGTGCGCATCGCCGACATCAAGGTCGACACCGCGCGCTACACGCTCGCGCCGGAAACGCGCGCGTTCGGGTTGCGCATCGTCCGTCAGGGCAGCTCACGCACCAATCCGTTCTCCAACGAAACGCTGACCCTCTACGTGCCGCACGGCCTCAAGCTGCTGAAGGTGCTGGACAAGCTCGAGACGACGCTAGAGCGCGGCGAATGGGACACCAACTGCAACGGCAACTTCGAGACGGTGCAGGGCAGCCTGTCGATCGCGCGGACGATCAGCAATGGTTATGCCGATCTCGTGCTGCATCAAACGCGGTCGGGAACGCGGTCGGTCGCGCAGGGAGACGAATGCACGACGCAGGAACGGCCGACGAAGTTCGGCTCGAAAACGCTGCGCTTCGATGGCACGGCGTACCGCGCATCGGAAATCAGCGCGGGATACTGACGCGCTGGGGAGGACGACTCAGTGAAGGTGGCGCGGCCGGCGGCCACCGCCGTGTCCGCCACCACCCGAACCACCGCTGCCACCCGCGCCACGCGGGCGCTTGCCGATTTCCAGCGAATTGACGAGTGCGTCGAAACGCTCGCCGAAGAGCTTGTCTATTTCTGCGACCACGCCGCTCAATTCGGCACCGTCGAAGTGGCGTTCCATCAGGTTCACCACGTCTTCGACCAGCAGGTCGCGCTGCACCTGCATGATCGCGGCCGGATTGGGGCCCACGAACAGCATGATGAAGTCGTCGCGCGATTCGTCTTCAGGGTCGCCGTCTTCTTCTTCGTCGAACTCGGTGTCGTAGAAGGTGATTTCGATGGCAGCGCCGCGGTCGGAGAGTTCGTTGAGCGCCATGGCCATCTCGTCGAGCGCCTGGCGGAAATCTTCATCGCCGGCGACGGTCCAGCACAGCTGGAGCACATGCTCCTTTTGCTCGAACCGGATGCCGGGCTCTTCTTCATAAACGCTGGTGGCGCCGTCGGCGAGCGACTTGGCACCCGCGTATTGCCAGAGCGGCGTCAGCGCCTCCTGGATCTGCGCAAAGGTCACATCGGCGCGCAACGGTACATCGCCGTGCACATGAATTTCGAACGGAGCGTTGTAGCGAGGCATGAAGTGCTCCCTTGTGTCTGGTTGGTGCCCGGAGCCGGAATCGAACCGGCATGCTCCTTATTCAGGAAGCGGCGGATTTTAAGTCCGATGTGTCTACCAGTTTCACCATCCGGGCAACGGGCTGCCACCGACGATACCCGAAACAAAAACCGCCCCGGATTCAGGCACGGCCGCTACGCCCTCCGCTCACACCTCCGCTCCAAGGCCGATCGGCGCCGGCACCATGTTGACGATGCGAGTGAAGAGCGCCTGGTACGGTGCGTCGGGCGTGCAACCGGTGAGCGGATCGCGATTGGCGCTGAAGGCCGCGTCGAGCTCGCGCCAGTCTTCCGGCGTGAGCACCCTTTCGGCCAACGGCAGGATCTCGCGCTCTTCGAGAGCCATGTGTTCCAGATAGAAATCGGTATACCGCTCCAGCGCGGACTCGAAGTCCATCCGGCGCGACTCGCCCATCATCTCGAAGCCGAGCAATGCATGTTCCACGTTGCGGATCTTTCTTTCGCCACGCGCGTGGTCGTCGTCGAGCCGGTCCAGCAATTCGCGCGACATCGGCGTCCTGGCGCGTAATCTGGGAAACAGCAACTCCGTCTCCTTGCGGTGATGGCGCTGCTCTGGAAACTCGTCGACGTAGAACAGCATCGCGCGCAGCACCGCAAAGTCGGGCAGCGTGCCCTTGCGGCGGTGCTGCGCCAGCAGCATGACCGCGGAGCGCAACATGGCAGCAAGTGCTGCGTGTTCCTGGCGAATGATTCGGGCGGCGAGATGTGGCATGCGCTTCTTTCGTTGCAAGCCGAAAGGATCACTCGTTCAGCGGATGAGACGTTTGTCGCAGATCAAATGTTCTGCCTGTCGGCGAGCGACAAAACTCAATGCGAACTGCTGGCGGTCGATGACTCTGGCGGTCGGCTGCCGACCGCGTTCGACGCCGGATAGTTGTAGTACAGGTCATTTAAATAGCGCGTCACTTCGATGATGTCGTCGTCGCGCCAGCCGAGCGATGCGACGTCCTGCCAACGTCGCACCTGTTCTCGCAGTGAGCCCCAATCGGTCGCCAGCTTCTTGTCGCGCCAATGCACTTGAGTGCTGTGGCACGCGATGCAATTGGTCGAATAAAGCAACTCGCCGCGTGGCTGACTCGCTGCAACCTCGTACAAGGACAGCACGCCGACAACCAGGAATCCGGCGAAGCGCAGTCGCCTTGCAGCGACTTTTGAAGAAACGTTTTTCATTCGAATAGCCTCGTGCAAATGGCAATAAGCGAAATTGCGGTCGATCAACTCGTTGAACGTCAACGACCCATCACGCATTTGTCGTACAGATGCGGCGCCAGACGCTTTGGGTCGTATCTCTGCTTCAGCGCCTCGTACCGCGGCATGCCGTAGGCGTGCCCGAATTCGTCACGGGTGAAGTAGCAGTCGGAGTACAGAGACTTGATGCCGCCGAGCCGCAGCACTTCCTGCTCTATCAGGCGGTTGAAATACCCGGGCTCGTGCACCTGGCGTGTTCTCACCACATCCCAAAACCCAAAGTTGACATACAGCTGCCCGGCCCGAAGCGGATACAGCGAGAAGTTTGCGCTGGGATCGGGCGCATGCACCGGACAAATCCATACGGGATGAATACCGATCTCGCGCTGCAGGAAGTCCAGAAACTCACCCGCCGATGCAATGGGGATATCGACATCCTGAATCACGGACTCGGCAAACATGCCGCTCAAACGCGCGAGGCGCTGGGTCAATCCCACCCGTGCACCCATCCGCATCAGGCGCGCGTAGGTCTTTGAATTCAGGTGCGACCGGCCGAACAGGCGGCGCACTACCGGGTTCTGTGCGCCAAAGTTCTTGGAGCACCAGAACCAGTCGGTGTCCCAGCGCCAGAGATAGTCCTGAACACTCAGATGATCGACCGGCTTTTCGAGCAGGGACCGGTAATAGATCTTCTCGAAGTCATAACGGCTGAGTGGTCCTCCGACCTCTTCGAATCGTGCGACGTTCAGCACGAATGTCGAGGGACTGAACACCACGCCATCGACGAAATCCGCGTCTCCCTCGCACGCCTCGGAGAGCGCGGCGAAGAAGCCAGCGGCGGATTCAAACGGAATGTGCTCCACCCTCACGCACGGTTTAACCGGCAGGATTCGAAGTACGAGGCGCAGTGCGTAGCCCAGCGATCCATAGGAGTTCGGAAAGCCGAAGAACAGATCCTGGTACGCATTGGTGGGCGTGCACGTGACGATCTCGCCACCCGGCAACAACACGTCGAACTCGACCAGCGTGTGATGAACCAGCCCCTGCCTGAACGATGTCGCCTCGATGCCTACGCCCGCTACCGCACCGCCCGCCGTGATCGTCTTGAGCTGCGGCACCACGGCAGGCATTGCGCCATAGGGCAATGTGCCTTCGACGATGTCTTCGTAGGTCGCCAGGCCTTCGACCTGCACCGTGCCCGCCATGCGGTCGACGCACAGGACATGCTTGAAGCCACTGAGGTCCAAGCGATGTTTGGCACCTTCCCGGCGAGCCCGGAAAAGATTGGAGGTCTGCTTGCTCAGACCGATGCGAGCGGCTTCCGGCACGGGATCGCTGTGCAAAGTCCTGAGCAGCCGTTGCCGACGTTCGCCATAGCTCGCCGCTTCAGCGCTCATACACATGCTCCCTACCCATCGGATAGCTGTTGGCTGTCACGTTGCCCTTGCTGAAGACAATCTGAAAGAGGTGGGTGTATCCGCCGGGTGAGCGAAACATCTCCGCGCAGCCAGTGAGATACGTGCGCCAGACACGTCGGAATCGTTCATCGAACCGATCCGGGTCGAGCTCATGGACAGCGGGCCAGCGCTGCTCGAAACGTTCGGCCCAGGCATCGAGCGTGGGCGCATAGTGACGCCGCAGATTCTCTATGTCGAGCACCTCGAGTCCGTTGCGCTCCATCTCGACGATCACGTCCGCAAGACTTGGAATCCAGCCACCCGGGAAGACATGCTTGCGAATGAACAGCTCGGTTTCGTAGTGCCCCACATGCCCGATGAAGTGAAGGATGCCGATCCCGCCGGGCTTCAGAAAGGCGGCGTGCGCGCGAATGACCTCGGGCAACTGGTCGCGCCCTGCGTGCTCGAGCGTGCCGATGGAGACCACCTTGTCGTACTGCTGGTCGGCCTCCCGAAAGTCCGCTTCGCGCACGCTCAGCGCGTCGGCCAGGCCGCGCCGGGTGATCTCGTCGCGCAGCCACACCACTTGCTCGGTGGTCGTGTTCACGCCCACGCCCGACGCGCCGGTCGTTTCGTGCGCGCGAAACATGAAGCCGCCGAATCCGCAGCCGATGTCGACGAAGCTGTCGTCGCGCTGCAGACGGATCTTTCGGCAGACATGATCGATCTTGTTGCGCTGTGCCTGCTCCAGCGTCTCCGTACCTGTGGGCCAGTAGCCGCAGGTGTACATCAGCAACGGCTCATCCAGCCAGAGCCGGTAGAAGTCGGTCCCGAGTCCGTAGTGCGC
Organism: Variovorax sp. LG9.2; assembly: GCF_035018885.1. NCBI lineage: Bacteria > Pseudomonadati > Pseudomonadota > Betaproteobacteria > Burkholderiales > Comamonadaceae > Variovorax > Variovorax sp. LG9.2. The sequence goes on along the minus strand of NZ_JASJXB010000010.1, from coordinate 124,014 downwards.
GCGTGCGTTGCGCTTGGCTTTGGCCGGGTCGCGGTTCGAATGACGCAATTCGAGCAGTTCGTTCTCCATGCCGTTGACCGCACCGGACTTCCGGTCGAAGCCGGATGCCATGCCGGCTGCCAACGCCGCACCGAAATCACCCTCCACGTCGACCGTCTGATCGAAGTACGCTTCCATCAGCCCCATGTGGCCACGGGTGGCTGTCGAGAAGAGTGCGGCGTCGGTATGGAAGACGACAGTGAACGCAGGGTTGGCGTCACCGACATGGAAGGCGGTGCCGTCTGGCAGCCGCACGGCGAACGATGTCGCCGCACGCTCACCGAGGCCATCGAGCATGTCGCGCAGAGTTGAGGGCAGCTTCATTGAAAGTTCCGGCTGCGCCGGACACCCGGCGGAGATCACATTCAAACTTCCGAGGTCCATCGGACGATTGCGCAAGATCAAGCGAACGCGGTTTTCTGGCTACTTCCTCACGGACGACCATTGATCCGCCGGCGAATGTTGGTCTTGCCAGCGCGCGCAGAGGGCTGCGATATCGGCGTCGATGTCGATGTCGATGTCGATGTCGATGTCGGTGCAAACATCGAACGTCAGTGCACGTTCTTCGGCACTCAGCGGCTCGTGGGTCGCGAGCTGGCGCTCCAGCACGTCGAGGTCTGCATCGGACGCATCGTTGTCCAGTGCGGTCCGGCGTGCGACGCGCTGCCGCAATGTCGCTTCAGCCGCGCGGCAATGCAGGATCGCGAATGGCACGCCGAGCGACGAGGCCAGCGCACGAAACGCCCGCCTCTGTTCGCCCCCGAGAAATGCCGCATCGACGATCACCGGGTACCCCGCTCGCAGCACCGCCGCGGCACTCGACTGCAGATGGTCGAAGGTGCGGCGCGTCACTTCGTCGGCGTAGAGGTCGATGCCGTGCCTGGACGAACGCGCGAGCGCATCCAGGCCGAACAGGCGCTTGCGTTCGACGTCGGACCGGATGCGCACGGCGCCCGCTCCCTGCAACAAGCGCAAGGCGACGCTCGACTTGCCGGAGCCCGAGAAGCCATAAGTGATGAGCAGGCGTGGGCCACCCTGCGCGGATTGCGTCAAGCGTTCCGCCGTGGCGATGTAGTCGGGCACATCTTGCATGCCGCCATGCCCTGCAGCGGGCGAAGACGCGAGCGCCCGCACCAGCGACCGATACACCTCGTAGAAACTAAACACGGCCATGCCGGCGTAGTCGCCACTGTGCTGCAGCCATGCGTCCAGGAAGCGGAAGGCAAGCCGCGGCCGATGGTGCGCTGCCAGGTCCATCGTCAGGAAGGCCACGTCGCTCATCACGTCGATCCAGCGCAGGGCGGGATCGAACTCGATGCAATCGAACGCGGTGAGTTCGCCGTCGAGCCGCACGATGTTGGCCAGATGAAGGTCGCCATGGCATTCGCGTACGGCACCGGCGAGTCGGCGCGCTTGCCACGCCGGCTGCAACGCCTGCGCGCGGTCCTGCGTCCAGGCTCGGAGCTTTGCAAGCCGATCTGCGATTGCGCCTTCAGCATCGGTCGGCAATGCGTTAAGGACCTCGTGCATGGCTCGCATGATCTGCGCAGGCTCGCCAAAGGCAGAGTCCGCTGCAGCGCGCTCGACACGGGCGTGGAACGACGCGAGTCGTTGGGCGAAGCTGTCGAGCATTCCGGCCGCTCCGACCACGACATCGTTCACCACGAGATCGCGCAGCAGCGCCGAATCAGGAAAGCGCCGCATGCACACGACGTGATCGATCGGCTCTCCTCCGCCTCCGATACGAGGTTGTGAAGGCGTGCCGCGAACCGAGAGAACCCGCAGATACAAGGACGGCGCCAGGCGCTTGTTGAGCCGCAGCTCTTCGTCGCAAAAGTGCTTTCGTGCCTGCAGCGTACTGAAGTCGACGAACGACAGCCGCACCGGCTTCTTGAGCTTGAAAGCCAGCCGGGGCGTCAGCAGAACCCACGAGATGTGCGTCTCCACCATGTCGACGTTTTGACCGGTGGCATCGGCCAGCCAGGCGCGCAGGGCCTGCACGGAAACGCCGGCAGACAGCGGGCGTGAGCCCAGCGCGCCCATCAAGACTTCATTGGGCTGGCCATTCCCGCATGCGTCGTGAAGTAGCGCCGTGCGAGGGCGACGAGTTCGTGGGTGGTCAAGTTGCCGGTTGTCTCCCATCCGACGATGTGATGCGCCACCTCGGGGCGGTGCTTCTCGACGTAGTGGCGGAAGTCCGCCTGCGCGGTGTGGGAGCCGGCGATCAGCACCTCGGTGATGCCCTGCATCGCATCGCACACGGCACCGAAGAACTCATGCTCGCTACGGACCTCGCTGCCATGCTGGCGCGTGTAGTGCTCGTGAGCCTTGACCTGCTTTTCGAGCACTTGCGCAGCGTCGAACTGCAGGACTTGCGCGGTGTGATGGTCGACCCAGACGACGGCATGAAAAAGCGACATGGATTTGCCTTTTTATTGAGTGCGGTGCCCGAAGACATCGCCGGTTGAGGAGCAGCTCCTGAAGCGCACAGCATCCTCTGAATGCACGAAGAAGCACTTGATCTGGCGCAAGTCCCGGGTGCCCAAGCTCCTCTAGCCTTGGGCTTCCCGTCAGGCCTGCAAAACGCACAAAACGATGTTCCGCTCCGCTCTCCCTAAGTCGCGGCTTGCTGCAACCGCTCGCCACGCGATACAGGCTTTGACCTGCATTGCAATGTCGAGTGCGTGCATCGCCATCGGCGCGCAGCCGGTGGCGCCACCTGTCGCGGCAAGCCCCGTTGCCGGCTCGCCACCCTCATTCGCCGCAGTCTTCGCAACGCGAAGCGCAGCGGTCGTCGACATCACCACGCTGAGCTTTGCCAGTAACTCGGCCACCGACGACGGCGAACTCGAAGTCGAACCCGGCAGCGACTTTGCCGACCGCCTGCCCAGGCCACTTCCTGCGAGCTTGCCTGTCGGTGGCTTTCGAGACACCGCAACAGGTGTCGTGATGGACCGCAATGGCCTGATCCTGACCAGTGCGCACGTCATCACCGGCATCGATGAAGTACAGGTCTACCTGAGCGACGGCCGCCGCTTCGTCGGGCGCGTGCTCGGCGTCGATAAGGCCACCGACACCGGCTTGCTGCGCATCGACGCCACCGACCTGCCCGTCGCAGTGTTCGGCGATTCGTCGGCACTGGCCGTGGGCGACTGGGTCGCCGCCATCGGCTCGCCTTTCGGCTTTCACAACACGGTGACCGCGGGGGTGGTGAGCGCCACCGGGCGCTACCTGCCGGGTGCGAACGATCTGCCTTTCGTGCAGACCGATGTCGCCATCAACCCAGGCAGTTCAGGCAGCCCGTTGTTCAACGCACGGGGTGAAGTCGTCGCCATCAACTCGATGATCCTGAGCGACAGCGGCGGCTACATGGGCTTGTCTTTTGCAGTGCCCATCAACCTGGCGCTCGAAGTGGCGGTGCAATTGCGCGACCACGGCTCGGTACGGCGCGCCCGCATGGGCGCGGATTTTCAGGAAGTCACTTCGGGGTTAGCCGGTTCTTTCGGCCTCGAAGAAGCGGCGGGCGCGGTGGTGATTCGGGTCGAGGCCACAGGCCCAGCGGCCACCGCAGGCCTGTTGCGTGGCGATATCGTGCGCGCGGTCGACGGTGCGCGCATGCCGCACTACACCGACCTGCGCCGCAATCTCGCGCAACGCCCGCCCGGCTCCAGAGTGCGGCTCGAACTGTGGCGCGGCGGTCGCTCGATGACCCTCGGGGTCACGCTGGCGGAGGAGCCCACGGCGGGTAACGGGATCGCCGGCAAGGGCGCGGCAGCGTTGACGCCGCCGGCGTGGAACGACGGGCTCGGACTGCGGCTCGTCGAGCTGTCGCCTGCGCAACGGATCCGACTTGGCGAGGTGAACGGATTGCTGGTACGCGAAGCGGCCGGCGCTGCGCGCAGTGAAGGGGTTCGGACCGGCGATGTCATCGTCGCCATCAACGAGACCGCCGTCGATCGGGTCGATGCCTACGTCCACATCCTCTCGCGCCTGCCGGCCGGGCGCACTGCCGCCTTGCTGGTGCGGCGCGACAAGGGGCTTGCCTACATACCGGTTCGGCTGCCCGAGCGTGCGGCCAGGAGCGACCTCCGATGAACGATATCGAAACCGACCTGTTCGCTGCGACCGGGAGGCCCGACGCGCAGTTGCACCCCCAGTTTCTGGCGCTTCGCGACTCGCCCTTACTGGCGCCTGCGCGCAACATGCTCCGCGATCTGCATGTGCTGTGTCATCAGGAGAGTCGCGACTTTCAGGATTACTTCCAGACCAGCGGATTCGACACTGCGATGTGTGACATCTACCTGCTCGCCATGTTTCGCGACGCCGGCCACACCGTCGACGCGAGCCGTCACAGCCCTAACTTCTTGCTGCGCCGTGACGGCCTCGTTGCCGCTGTGGAAGCGACCACCGCACTCGACGCAGGCAGTCGTCGCCGAGTCCTTTCGACACGCATCCCGCACGACGTTTCCATCGGGTCAGGTGGCGCCCTCATTCGCAAACTGCTGCAGGCGCCATGGCGCTCGCCAAGTGTTGCCGACAAGCCGCTGGTCATTGCAATCCACGATCTGCACAGGGGCGAAGCCTCGGGCAACAAGCTGCCCATGGCATTGCTTCACTTCCTGTTCGGTTCGCGGCATCACGACTATGTCGACTTCGAGAGCCACTTGGAGATTCATGGGTCCGCCGCACAGTCCAGAGAAATCGACTGCATGTTCCCAGCCGGCTTCTTTGCACAACCCGGCGCCGAGAACATCGCCGCCGTCTTGCTGTGCAGCGACGGCGCCATGGTTTCCAAATTCAACCGCATGGGCCAGGAAGGCGCGCACCACAGCGACGCCGTGCGAATCCTGCGTCACGGCCGCTGCCGCCCGCACCATCGAGCTGCCGGCAGCGCCACCTGCTTTGCCTACGAAGTCGGTTCGCGCGGCGCCGAGCACGAGTGCTGGAACGAAGGCACATTGCTGGTTCACAACCCACGCGCTATCCATCCGTTGACCCAGAACTGGCTGGGCGCATCGGCGGAAGTGGATCTGCGGGACGGTCACCTCGTGGCGACCTTTCTGCAAGACTTCCACCCATTCACCTCGGTGACCGAAACGCTGACGGGCGCGACGCCTGGCTGGTGGGTCGAAGCCCGCAAGGCGCGACTGGCGAGAGACCTGCTCGATCACCCGTCACGCTGAGGCGTCGATCAGCCGGTGTACCGGTCTACCTTGGCGCGGGCGCCGCTGCCGGACGCAGAGTCGCCCCGCGAGCTTGACCTGCATCAACCCAGTCGACGCCCCCAGCGGTGCATGCGAGCAAGCCAACGTGCGCGCTGCGACTCGGTCAAGGTCTCGACCGAACCGACCACGGCATCGCCCACGGTCTTGATGCCGACGAGCCCGAAGACATTGCGCCTGAGGAGCCGCAGGCTGTGAGCCCGGTAGTACAGGCGATAGAGAAACGCCGGCATGCCCATGGTGACCACAATGCGCGCGGTGCGGCCCGCCAGCGGCTTCGACTTGAAGCTCTCCGCTTTGGGGACCGCGAAACCGGGACGCATCACCTGTTCCAGAAATCCCTTGAAGAGCGCCGGCATGTCGCCGAGCCACAGCGGAAAAACGACCATGAGATGCTGTGCATGCCCGATGGCGTTTTGCGCCGCCTGCAGCGAGGGCGGCAGTGGCTCCGACTCCCATTCGTGCCGGCTTCGCAGCAGCGGGAATTCGAGCGCACGCACATCGATGCGCGCGACCTCGTGACCTGCGGCACGCGCACCGTCGGCATAGGCATCGGCCAGCGCGTCGCAAAGGTGCGAAGCCTTCGGGTCGGGATGTCCGTTGATGATCAGCACGCGCATAGAGAGCCCATCTTCAGTCAGGTGCGGATGCTGCGCCTTGATCCAGCGCAACACCTCCTTCACGACAGGCTTCTAGAGTGAATGCTTTCTGGGTCGCGCAGACCCCGTCGGCCCTTCCCTTCCCTTCGCTTCCCTTCCCTTCCCTTCCCTCAAGGATTCGCTTCATGACCCAACTCACTGCCCAGGACATTCACGCTCTCTCGCGGCAACTTCATGCGATGAAACAAAGCGCACAAGGCGAAATACGTCTTGCCAACGACGACCTCAGGACGGCACGGCAGGCTGGCGCAAGCGAGGTTCACAACTTCAGCGACGACGCCGAAACGCTGCAGGCGCAAAACGTTCGGGTCGAAGAGATCGAGATCGACCAGACCCGGCTGGCCGAGATCGAGTTCGCCGAAAAACTGATCGCCGAAGGCCGTTACGGCAAGTGCATCGACTGCGGCTGCGACATCGCGCTGCAGCGTTTGACGGCAATGCCGACCGCCGTGCGCTGCGCTGCATGCCAGACCGCTGCGGAACAAAGTCTCTGAGCCGATCGATCAGTCGACATGGTGGCTCCGCACACGGATGCGCCATTTCACGCCTTCGAACCAAAGCAGGCTCAAGGCCGCCACGCCGAGTCCACACAGCAGCATGAATGGCGGCGGCATCGTGAAGGCGAACAGCCGACCGACCACGGGCACGCTCAGCACCACCCCCAACATGGCCAGCGTTGCCAGAACGATCCAGCCGAACTGACCTCCCGTCACCGCACGGCCCCACCAGACAGTGCGGCTCCACGATCGGTTGGTGTGGATCAACGCGAGATTGGCCAGCACCAGCACGACGAAGGTGAGCGCCCGCGCCATGTCGTCCCGGCCCGCATCCGATGGCGCCATGAGCCGGGCCCCGGCATAGGTTGCCAGCAGCAGAAGCAGCAAGCCCAGGCCCTGCCACAAACCACGCATCAGCACCACGCTGTCGAACAGGCGCTGGTCGGGCCGGCGCGGCGGCACGGTCATCGCATCCGGCTCCAGCGGCTCGGCCTCGAACACGATCGAGCAGGCCGGGTCGATGATCAGTTGCAAGAACACGATGTGCACCGGCATCAGCAACATCGACCAGCCGAACAGCACCGGAAGGATCGACAGGCCGATGATCGGCACGTGCACCGCCACCACGAAGACGATGGCCTTGCGCAGGTTGGCGAACACGCGCCGACCGTAGCGAACCGCGGTCACGAGCGATGCGAAGTCGTCGTTCAGCAAGACCAGCGCCGCAGCCTGGCGCGCCACCTCGGTGCCGCGCGCACCCATTGCCACGCCGATGTCGGCCGCCTTGAGCGCAGGCGCGTCGTTGACACCGTCGCCGGTCATCGCGACCACGTCGCCGCGCGCACGAAAGGCGCGCACGAGCCGCAGCTTCTGCTCGGGCTGCACGCGACAGAAGATGAGCGTCTCGGCCAGTCGCGCATCGAGTTCGGCATCGCTCAGCATGGAAAGCTCGGTGCCGGTGATGACCGGTGCATCGGTGCCCAGGCCTGCCTGCTTGGCCACCGACAGCGCCGTGGCCGGATGGTCGCCGGTCATCATCACCACGCGGATGCCGGCGGCCCGGCATTCGGCGATGGCCTGCGGCACGTCCGGGCGCACCGGGTCTTCGAGTCCGACCAGCCCGAGAAACTGGAAGTCGAAGTCGTGCTGCAGACCGGGCAGCGCACCGGCAGCGAAAGTCGCCTGGGCCACGCCCAGCACGCGCAATCCGTCTGCCGCCATCGCAACGACCTGCTCGGCGACCGAGGCACTGCGACGGGCGTCCAGATGGCATAGATCGACGATGGCCTCGGGGGCGCCCTTCGCCGCGATGAGGAGCGCCCGCAGATCCGGCGATTGCCAGACCCGCGACATCGCCAGCATCTCGGGCGACAGGGGGTAGTCGTCGATCAAGGTCCAGTCGGTGTGCAGGTGCTCGGTGTGCGCCAGCAGGTGTTGACCGGCCTCGCCGATGGCCGATTCCATCGGATCGAAAGCGCGACGGTGGCTGGCAAGCACCGCGTACTCCAGCACCCCATGGAGTTCCTCCTGCAGCGGCGTGGCATCCGCCTTCGCGCTGTCGCGTACCGTGTCGCGCCCCATGTCGTGCACCGCCGCTTCGGACCACAGGCGCCTGACCGTCATGCGGTTGGCCGTCAGCGTGCCGGTCTTGTCCACGCACAGCACGGTCGTGGCGCCGAGCAGTTCGACCGCGGGGATGCTGCGGGCCAACACCTTCTCGCGGGAAAGGCGCCATGCACCGAGGCCGAGAAACAGCGTCAGCACCATCGGCAGCTCTTCCGGCAACAACGCTATTGCCAGCGTCAGGCCGGCGAGCAGCCCTTGCAACCAGTCGCCACGCAGCAAGCCGAAAACAATGGCCAGTGCAGCCGCCAACACCAGGCCGACGATGGCAACGCGCGTGACCACACGTCGCGTCTCCTGCTGGATCGGGGTGGCCTCGGTCTTGATCGCAGCAAGCGACTGGCCGATGCGGCCCAGCGCGCTGTGCACGCCCGTGGCAGTGACCCGGCCTTGCGCCGTGCCGCGCGTGACCAGGGTACCGGCAAACACCGCACCTGCGAGCGACGCCGCCTGCTTGGCGACAGGCACCGACTCCCCGGTCAGCAAGGATTCGTCGACCGCAAGATTGGCGCAAACGATGAGCAACAGATCGGCCGGCACGCGATCGCCCTCGGCCAGTATCACGATGTCGCTCACCACCAGATCGCGGGCTGCGACGGTGCGCTCCTTTCCATCGCGGACGACGCGAGCCTGAGGACTCGACAGGTCGCGCAAGGCATCGAGCGAGCGTTCGCTGCGCCGCTGCTGGACGAAGCTGATGGCCATCACGACGAAGACGAAGCCCAGCAGCATCAGCGCCTCCTGCAGGTCGCCCAGGGCCAGGTAGAGGGCGCCGCACGCCACCAGCAACAGGAACATCGGCTCGAACGCCACCTCGCGCGCCAGCCGCAACATGCTGCGTGGGCGGGAAACCGGCAACTCGTTCGCGCCGTCACGCACCAGTCGGCGTTGTGCTTCGGCCTCTTTCAACCCGACGGGGGGTGCCGGTGCTGGCGCGGCGAGCGGCCCACCGCTCATGAGGTTCAGGTGCTCCTTTGGGCTTGGGGATCGCAATGTGTTGTCTCGCAGGGTGCAGTGATGCTTCAGTTCATCACGCGCCGCAGCGTCCGGCCTTGATCTGGCGCAAGCCCCGCCGGACGCGCCAGCCGAAGAATCGCCGCACCGAACAAGGACGCCTCCATGAAACCGACCCCACGACTTCCGAGACTCATCGCGCTCACCGCCGCCGCAGTCGCTGCTGCGGCTGTCGCCGCCGCCATCGTGATGTTGCTCAGCACGCCCGCGATGGCCGCCGATGCTGCGGCACCGAGCCAGTCGAGCGCCCCGCCGGGCGTGGCGTCGAGCGCCAAAAGCGCAGCCATCAAGGCAGCGCACGAAGCGGAAAGCGCAGCGCGTGAAGCCGCCAATGCGGCGCGACTCGCCGCACGCCAGGGCCAGGCGACAACGGGCAAGGTGTCCAGGTCGATTGCCGAAGGGGTCCGTCGCGCAGCGCAAAAGGCAGCCGAAGCCGCCACTCGCCTCGAGGCCAAGGCCTCCGCTTCGTCAGGCCGGGCGCTAGAAGGAACCCGGGAGGCCGCTCGGGCCACGGAGGCGGAAAGCAAAAAGGCTACCGCCGCCACCAGGGAGGCGCTGGCCAAGGCCGAGGACTCGCTGCAGCGCGCGACGCAAACCAGCAAAGAAGAAGCAGAAAAAGCAGCGCAAGCCACACGCGACGCGCTGAACACGGCAGTGACCGCAACGGGCGCCGCTGCACGCTCGGCCAAGGAAGCCGTCGAGCGAACGGTCGAAGCCGCACGGCACAAGACGTAGCCCGAACCGACTTCTTCCGCAGCGCGGCGCCGCACGGCTCGCCGAGCCGCCACCGACCGCATGATCATGCGGCTCATCTCGCTAATCTTCTACTAGCGCATCAGGAACCGCGCTACGGCAGTTCAGCCCGCCTGAATGCCTTCCAGCACCGCAGCAGTTCAGGCTCCGCAAGATCGCTGCGGCGGTCGAGTTGCCTCACCACCGACTGCACGGAGTGCTCCAGCTCCTGCTCCTTTTGCACGAAGTCATGCAGCAGTCGCCCGGCCACTTGCGCATCGTTGAGTTGGCCGAGCGCGTCCTGCAACTTGCCTAGGCGCCTGACATAGCGATGCGTCGCTTTGCTTGGATACAGCGACTGAAAAGAATCGATGGCGTAGCGCAGGCGCTTGGCCGCAATGCGCACCCGGTGGCGCTGCTCGGGCGTGGCGCGCGCCAAGCGCTTGCCGGTGTCTCGCAGCTTGCGATGAAGCCGCATGACGGCGCCCCGTGCCAGCGCGTGCAACGGTTGCTGCAATGCCTTGCGCGCACGCTTGCCCGACGACGACTGCCAGGACTCGCATCCGAGCCACGCAGCCAACCCCAACGTCAGACGCGCATAGCGAGGCGATGCGAGTGCGTGGGCGGCGCGGCTGCGATACGTGTCGGCAGAAAGCGAAGCCGTCTGCAAAAGAGAGGTCCATTGCACTGCGGCAGTGCGATCGGAATCGGAATCCGAGTCCAAGTCCGAATCGGCGGTCAGTGCCGGCAGGGTCTCGCCCGCGAGTACCTCGGCGTCGCGTGCCGCGCCCAGCGCCGCCGAAAGCCATCGCAGCTCGCCACCGAGCAACGCCGGCGTGGGGATGATGGGGGAGAAGAGGCGCAACGCGGAACGCAGTCGCCGAATGCCCACGCGCATCTGGTGCACGCTCTCGGGGTCGGTCCCTCGCATGACGCCCGCCTCGTTGCCGAAAGCGTGCGCGGAGCAATTTTCGATGATGGCCTGAAAGCCCTGTTCGACGGTCACATCGCGCGCGAACAGCACCGGCTGTGCGGAGGTAACCCTCGCCGTCGTCGTCGTCGTCGTCGTCGTCGTCATCGTTGCGCGCGACCCATGGGTCCGACCCGCCAGCAGCGCATATCCCCGGTCTGCCTTGCCCAGACGACCAATGCGCAAGGGCACGTCGTCCTGCAGCAGCAGGGCCGCGTCGAACAGCGCCGCAGGCGCGCCAGCCTTCAGCTCGAACTCGACCTCGCAAATCGGCTCGCGCGCAGCGCCGCAGCGCAACTCGCCTTCGTCGAGCGTCAGTTCGATGCGAGTGCCTTCCGGCGGAGACAACTGCCAGAGTGAGCGGCGCACGACGACATCGAACACCGGCACGAGCCGCTGCGCCAGACCCGGTTCCGCCAGGATCAGAGCCGGCCTCGCATCCGGCTCGATCCGCATGCGCAACGCCGCGAGATCGGGCTCCGCGCTGTCGATGTGGGCCTCCCATTCGCCGCGGTCGTGCAGTCCGAAACCACGGCCGGACGATTCGATCGTCTTGACGGTTTCGGTCCACCGCCCGCCCTGCTTTCTGACGCGCAGTTCCAGCCCTTGTCGGCGCAGGAACAGGTCGGGCGTGTCGAAGTAGGTGGTGTGAAGGCGGGAGACGCCGGGCAGCGGCTTATGCGGCGCCAATCGGGTGGTCACGGCCGTCCGGAACGTGTCGACGTCCGAGGGCGACAACAGGAGCTTGAGTTCGACCTCGCGTGAAGCGCAGTCGGCCGGAACATTCGACAGGGTCGCGGAGTGGCGCATCAGCCACTGTGATGCACCCACCGTCTCACGGCGTTGATGCGCATCAATGGCCGCGGCGATGGCGTGCTTTTTTGATCCAGCGCAACACCGCTCGCCAAGCCGCTTTTTAAAGTGAAGGCTTCGTACCCATTCGTTCTGAAAGCCACCCATGCAAACCATGAAAGCCGCTGTCGTCCGCGAGTTCGGCAAGCCCCTGTGCATCGAGGAAGTCGCCATTCCCGAGGTCACGACGGGCCAGGTGCTGGTGAAAGTAGTGGCATCGGGTGTGTGCCACACCGACCTGCATGCCGCCGATGGCGACTGGCCGGTCAAGCCCACCCTACCCTTCATTCCGGGCCATGAGGGTGTCGGCTTCGTGGCGGCCCTGGGTGCGGGCGTCAAAGGAATCAAGGAAGGCGACCGCGTCGGCGTGCCGTGGCTGCACACCGCCTGCGGACATTGCGAGCACTGCATCACCGGATGGGAGACCCTTTGCGACGGACAGCAGATGACGGGCTACACCGTCAACGGCGCCTATGCCGAATACGTGCTGGCCGACCCCGGCTACATCGGGCAGTTGCCGGCCAATGTGGGCTTCAGCGAAATTGCGCCGGTGCTCTGCGCCGGCGTCACCGTCTACAAGGGCCTGAAGGTTCTCGAATGCAAGCCGGGCGACTGGGTCGCCATCTCCGGCGTGGGCGGGCTCGGCCATCTTGCGGTGCAGTACGCCAAGGCCATGGGATTTCATGTGGTGGCCGTCGACATCCACGAAGGCCAGCTCCAGCTCGCCAAGAAATTGGGCGCCGACATGGTGATCAACGCTGCGCTGCAAGACCCGGTCAAGGAACTGCAGACGGCTTTGCGCGGCGTGCATGGCGTACTGGTCACTGCCGTGTCCCGCAGTGCCTTCTCGCAAGCCCTCGGCATGCTGCACAAGCGCGGAACGATGGCCCTCGTCGGCCTGCCGCCGGGCGACTTCGCCTTGCCGATCTTCGACGTCGTGCTCAATGCCAAGACGGTGCGCGGCTCGATCGTCGGCACCCGCAAAGACTTGCAGGAAGCGCTGGCGTTCGCAGGCGAAGGCAAGGTGCATACGGTGTTCACCGAAGACAGGCTGGAGCGCGTCAACCAGGTGATGGACCGGATGCGTGCCGGTGAAATCCAGGGCCGCGTCGTGATGCGAATTTCAGACGTGGCATGAGCCGATGCCAGCAGCCGTTGCCAGCGGTTGCGCGTCACGCGCGGGGCGCGCAACGCTGCTACTTCACGAGGACGACTGGCTGCTTTGCCAGCGACATCACACGCTGCGCCACCGAGCCGACCAGCAGGTCGACGAAGGCGCCTCGCCCCTTGGCGCCCAGCACGAGCAGATCGAACTTGCCGGAGTTCGCGCAATCGACGATCTCCTGCGCCACCGAGCCCGTGCGAATCACCGCGTCGTGCCTGATGCCGGCCTTGTCGAGCAAACTTCTCGCGGGCTTCAACTCGGTATCACTCAGTTCACGCAGGTAGTCGGCAACCTGCTCGCTGCCGACCAGTGCTTTGGCATGGCGCAGCCCGGTGTCGTCATGCACGCTGACCAGCGTCACGACGCTGTGGGCCTTCAGGAGGCCCACCAGTTTGGCGGCGTACTTCACTGCACGCAGCGCGTGCTTGGAGCCATCGATGGCGACGAGAATTTTCATTGTCTTCTTTCAGCGTTGAACAGGTTGAGAGGCGTCGATCGATGCACGCAGCGGACGGCGCACGAAGCGCCCCAAGAAACGAACCACCAGCTTGCGAAGCTCGCTGTACCAGAGCACTGCGCTCGCCATCGCGATGCACACGAGCCACTCGTCGAAGGAGAGCGGCGCGGTGCCGAAGGCCAGGTTGAGAAAGCCGAGGTGGACCACCGCCACCTGCAACAAGGCAGACAGCGCGACTGCGCCCCACAGCCAGCGATTCACGAAGAGATGCGAGAAGGCGCTCTTGCTGTCGGAGCGTGCGTTGAAGCAGTTGAAGAGCTGCGCCAGCACGAGCACGGTGAAGCCGGCGGTGCGGGTGGTCGCGAGGTCATCGCTTCCTTCGACCATGCCACCGGGCAGGAAAAGGTCGATGGTCAGCAGGGTGGTCAGCGCCATCACCAGGCCGATCTGGACCACGCCCGACCACATCCGCGCATCGATCACGCGCTCCGCGCGGCCACGCGGCTTGCGAGCCATGACGTCGTCGGTCGGCGGGTCGACGCCCATCGCCAGCGCGGGACCCGAGTCGGTGATGAGGTTGATCCAGAGAATCTGCGTGGCCAGCAACGGCAACACGACCGTGCCGCCGTCACCAGCACCACCGCCGCCACTTCCAACCAACCCCAGCATGCCGGCACCGACCACGCCCAGAAACACGGTGAGCACCTCGCCCATGTTGGACGAGAGCAGGTAGCGCAATGCCTTGCGGATGCTGTCGAAGATGCCGCGCCCTTCGCGCACCGCCGCGACGATGGTCGCGAAGTTGTCGTCGACCAGGATCATCCGCGCGGCCTCTTTGGTGACCTCGGTGCCGGTCACGCCCATGGCGATGCCGATATCCGCCGCCTTCAGTGCGGGCGCGTCGTTGACGCCGTCTCCGGTCATGGCGACGACGCTGCCATCGGCTTGCAGCGCGGCGACGATGCGCAGTTTGTGGGCCGGCGCCACGCGTGCGAAGACCGATGTGCGGCGCAACGCTGCAGCGAAGGCGGCATCGTCCAGCGCGTCCAATTCGAGACCGGTGAGTGCGGTCGCACCAGGCCCAACGATGCCGAGGTCCGCCGCGATCCGGCTGGCAGTGCGCGGATGGTCGCCGGTGATCATGATCACGCGGATGCCCGCGCGCAGTGCCTGCCCGATCGCCTCTGCCGCCCCGGCGCGCGGTGGATCGATGATGCCCACCGTGCCGACGTAGATGAGGTCGCGCTCCAGCCGTTCATGCGACTGCGTTGCCGAAGGATCTTCCTTCGCGGTCAGCGGACGGTAAGCCACCGCCAGCGTGCGCAAGGCGGCGTCGGAAAGCGATTCGACGTCGGCCAGGATGCCGGCGCGAAGTGCCTCGTCGAGCGCGACCACTTCCATGCCCACTCGCGCCCGGCTGCAATGGCCGAGCAACACGTCCGGTGCGCCCTTGGTGATCACCACGATCTGGTCATCGTGCGCGTGGTCGCGCTCGATGGTCGACATCATCTTGCGCTCGGAAGTGAACGGAATTTCGCCGATGCGCGCGAAGCGCTGTCGCCGCAGCTCCGTCAGCCCCATCTTGCGTTCGGCCACCAGGAACGCCGCTTCGGTGGGGTCGCCATGAATCGACCAGGTGCCGCCGGCATCCTGATGCAGCCGTGCGTCGCCGGCAAGACTGCCGCCAGAAAGCACCACGGTGAGCTCGTCACGCAACGGGCCGGCCGTTACCGCAGCGCCCTCGTGCTCGACGCGACCCAGCGGCGCATAGCCCTCGCCGGTGATGCGGGCGCTGCCGGACGCGGTCATCACGCGCTCGATCGTCATTTCCGCCCGGGTGAGCGTGCCGGTCTTGTCGGTGCAGATGACCGATGCGGCGCCCAGCGTTTCGACCGACGACAAGTTCTTGACGATGGCGTTTTGCCGGGCCATGCGCTGCACGCCCATCGCCAGCACCACCGACAAAATCGCAGGCAACCCTTCAGGCACCGCCGCTACCGCGAGCGATACGCCGAGCAGCAGCACGGCGATGACATCGGCGGCGCTGCGGATCTCGGAGATCGACAAGATCGTCGTCACCACGACCGCGGCGATGAGCACAACCGCGATGCCCAGCATGCGTCCGATGCGCGCCACCTCGACGCTCAACGGCGTCGGGGCCTCGACGGTCGCTTCGAGCATCTCGGCGATGGCGCCGATCTCGGTCTGCATGCCGGTGGCGGTGACGATTGCATGGCCGGTGCCCTGGGCGACAGCCGTGCCCTTGAAAACCATGTCGAGCCGATCGCCGAGCGCCGATGTGCCAGCCAGCTGCGCCACGCCTTTCAGCACGGCTTCGCTCTCGCCGGTCAGCGACGCCTCCAGCACCCGCAAAGACGCCGCCTGCAACAGACGGGCGTCCGCGCCCACGGCATCGCCCTCACCCAGCGCCAACAGGTCACCGGGAACCAACTCGGCACTGGGCACGCGCAGGGTCTGGCCGTCACGCACGACGGCCGATGTCACGGCGGTCATCCGCGCCAGCGCCGCCACCGCATCTCTCGCCCTGGCCTGCTGCGCATAGCCCAGCAAGCCGTTGACCAGCACGACAGCCGCGATCACCAGCGCATCCAGCGGCCAGCCTTCGAAACCTTCGATGGCCCAGGCGCCCAGAGCGATGGCGATGGCGGCGAGCAACAGGTAGACCAGCGGGTCTTGAAACTGCGCCAGCACGCGACGCCATGTCGCCACGGGCGGCACGCCGCGCAGCTCATTCGGGCCGTGCTCGGCGAGCCGCCGTTCCGCCTCTTGCGAGCTCAGCCCGTGCGTCGCGTCGGCGCCGAGCGCCTGCAGCACTTGCCCGATTGCCAGTACCGACGGATCGCCAAGACCAAGGGCTTTTGGCGCACTCATTGCGGGCTCGACAGCGTCATGTACCCCATCCAAGGCCAGTAGGTGAGCGAGAAAATCACCAGCAGCACCGCAGCAGCCAGAGTGACCATCAACCCGGTGCGAATGAAGTCGCGTGCCTCGAAGGTATCCGTGCCGTAGGCGATCATGTTCTGCGGTGCGTTCACCGGCAGGATGAAGCCAAAGCTCACGACGAACTGCAGCAGCATCGTCATGCCGATGACGTTGATGCCTGGCGTCTGCACCGCGCCCAGCACGCTGATCACGATCGGGATCATGGTGGACGCCAGCGCCGTGGCGCTCGCAAAGCCGAGATGGATGACGATGAGGAACAACGACAACAGCATCAGGATGGCGAAGGCACTGGCGCTCTGCAAGCCGAGGTGCTGCACGATCAGGTTGGCGAGCCAGCCGGCGGCGCGCGTTTGCAGCAGTGCCGTTCCCACGCTGATGCCGATGGCGAAGAGCACCACGGTGCCCCACGGGAAGCCCTTCTGCGAGGTCTTCCAGTTCATCACGCCCA
This sequence comes from Variovorax sp. LG9.2, assembly GCF_035018885.1. Classification (NCBI taxonomy): domain Bacteria; kingdom Pseudomonadati; phylum Pseudomonadota; class Betaproteobacteria; order Burkholderiales; family Comamonadaceae; genus Variovorax; species Variovorax sp. LG9.2. The sequence goes on along the minus strand of NZ_JASJXB010000010.1, from coordinate 107,372 downwards.
CGCGCGGCAGCAGCATCAATGCGATGGCGGCGATGGTGGTGGAAGCGGTATCGAAGTCGTGCAGCGCTTTTTCAGACGCCCAGAACCCGAGGAGCGTCAGCACGATGGCCAGCAGCTTCCACTCGTTCGCAGTCATCTTGCCGATGGCTTCGAGCTGCCGGCGAATCGTCTCCTTGCCGCCGGCGATCTCCGACATCTCCGGCCGCATCATCCGCGTCATGATGAAGTAGAGCGCAATGGTCAGCAGCGCCGAAAACGGTGCACCGGCAACGAACCATTCGGTCCAGCTGATGGTGGTCTGAAACTGCTTCTGGATAAAGCCGGCGGCCACCATGTTCTGCGCGGCCGCCGTCTTGATGCCGATGTTCCAGATGCTCGCCGTCTGCGCAGCGGTAATGACCAGCAGGCCGGCGAAGCGGCTTCGCTTCTCGACCTTGAAGGCCAGGATGAAGCCCATCATGATCGGCACCAGACATGCGACGCGTGCAGTGGTGCTGGGCACGATGAAAGACAGTAAAAAGCCCACACCCATCGCGCCGATGACGATGTGATTGGTGCGTGCATCCACCCGCGACAACACCACCAGCGCGATGCGCCGATCGAGCCCCGTGGCCGTCATGGCCGCGGCGATGAAGCAGGCTGCAGCGACCAGTGCCACCGCGCTGTTCGAGAAGCCGGACAAGGCGAGGTTGAGTGCCGCGCCCGTGCCCATTGCCGCCGTTGCCGCCGTGGCCGCCGTCACGGGCTTGGCCGCATCCGGCGTGAAGGCCAGCAAGAACACCATCAGCGCGCCGATGACGACCGCGCTCACCGCGTAGTCGAGCGCCTCGGTCATCCAGACGATCACCGCGAAGGCGAGGATGCCCAGCATCATCTGACCCGCGGCAGGAAGGCCCGTCGCGGCTGGCAGCGAGACGATCGCAACGAGCGCGCTGAAGGCGGCGACCAGCCCGGCGCGCTTGACGACATCGCTGCCTGGCGCGACGGCGGGCGCAATCGCTGCCGCGATCGCTTGCGCCTCGACTGCGGTGGTCATGCCAACACCGCTTCGAGCGGGCGCCGCAAGGACCGAGGCATCGCGGGTCCGCGACCGAAGCGCACCACGAGGTCGGGCCGCCGGTCGCCCCATCCAAAGGCACGCGCGAGCCCGGGCCGCACGCTCGCGACCTCGACCGGCTGATTCAGCATCGCATTGCGAATCCCCAGGGCGGTCGCCTGCAACGCAAATCGCTCGTAGCAGCGCCCTGCTTCGATCCAGTGCCTCTTGTCGTTCTTCTCGGAGACGAAGACGGCGATGCCGGCGGAACTGCGCACCTGGCTCGCGTACTTGTCGTTCTCGCGCGCAGGCGTGAAGAAGCGGGCGAAGAGCATTTCGCCGAGCCATCGCGGCACCGTCGGATTGCCGGACGCACCGGAGAACAGTCCGTCGCCGGACCGGACGGCTTCCGTGTCGCCGAAGCGAAGCCATTGCTTGAGTTCAGCGACGAAAGCCGGGTCGTCGATCTGCCGCGTGTTGGCGTCCACGATGTACGCCAGCATTTTTTCTGTCGCGGCTTTGTCGCTGAGGATCAGCATCTGAACGCCGTTGCGTGTGCCCGCGCGTTCCAGCAATCCAAGTTCGTCGACCGTCAGCGGCCGGCCGTCGTAGTCGGTGCGCGTGCACTGCCTGTCGAAGATCGCCGCATAGAGGTCAGACCGGATCGCCCGGGTCGGCTCGAGCCGAACGCGCAGCGCGTCGCCCTCCATGCCTGCATCGAAGACGACATCGGCTTGCAGGCCATGCGCCGACGCCGCCTGCACCAGGTTCTCCGCGGCACAGCCGAGCGAGACGAACAGATGGTGATCGTCGGGATCGACGGCCGGGCATCTGCGCGACAGATCCGGAAGAATCGAGATGGACTGCGGCTGTATCGCGAACTTCCAGCATTGCGAGTTGTGGCTCGACGGTGCCAACGTGGCACAGCGGACCAGTTCTTCGAAGAGCGGCCGGCCACTGGTCGCCTCGGTCGTATCCCGGTGCCATGTGCTTCGCACCGCATCGGCATAGCTCGCCTCACGGCCGTCGAAGGAGCAGGCGTTCAGGAGCACAGCGCCCACGGTCGCAAAGCGCCGTCGCGTGAGGGATGCCAGAGCCGGAGTCATGCGATCACTTTCGCGCTCTCGACCACCACCTTCGGCAACATCGCCATGACGTGCGTACCTTGCCCCTGAGCCGACGTGACCGTGAGGCGGCCGCCGCAGGCCTGAACCCGGTGGCGCATTCCGGCCAGGCCGAAGCGCGACGAAGCCACCTGTTCGATGTCGAACCCGATGCCGTTGTCCAGCACCTCGACCAGGATGTTCTTTCCCGCATCGACCAGGGTGACCGAAACCGTACTGGCGCAGGCGTACTTTCCGATGTTGGTCAGGCACTCCTGCACCAGACGATAGATGGCCAGCTCACTCGCGTCGTCGCCGCGGGCCTCTTCGATCGCAGTCGTCACCGCAATCGTCGAACTCAGGCTGAAGTCCCGACACAGGATGGTCAGCGACGACGCCAGGCCCAGGTTGGCCAGCGACGACGGACACAGTCCCTCGACCACCCGGCTCTTCAATGCGATACCGCGACCGAGCATTTCAGCCAGATGCTGAAGGCGCCGATCGATCTCGGGCGACGCATGTTCGAGACGCGACTTAAGGCAAGCCACGTCGAGCTTGGCTGCTGTCAGGATGGCACCCAGTTCGTCGTGCAGTTCGCGGGCGAGCAGCGCGCGCTCCTGCTCGCGGATGCGCTGAAGGTGAGTCGCCAGGTCGCCGAGGTATCGGGCGCGGGACTCTCCGTGGGTCTGGATCGAATTGCGTTCGGGCGTCATCCGGAGGGTTCCTCGATCAATGGCTGAAAAGCGGATGCTCGCGGCGAACCGTGGTTGCCGGCATGCGCTCATCGCAGTCTGCTGCGTGCCGCGTTGCAGGGCTTGATGCAGATCAAGGCTCGGCGACCTTGGCCGAGCAAATGTCAAGAAGCCTCATGTGCGTTGACGCTGCTCTGGCTCAACCCCTCAATGCGACATGAGCACAGGCAACGTCATGGATTGCAGAATCGTCCGCGTGACGCCACCGAGCACCCACTCGCGTGCGCGGCTGTGTCCGTAGCAGCCCATCACCAGCAGATCGGCACCGACATCCGCGGCCAGCGACAGCAGCTGCGCACCGGCGTCGCCTTCACCTTGCACGCCGGCCTGCATCGTCGCGGTCACGCCATGCGAATTCAGATAGTCCTGCAGCGAGCGTAGTTGCGACTCTGCCTCGTCGCCGTAGCAGACCGCATGCACGCGCGCCGCGCCTTGCAGCCAGGGCAGCGCGGCAGACACCGCACGGGCAGCTTCGCGAGTCTCTTTCCATGCCACCAGCACCGTGCGCCCGACCGGGTCGACCGACCCTGTCGTGATGTAAGGCAACACCAGCGCGGGCCGGCCGCTTTCGACCAGCACGGTGGACACGAACTCGGCAGGCAGCTCGCCGTCGTAAGCGTTGTCACCATCGCGCTGACCGAGTATCAAAAGGTCGGCATAGAGCGCGCGGCGGCCGAAGCCCCAGGGCGCATCGCTCATCGGCTCGGCCCAATGCATGTGCGGCGAGTCGCCACCGGCAGCCATGAAGGTGGCGTACGCCTTGTCGCGCGATTGCTTGTCGAGCGCCAGCATGATTGCCATGGCTTCGGCCGCACCTTCGAGGGCGGAGGGGTAGCGCACCAGCGCAGAGAGCGTGCACGGCATGCCGGTGACCTGGGCGCCGAAGGTCTCTGCCAGCTTGCGTGCAAGCTCGACGCGCGTGGCGGTGCGGGCTGAACTGTCGAGGTGAACCAGAATCGATTTAGGGGTTGTCATTGCAAATTCCTGAGTTGTCGAGGTACGAAAGAGACACCACGTATTTCAGCGGCACCACACATCGATCTGGTGGGCAAGATCGATCCAGACCGCCTGCACGGAGATGACCAGCAAGGCGACGCCGGCGAGCCGGGTTCCCCATTGCTGGCGCCATGCGCCCAAGCCGATGGCAAAGCGGTGCCACAGCCAGGGCGCGACGAGCAACGACGCACCGCTGCCGGCCGCGAACAGCACCATGATGAAAGCGCCCTGCAGCGGACCGTTGGCCAGGCTCGCCAGCATGAGCGCGGAATACAGCAGGCCGCACGGCATGGCGACCCATGCAAGACCGGTCGCGAACACGCTGGCGGCAGAGCCCGTCAAGGCGCGCAATCGCTCTGCGAGGAGACGGCCGACCCGTTGCGACCACAGCGGCTGACGCCCGGTCACGGCCAGCACCGCGCCCCAGGCCATCACGACCACGTGGAACAGCATCCAAAGGCCGCGAAGCGCGGAGACATTCACGCTGGCCCATGTCAGGCTTTGCACGGTGGCAGCGGCCAGTGCGCCTGCTGCCGCATAGCCCGCCATCCGGCCAGCTTGGAGCAGCAACGGCGCCATCGGCAAAGCAGCGGGCGTGATCGCGATGACGCCATGGCCGGGTCGAACTCCCACCCCACGCACGACACCCGCGCACGCCGCACCGCACATGGCCACGCAATGCGGACCACCCGCCAGTCCCATCAACAGCGCGGATGCGGCCAGTGCGGTTTGCATGATCAATAGCGCTGCCGAAAGAGCGTGAGCAGCGATGGTCGGCGACAGCGGTTCATGGTGCTGCGACTTTGCGTTCGATCATTCGAACGCCACTTGATCTGCATCAACGCGGACACAAAAGCCGAACGGAGAATCGAGCGGAGCAGCGCGGCGCTTTCGCTTGCTTTGCCACGCTGCACATTTCACCGCACCACCTGCCGCAAAGAGACAGCCGCCATGACACCTCAAACCATCAAAGTCGCATGCTCCAACTGCAACCTGCGCGAACTGTGCATGCCGGTCGGCCTCAACCCGGAAGAGCTTGCGCGCATCGACGACCTGGTGGCGACGCGTCGCAAGGTGAAGCGCCGCGAAACCCTCTTTCGCAATGGCGAGCGGTTCACCTCGCTCTATGCGATTCGGACTGGCGTGTTCAAGACTCGCGTGGCATCGGAAGACGGTCGCGATCAGGTCACGGGCTTCCAGATGGCCGGCGAGATCATCGGACTCGATGGCATCGTGAACGACCATCACACCTGCGACGCGGTGGCACTCGAAGACGCCGAGGTCTGCGTGATGCCGTTCGACCGCATCGAGGAGCTGTCGCGCGAGGTCACTTCACTGCAGCGCCATGTGCACCAGATCATGAGCCGCGAGATCGTGCGCGAGCACGGCGTGATGCTGCTGCTGGGCAGCATGCGTGCCGACGAGCGGTTGGCCGCCTTTCTGCTCAACCTCGTGGAACGCCTGCACGCGCGCGGCTTCTCGAAGTCCGAGCTGATGCTGCGCATGACGCGCGAAGAAATCGGCAGTTACCTCGGGCTCAAGCTGGAGACGGTGAGCCGCACCTTGTCCAAGTTCGTGGACGACCGCATCGTCGAAGTCGACATGCGGAATGTTCGGATCCTCGACGCCGATGCTTTGCGCAGGATGATCAACCCGACGGTGTGAGGCGCTAGCGCGGCGGCGGCGACGGCATGTCCTGCACCGGCGTCGTGGTGTGGTTGCGGCCCTTTTCGGCCGGCACCAGCGCCTTGTCGGCCACCGGCCCAGCCGACTTGCCCGCCAGCGTCCGATTGATCTCCAGGCCCTTCTGGTAGTAGTTTTCTTCGACCACCGGGTCTGCCGTGCTGATCGCGATCCAGGCCGACGTCAGGCTGCCGACCACCACCACGGCGGGCAGGCCCAGCACGAGCCAGACCAGCGGGAATTTCCACCACGGTCCGGAACCTTTGGAAGCAGGAGGAAGCGCGCTCATTTTCAAGTCTCCAGTCGGTTATCGGGGAATGAGGAACACGGCCTTTTCAGAGACCTGCGAGGCACCGTCGGCGGACCGCACGTTGAAGAAAACGGTGTGCGATCCGGGTGGTGCATCTTCTGCAGGCACTTGCAGCCGCACCGCCACCCAGCGCGACTCGGCCGGCCCGACATCGACCGCCTGGCTGGGCGTCGCCACGGCAAGACCCTTCAGTCCGCTGGCAGCGATGCGGTAACGCTGCGAGCGCTCGGTCGCGTTCATGATCTGCAGCCGATAGACGTTCTCGAGCCTGCCGCCATCGGCGATACGTGCAAGCGAGGTACGGTCGCGCACCACGTCGACCTTGAGCGGCACGCGCACCACCAGGCTCGCGAGCAAGCCAACGCCCAAGGCCAACAGCACGGCGCCATAGATCAGCACGCGCGGGCGAAAAACACGCCGCAGCACCTGCACCGCGCTCCAGCCACCGGCCAGCCCGTTTTGCGTGGCGTAGCGGATCAACCCGTGCGGCTGCGCCATGCGGTCCATCACCGTGTTGCAGGCGTCGACGCACAGGCCGCAGCCGATGCACTCGTACTGCAGACCCTCGCGGATGTCGATACCGGTCGGGCACACCTGCACGCACAGGCCGCAATCGATGCAGTCGCCCAGGCCCTGGGTGCGTGCGTCCTGTGCCCTGGCGTGCACGCCACGCGGTTCACCACGCGGCAAGTCGTAGCTGACGATCAGCGTGTCCTTGTCGAACATCGCGCTCTGAAAGCGTGCATACGGGCACATGTACTTGCAGACCTGCTCGCGCATGAAGCCGGCGTTACCGTAGGTGGCCAGACCGTAGAAGAAGACCCAGAAGACTTCCCACGAACCCATGCGCGTCTGCAGGAACTCCATGCCCAGCTCGCGGATGGGCGTGAAGTAGCCGACGAAGGTAAAGCCCGTCCACATCGCGATGCCGAGCCAGATGAAATGCTTGAACCACTTCTTGACCAGCTTCTCGGCCGAGAACGATTCGCCGTCGAGCCGCATGCGGGCGATGCGGCTGCCCTCGATCCGTTGCTCGATCCACATGAACATCTCGGTGTAGACCGTCTGCGGGCACGCGTACCCGCACCAGAGCCGCCCGGCCACCGCGGTGAACAAAAACAACGACAGCGCCGACAGCACCAGCAGCCCCGACAGGTAGATCAGGTCTTGCGGATACAACACCAGCCCGAAGACGTAAAAGCGCCGCGCGACCAGATCGAACAGCAGGGTCTGGCGGTCGCCCCACTGCAACCAGGGCGTGGCGTAGAAAAACAGCTGGGTGACGAACACCATCGCCCAGCGCCAGCGCGCGAACTTGCCGCGCACGCTGCGCGGATAGATCTTCTTGGTCGCTTCATAGAGCCCGCCGGCCTCCTCCGCCACGGGCACGATCGGAATGATCTTGCGGGCTGGGGCAGGTACGGTCATGGCAGTACGACAGGCAATGCAACGGCCTTGTTCGACAGCCCCCACACGTACGAGGCCACCACCTTGATCTGCGCTTCGGTCAGGCGACCTTCCTGGCCGGGCATGACGTTGTGTTTGCCGCCGTTGATCATCGCGACGATGGCGTTCTCGCCGAAGCCGTGCAGCCATATCTCGTCGTTCAGGCGCGGTGCCCCGATGCCCTGGTTGCCGACGCCACCGATGCCGTGACAGGCCGCACAGGCGGTGAACTTCGACTTGCCCAGCCCGGCGCGCACCGAGTCGGTCGAGCGACCCGACAGGCTGAGCACGTACTGCGCGACGTTCTTGACGTCGTCCGGCGTGCCGACCGCGGCCGCCATGGGCGGCATCTCGCCGATGCGGCCTTTGGTGACGGTTTCGATGATCTTGTCCGGCGTGCCGCCATGCAGCCAGTCGACGTCCGTCAGATTCGGGAAGCCCTTGCTGCCGCGTGCATCGGACCCGTGGCACTGCGAGCAGTTGTTCATGAAGAGCCGCTCGCCGATGGCCATCGCCTTGGGGTCGCCGGCAATCCGCTCGACCGGCATCGTCTGGAATGCCGCATAAACGGGAACGAGATCCTTGTCGGCCTGGGCAACCTCGGCCTCGTACTGGCCAACGGCACTCCATCCGAGCTTGCCGTTGAAGCTGCCCAGCCCCGGAAAAAAGGCCAGATAGACGAAGGCAAAGATGATCGTGATGACGAACAGCCCGACCCACCACATCGGCAACGGATTGTTGGCCTCGCGCAGGTCTTCGTCCCAGACGTGGCCGGTGGTGTTGTCGTCGGTCGGCGCGATGCGCCCGCGTGCCGTGACCCACAGCAGCAGACCGCAAGCCACGATGCTGACGACGGCCGAGACGGCGACATAGTTGGCCCAGAAGCTACTGATGAAATCGTTCATGGCGTGTCTTTCAGTCCTGCTCGAAAGGCAGCTGTGCGGCCTCTTCGAAGCGGCGTGTGTTGCGGCTCGAATAGGTCCACACGACGATGCCAATGAAGAGTACGAAGCAGGCGACGGTCGCAAAAACGCGCAGGGTGGTGATGTCCATGGTGTGCTCCTTTACTTGAGCGCGAGGCCCAGTGACTGGAGGTAGGCGATGGTCGCCTCGAGCTCCGTCTTGCCCTGGGTGTCTGCGGTGGCCGATGCGATTTCCGCGTCGGTGTAGGGCACGCCGACACGGCGCAAGGCGCGCATGTGAGCGGGCATCGCCTCCGCATCGACCTGGTTGGTTGCGAGCCACGAATAGGCCGGCATGTTCGACTCCGGCACCAGGTCGCGCGGGTTGTTCAGATGAATGCGATGCCACTCGTCGCTGTACTTGCCGCCCACGCGGTGCAGGTCGGGCCCGGTGCGCTTGCTGCCCCACTGAAACGGATGGTCGTAGACGAACTCGCCTGCGACAGAGTAGTGCCCGTAGCGCAGCGTCTCGGAGCGAAAGGGTCGGATCATCTGCGAGTGGCAGTTGTAGCAACCCTCGCGCTGGTAGATGTCGCGGCCGGCCAGTTGCAGCGCGGTGTACGGCTTCAGCCCGACGATCGGCTCCGTCGTCGACTTCTGAAAGAAGAGCGGCACGATCTCGACCAGCCCGCCGATGGCGATGGTGACCAGGATCAGCACGATCATCAGCAGGTTGTTGGTCTCCACCTTTTCATGGGTGAAGCCGGTTTTGAGGGCGGGCCGGAGGGTGGGTTTGGAAGACATGATTTTTCTTTGTGTGCTTCACGCATGGGCCAGGGCAATTGGCGGAATCGCAACGCGAACCGAGCGGCCCGATCCCACCGTCATCCAGACGTTCCAGGCCATCACCAACATGCCGCTCAGGTACAACAGCCCGCCGATGAGGCGCACCACGTAGAAGGGATAGGTCGCCTTGACGCTCTCGACGAAGGTGTATGTCAGCGTGCCGTCGGCGTTGATGGCGCGCCACATCAGGCCCTGCATCACGCCGGCGATCCACATGGCGGCGATGTAGAGCACCACGCCGATGGTGGCGGTCCAGAAGTGCACCTCGATGGCATTGACGCTGTACATCGTCGTGCGGCCGTACATCCGGGGGATCAGGTAGTAGAGCGAGCCCATCGAGATGAAGCCGACCCAGCCGAGCGCACCCGAGTGCACGTGGGCGATGCCCCAATCGGTGTAGTGGCTGAGCGCGTTGACGCTCTTGATGGACATCATCGGACCTTCGAAAGTCGCCATGCCGTAGAACGACAGCGCCACGATGAGGAAGCGCAAGATCGGGTCGTCGCGCAACTTGTGCCATGCACCCGACAGCGTCATCACGCCATTGATCATTCCGCCCCAGCTCGGCGCCAGCAGGATGAGCGAGAAGACCATGCCGAGCGACTGCGTCCAGTCGGGCAACGCGGTGTAGTGCAGGTGGTGCGGGCCGGCCCACATGTAGGTGAAGATCAGCGCCCAGAAGTGCACGATCGACAGGCGGTACGAGTACACCGGGCGCTCGGCCTGCTTGGGGATGTAGTAATACATCATTCCGAGGAATCCGGCGGTCAGGAAGAAGCCGACCGCGTTGTGGCCGTACCACCACTGCACCATTGCATCCTGCACGCCGGCGTAGACCGAATAGCTCTTCATCCAGCCCGCCGGCATCGACGCGCCGTTGACGATGTGCAGCAGCGCGACCGCGATGATGAAGGCACCGTAGAACCAGTTGGCCACGTAGATGTGGCGCACCTTGCGGCGGCCGATGGTGCCGAAGAAGACGATGGCATACGCGACCCAGATGACCGCGATGGCGATCGTGATCGGCCATTCGAGTTCCGCGTATTCCTTGCCGCGCGTGAAGCCCATCGGCAGGCTGATTGCGGCCGAGACGATCACCGCCTGCCAGCCCCAGAAGACGAACGACGCGAGCTTCGGTGCGAAGAGGCGAACCTGACAAGTGCGCTGCACCACATGAAAGCTGGTCGCCATCAAGGCGCAGCCGCCAAAGGCGAAGATCACCGCGTTGGTGTGCAGCGGTCGCAGGCGGCCGTAGCTGAGCCATGGCACGCCGAGGTTCATTTCGGGCCATGCGAGCTGCGACGCGATGATCACGCCGACCAGCATGCCGACCACGCCCCAGACCACTGACATCAAGGCGAACTGGCGGATGACCGTATCGGAGTAGGTCACCTCCGGGGTGTGGGTTGCTTGCATTCGGACTGCCTCGTTCATTGGACTGACCGAGTGTTCCCAAGTGCAGCCGCAAGCACGTTGATGCAGATCAATCGTCGCGAAGAATCCGCTGCCCTTCGCGCTCCACGTCGTCGAATTGACCACTGTCGACGGCCCACCAAAGGCCGAAGAGGATGACCAGTGCGAGCACCACCGAAAACGGGATGAGCAGGAAAAGGATGTCCATTAGCGGCTGACTCCAGGTGCTGTCGCAGGACGTGCGGCAAGACGTCCGTCAGGCCTTGCGGCAAGGCGCGAAGCATTGCCGACCACCACCAGCGAGCTGACCGCCATGCCGACGCCCGCCAGCCAGGCCGGCATGAAACCGACCAGCGCCAGCGGCACGCACAGCGCGTTGTAGCCAGCGGCCCACCACAGGTTCTGCCGCACCACGCGCATCGTGCGACGCGCCTGGGCGATGGCATCGGGAATCGACTGCAAGGCGCCGCCCATGACGATGAAGTCGGCCCGCGCCTGCGCGAGCGGTACCGCCCTGCCAAAGGCGAAGGAGGCATCGGCGCGGACCAGCACCGGACCATCGTTGAGGCCGTCCCCCACCATGGCCACGCGGTGACCTCGGCCCTGCAAGATACGCAGCACGTCGAGCTTGTCTTCAGGCCGGCAGTCGCCCTGCGCCGTCTGGATGCCGGCACGCTCCGCCAGGCTGCGAACCGCGGTGGCGCGGTCGCCGGAGAGCAGCTGCACCGCGATGCCCTGAGCCTCCAGCGTAGCGATGGCGCCGATCGCATCGCTTCGCAAGTTTTCGGCCAGAACGAAGCTGGCGAGCCAGCCTTCGTCGTCGCTCAGATGGACCTGGGCGCTATCGACATGCAAGGCAGCGACGTTGCAAAAAACGGCCGAGCCGAAGCGCACGGAGCGCGTGGGTTGACCGTGACCGTCGGTGCGACGCATGCGCGCTTCGAGCCCTTGCCCGCCGTGCTCGTGGAGTTGCACGATGTCCCAAGCCGGCGCCATGCGAAAGCGCTCTTGCCAGGCCGCCACCAGCGCGCGCGAAGCCGGGTGCAGCGACTGCATGCCGAGCGCCGCCGCGGTCTCCACCGCGTCGCCCGGCTGCAGGCCTCGCCGGCAATAGACGCGGTCGAGCCGCGGCGTGTCGTCTGTCAGCGTGCCGGTCTTGTCGAAGATGACCGTGTCGACGGTGGCGAGCGCTTCGAGCGCCTGGAGCCGGCTCGACAGCACGCCGCCGCGCGCCAGTGAACCCGCACTCGCGAGCATGGCGGCCGGCGTCGCCAGCGACAGCGCGCAGGGGCAGGTGACGATGAGCACCGCGACCGCGGCCATCAGCGCCTTGCCATGGTCGACGGGCCACCAGAAAACCAGCGCACCGGCGGCAGCCGCCAGCACCAGCAGCAGAAAGGGTCGGGCGATCCGGTCGGCGAGCCTGGACAGTCGCGGCTTGTCTACCGAAGCGCTTTCCATCAAGGCGACGATCTGCGCAAAGCGCGTGCTCGACCCCAGCGCGTCGATACGCACCTGAACCGGTGCATCCAGGTTGTGGCTGCCCGCCAGAACCTGCGCACCGCTGGCGCGCGGCATCGGTCGCGACTCGCCGGTCAGCAGTGCTTCATCGACCGATGTGTCGCCCGCCAGCACGATGCCATCGCCGGGAAACGCCTCGCCGGGCAGCACCCGCACGACGTCGCCGACTGCCAGCCGGCGCACCGCGATGCGCACGAAATCGCCGTGGGCATCGCGCCGCTCGATGCTGTCCGGCAGCCGGTTCATCAGTGCCTCCAGCGCACCTGCGGTGCGGTCGCGCAAGCGGGCCTCGAGCCAGCGGCCGGTCAACAGAAAGAAGACGAACATGGTGAACGAGTCGAAGTAGACCTCGTGCCCGAGCGGACCGGTGGCATCGAAGGTGGCCGCCGTGCTCACCGCAAAGGTGATCAGCATGCCGAGCGCCACCGGCAGGTCCATGCCGACACGTCGCGAGCGCAGGTCTTGCCATGCGTTGGCGAAGAACGGGCTGCAGGAAAAGAGCAGCACGGGCAGCGACAGTACCCAGGAGGCCCAGCGCAAAAGCTGCATCGAATCCGGTGCGATGTCGCCGGCTTTTGCGATGTAGCCGGGGTAGGCGTACATCATCACTTGCATCATGCAAAACCCCGCGACCAGCCAGCGCCAGAGCGCTTTTCGGGCACTGCGTGCACGCTCGCCACGCGCAGCGATGTCGCCGGCCGGCACCAGCGGATAGCCGGCTGCTGCGGAGGCCTCGAACCAGTGCGATGGCAGCACGCTCGCAGGCGACCAGACGATGCGCGCGCGTCCGGTCGCGGCGTTGACCTGCACCTCGTGCACGCCGCTCACGCGCGACAACGCCGACTCGACCGCGAACGCACACGCTGCGCAGTGCATGCCCTGCACCACCACGCGCGACTCCCACAGTGCGCCGTCGAGCGACTGGCCGAACGCGGGCCATTCGGCTGGGTCGTCCAGCACCGACAAGTCGCTTGCGTCCGCGTTCATTCGGGCCATGGCGACAGCGGCGCCCATCGGGCCCGAAGGGAGTACAGCTTGCATGCGACGAGGCTAGCGCCGTGTGCCGATCGACCTGTTGATCTGCATCAAGGCGTGGCGTCACGGAGGCGAAGCTTGACGAGGGTCAAGATTTTCCCGAGGCGACCGAGGCACATTGAAAGTCCCGCCTCCTTTCGCGCCTTGCAACCTCAAGCCCTTCCGCAATGACTTCCATCGCCCTGGCACCGGACCTTCAAACTTCAGCGCACAGCGTCTCGGCCGAGATGCTGGCGCGCTTCGACATTGCCGGCCCGCGCTACACCTCGTACCCGACGGCCGACCGTTTCGTCGAAGCTTTCGGTGCCGATGACTACGGCGCGGCTGCAAGACAGCGACGTCTGGGCGCAAGCGCACGCAGTCCCATTTCGCTCTATGTGCACATTCCTTTTTGCGCATCGCTCTGCTACTACTGCGCCTGCAACAAGATCGTCACGCGCCACGCATCGCGCGGTCGCGAATACCTGCGTTACCTAAGCAAGGAAATCGATTTGCATGTGGCGCGGCTCGGCCCCGGAACGCCTGTAAGCCAGCTGCATCTGGGCGGCGGCACGCCGACGTTTCTGAGCGACGAAGACCTGGCCGATCTCATGCGGATGCTGCGCGAGGCGTTCTCTTTTTCGGCATCCGGCGAGTACGCGATCGAGATCGACCCGCGCACCGTCGACGCCGGCCGACTTGCCCACCTGGCGCGCCTGGGCTTCAACCGGCTGAGCTTCGGCGTGCAGGATTTCGATCCGGCCGTGCAGCAGGCGGTGCATCGGATTCAGCCCGCGAAACAGGTGTTCGACCTCGTCGCAGCGGCACGGCAGCTTTCGTTCCAGTCGATCAATGTCGACTTGATCTATGGGCTACCGCGGCAGAGCGTGGCCTCGTTCGACCGCACGCTGGCGCAGGTGTGCGAGTTGCAACCCGACCGCATTGCGCTCTATGCCTACGCACATCTGCCCGATCGATTCAAGCCACAGCGCCGCATCGCGACGAGCGACCTGCCGTACGCCGCGGTCAAGATCGACATGCTCTCGCGCTCAATCGCCGCACTCACCGAAGCGGGCTACGTCTACATCGGCATGGACCACTTCGCGCGCCCTGACGATGCGCTGGCCGTAGCCAAGCGCCAAGGTCGGCTGCACCGCAACTTTCAGGGCTACAGCACGCAGCCCGACTGCGACCTCATCGCGCTGGGCGTCTCCGCCATCGGACATGTGGGCGGCACCTACAGCCAGAACGCGAAGACGCTGGAGGAGTACTACGACCACCTCGACCAGGGCCGACTGCCAGTCGTGCGAGGCCTCGGACTGTCGCGCGACGACGTGCTGCGGCGCGCGGTGATCATGGCGATCATGTGCCAGGGTCATGTCGACTTCGAGTCGATCGGCATTGCGCATCTCATCAATTTTCCGAACCACTTCGCCACGGAGCTGGCCGCTCTCGGACAGCTCGCGGCCGACGGGCTGGTGCAGGTCACCGACCACGATCTGACCGTGACCGACAAGGGCTGGTTCTTCGTGCGCGCGGTGGCCATGGTGTTCGACCGCTACCTGCAAACTGACCGCAAGCGCGCGCGGTTCTCCCGGATCATCTGACGACGACCGGGCACCTTTGAAAAGACGATGACCCCATTTCTGGAAACAACGCCGGTAGTCCGGCCCGATGTGCCCGCTTCAGAATCCGGTGCGACGTGCAGCGCCGACATGCTCGCCAGCCTTGCCGCCGCCTCGGGCCTGCGCAATTGGCACTTGAAGGGCCGCGAATACATCCCGGTCGTGCAGGGCGGCATGGGTGTCGGCGTGTCCGCTGGCGGCCTTGCAGGCACCGTGGCCGGGCTGGGCGGCATGGGCACGATCTCGTCCGTCGACCTGCGCCGCCTGCATCCCGACCTGATGGCGCGCACGGTCGACCGGGAAGCCGAGGTCGATGCGGGCACGTGCATCGACGCCGCCAACCTGGAAGCGCTGGGCCGCGAGATCGCCAAGGCACGCACGATTTCCGGCGGTCGCGGCCTCATCGCGGTGAACGTGATGAAGGCACTGACCTCCTACGAGGCCCTGCTTCGGCATGCGATGGCCTGTGGCGTCGATGCCCTCGTGGTGGGCGCCGGCCTGCCGCTCGACCTGCCGGAGATCGCACGCGAGTATCCCGACGTCGCGCTGATCCCGATTCTTTCCGACGCGCGCGGCGTTCAACTCGTGGTGCGCAAGTGGGAGAAGAAAGGCCGCTTGCCCGATGCCATCGTGATCGAGCATCCGCGTCTGGCGGGCGGCCACCTCGGCGCCGCGAAGATCGCCGACCTGACGGATCCGCGCTTCGACTTCGAGGTGGTGCTGCCGCAGGTGCTGGCGTTTCTCAAGAGCGCCGGCATCGAAGGCCGCATTCCGTTGATCGTCGCGGGCGGCATCGGCAGCCTGGAAGACATCCGTCGCCTGCAGGGCCTGGGCGCTTCAGCGGTGCAGCTGGGCACCGCCTTCGCCGTGACCACCGAGTGCGACGCGAACATCGCATTCAAGCGCGTACTGGCCGATGCAGGGCCCGAAGACATCGTGGAGTTCATCAGCACGGCCGGGCTGCCCGCGCGCGCGGTGCGGACGCCGTGGCTGGAGAAGTACCTGCGTCTGGAGCCGCGGCTCAAAGACAAGGCGCACAAGAAGGAGCATTGCACGATGCGCTTCGATTGCCTGGCGCATTGCGGCCTGCGTGACGGCACCGCGACATGGGGCCAGTTCTGCATCGACAAGACGCTGGGCCACGCGTTGGAGGGGCATACCGATCAAGGCTTGTTCTTCAGAGGCGCGGGGCGCTTGCCGTTCGGGGGCGAGATCCGGCCTGTCGGGGAACTCATGCGGTGGCTGTTGGGGGGCATCCGGCCGACCGTGCCGACGGTTCGCTGACAGGCCAGGATGCAGCGGTGCCAAGTGCAGTGGCACCCACATCGGGGCTCCGATGGTGCAGACTGATCGCATGGACAAGCATTACCTCGCACCCCTCTTCACGCCAGGCTCGGTGGTCGTTTTCGCGGGCCGGACCGACGCTGCCGAAGGTCAGTCGCCGCAGGCCAGGATCCTGCGTCAGGCGCTCGACGCCGACCGCTTCACCGGCACGCTGCACTTCGTCGACATCCACACCAGCGGCACCCTGAAAGATCTTGCGCAGACGCGCGCCGACCTGGCGATCATCGCCCTGGCGCCGAGCGAGATCGGAGCGGCGCTCGAAATCGCGGCGCGCATCGGATGCCGCACCGCGCTCGTGCTGTCGACCGGCATCGGCGCCGAGCAAGCGGCGGAACTGGCGAAGGTGGCGCGGCACGAGGGGGTGCATCTTCTCGGGCCGAATTCGCTGGGCTTCCAGCGGCCGCAACTGCATCTGAACGCGAGCACAGCCGGGCCGCTGGCCAAGGCCGGGCCGCTCGCACTGGTGTCGCAGTCCGGCGCGCTCACCGCGTCGATGCTCGACTGGGCGCGCAAGAACTCGGTCGGCTTCTCGAACGTCGTTTCGCTCGGCCCGCACACCTCGGTCGATCTGGCAGAGGTGCTCGACTTCTTCGCGCACGACGGCAGCACGCACAGCATCATCGTGTACATGGAGGGCATCTCCAACGCGCGCCGCTTCATGAGTGCGCTGCGGTCTGCCTCGCATGTGAAGCCCGTGGTGGTGTTGAAGGCCGGCCGCAAGCCTGCCGGCAACGAGGCGGCGCAGACGCACAGTGCGTCGATCGTCGGCAGCGACGATGTGTTCGACGCCGCCTTGCGCCGCGCCGGCGCGGTCCGTGTGCGCTCCTTCGTCGAACTGTTCTCGGCTGCGAAGTGCCTAGCCTCGCGCTACCGGCCCGTGGGCAAGCGGCTGGCCATCGTCACCAACGGCGGCGGCCCGGGCGTGCTGGCGGCCGACTGGGTCAACGAGATCGGTCTGCAACTGGGCAAGCTTTCGGCCGAATCGGCGCAGAAGCTGCAGCCCCATCTGCCGGCACTGGCGTCATTGACCGACCTCATCGACCTTTCCGAAGAGGCCGAGCCCGCGCATTACAAGGCTGCCATCGAAGCCGCTGCCGCCGACCGCCAGATCGACGGCGTGCTCGCCATCTTCTCGCCCAAGCCGGGTGCCGATGCCGCTGCGGTCGCGCGCGTGCTCGCCGACATTCCGCGGCCGATGAGCAAGCCGCTGTTGTCGTGCTGGATGGGCGATGCCACCGTAGGGCCCGCGCGTGAGGTGCTTTCCGAAGCGACGATCCCAACCTTTCGCACGCCCGAAGCGGCGGTCGGCGCGTTCGGCAACATCGCATCGTTCTATGAAAACCAGTTGATGCTCCAGCAGACGCCACCGCCGTTGTCGGCGCTGGCCAAGCCCGACATCGAAGGTGCGCGGCTGATGATCGAAAGCGTGCTCGCAGAACGGCGCAAGGTGCTGACAGAAATGGAGTCGAAAACGCTGCTGTCGGCCTTCCACATTCCGATCACGCGCACCCTGCTGGCACGCAGCGCCAACGAAGCCATGATGATCGCGACGCAGCTCGGATTTCCGGTAGCGCTCAAGATCGATTCGCCCGACATCAGCCACAAGTCGGATGTCGAGGGTGTGGCGCTCGACGTGATGAACGGCGCCGGCGCGCGCGATACGTACACCGACATGATGGAGCGCGTGGCGCGTCTCGCACCCGACGCACGCATCAACGGCGTGACCGTGCAGAAGATGGCGCGGGCCCGGCGCGGGCGCGAGATCTACATCGGCCTGGTCACGGACGAGCCTTTCGGGCCGGTCATCGTCTTCGGTGCCGGCGGCACCATGATCGAGCTCCTCGACGACCGCGCGATGGAGCTGCCGCCGCTCAACCAGTTCCTGGCGCGGCGCCTGATCGAACGTTCGCGGGTGGCCGAGACGCTGGGCGAGTGGCGCGGTGCGCCGGCCACAGACATGGAGGCGCTGGAGCAGGTCTTGCTGCGCGTCTCCGAAATGGTGTGCGAGCTCCCCGAGCTGCGCGAGATGGACATCAATCCGATCATCGTGGACGCGTCGGGTGCGGTGGCGGTCGACGCGCGCATCGTCATCGGTCACATGAATTCGCAGGCGACGGGGCCGCATGGCATCAGCTACAACCACCTGGCCATCCTTCCCTACCCGGCACGATATCGGCGCGAGTGGCCCTTGCCTGGGGGTGCGGGTGGCAGCAGTGGCGTTGCCGGCGGTGCCTACACGGTGCGACCGGTGCACCCCGACGACGCGCAGATGCTGCAAAACCTGGTGCAGCATCTGTCGCCGGAGAGTCGGTGGTTCCGCTACGTGTCGCACTTCCGCGAACTGCCGGCGTCGATGCTGTCGCGCTTCACGCTGATCGATTACGACCGCGAGATGGCGCTGGTGGCCGTGGTCCGCGAACGCACGGTCGATACCGCCGGCCTCGCGACCGAAACTGAACGCATCGTCGGCGTGTCGCGCTACATCACCAACCCGGATCAGACGAGCTGCGAGTTCTCGCTGGTGGTGGCCGACGACTTCAGCGGCAAGGGACTCGGTTCACGGTTGATGGAAAGCATCATCGATGCGGCGCGAGACAAGGGGCTCGCAGAGATTGAAGGGCTGGTGCTGGCGGAGAACGCGGAGATGCTGAAGCTGATCAAGAGGCTCGGCTTCGCGGTCAAGCGGTTTGCCGATGATCCAGGTTTTCGATTGGTGACACTCACGCTGTAGCGGCGACGCCGCGCCGCTTGATTTGGATCAAGCAGATGCCATGGCCGTCTG
Source organism: Variovorax sp. LG9.2 (assembly GCF_035018885.1). Lineage (NCBI taxonomy): Bacteria > Pseudomonadati > Pseudomonadota > Betaproteobacteria > Burkholderiales > Comamonadaceae > Variovorax > Variovorax sp. LG9.2. Next base: position 88,599 of record NZ_JASJXB010000010.1, on the reverse strand, counting down.
GTGATACTGCGCCGGTGCCTTTTGCGGGCACGCCAAAAGACGGAGTCACCATGAGCCATATGAGTCCCGAAGACATGCGGGCCTTCGTCGAACGCCTGGACATTCTTCGACGATGGGCCGTCGCGCACGACCGCAGGAAGCTGGCTGCGCAGCTGGACCACGAAAACGACGCGGCGCATGCCGACGATGCAAAAACCGCTGCCTGCGCGGCGGTCAAGGTCCGACGTCCGACGCTGGCCGACATCGAGCAGGCACTGCAGCGAATCTCGATCGGCCGATATGCCCTTTGCGTGGATTGCGAACAGGTTATTGCGCGTGAGCGACTTCTGATCCAGCCGGCCGCTGTTCGATGCGTCGTCTGCCAATCCGCGCTCTCCACAATCGCGCGCTAGGCCGCACGCATCGACACCGACTGGCGTTCAGTGGCCTGTCGGTTCCAGTACGGAGAAAGCTGCGCAAGCCGGTGAAGTCGCTGAAGTCGCCGGATCGAAGCGCCTGCCACGCAAATGAAGCGCCAGAGCCGCGTCCATCGTCTGCACGTGTTTGACGTACCAACTCCTGAGCTGTCGCGCCATCTCGCGCACTTGCAGGAACCGTCGTTCGCGCGCGTGAACTAGACCTTCGCGCATGACTTCCAGCACAACGCGATGCTGCACGATGTGATCTTTCCTCGAAGCAAAACCGCTGGATTGCATCCAGAGATCTTCACGCGCGAAATGGTTGGTCGTACAGGCCACGAGATCGCTCCACGCCAATGCAAGCTGCGCATCGTCGGCCACCTCCACGCGCTCGATCAGGTCCACGAACGCCTGGTGTTCACGGTCCATAAAAGGCAGGTCCAGCACAAGCGATTCCGACCAGTTCAAGGCAGCCATTCGGTTTCCTTTGGATGAAACCGTCAAGGCTATGCATGCCTCGCCGCAGGGGTTTTGACCTGGGACAACATGGGTCGTAGCGACGCCAAAGAAAAAGCGCAAAAAAGAAAAGCCCGGGAGGCTCCGGGCTTTGATTCGCTGCATCAGCGTTTTTTTTGGAGGCGCGACCCGGAGTCGAACCGGGCTACACGGATTTGCAATCCGTTGCATAACCGCTTTGCTATCGCGCCAAAAAGAACTGTTCGAAAACAACCTGCGAAAAAAAGGGAAGCATGTAGCTTCCCTTTTTCAAAACTTGGAGCGGGATAAGAGACTCGAACTCTCGACCTCAACCTTGGCAAGGTTGCGCTCTACCAACTGAGCTAATCCCGCGTTTCGAGCCTCAGATTATACAACAACTTTTGGCTCTCTGGCAAGGCTCGATCAATGTTTGATCGAGCCTTCCGTGGGAGCTGGAGCCGGCTGCGCAGAACGCTGCTTTGCCAACTCGGCGACCGCTGCGGCAGAGGCAGCGACTTCTTCATCGGACAGCGGCGTCGGCATTCTCTCGAGAGCGATCTCGAGCACCTTGTCGATCCACTTCACCGGCACGATCTCGAGCCCGTTCTTCACGTTCTCGGGAATGTCCTGCAAGTCCTTGGCGTTTTCTTCCGGGATGAGCACCGTCTTGATGCCGCCACGCAAGGCAGCAAGCAACTTTTCCTTCAAGCCGCCGATGGCAGTCACTTCGCCGCGCAAGGTAATCTCGCCGGTCATCGCGACATCGCCACGCACCGGAATGCCCGTCAACGCCGATACGAAAGCCGTCGTCATCGCGGCGCCGGCGCTCGGGCCGTCCTTCGGCGTCGCGCCATCGGGCACGTGGATGTGGATGTCGCGCTTCTCGAACATCTCGTCCTTGATGCCAAGGCGGCGCGCCCGGCTGCGCACCACCGTGCGTGCAGCCTCGACCGATTCCTTCATCACGTCGCCGAGCGAACCGGTGCGTGTGATGACGCCCTTGCCAGGCATCGTCACCGCTTCGATCGTGAGCAGATCGCCGCCCACTTCGGTCCATGCGAGACCGACGACCTGGCCGACCTGGTTCTGCTTTTCAGCCAGACCGAAGCTGTACTTGCGCACGCCCAGAAAGTCGTTCAGGTTGCTGCCGTCTACGGTCACCTTCGGCGTCATCTTCTTGAGCAGCAGGCCCTTGACGACCTTGCGACAGATCTTCGACAGTTCCCGCTCGAGAGAGCGCACGCCGGCTTCACGCGTGTAGTAACGCACGATGTCGCGCACCGCTTCTTCGGTGATGAGGAGCTCTTCGTCCTTCACGCCGTTGTTCTTCAACTGCTTGGGCAGAAGGTACTTCAGCGCGATGTGAGTCTTCTCGTCTTCGGTGTAGCCCGAGAGACGAATGACCTCCATCCGGTCGAGCAGTGCCGGCGGGATGTTCATTGAGTTCGAAGTCGCCACGAACATCACGTCGGACAAATCGAAATCGACCTCGACATAGTGGTCGCCGAAGGTGTGGTTCTGCTCGGGGTCGAGCACTTCGAGCAGCGCGCTCGACGGGTCGCCACGGAAGTCGGTGCCCAGTTTGTCGATTTCGTCGAGCAGGAAAAGCGGATTGCGCGTCCCGATCTTGTTCAGGCCCTGCAGCACCTTGCCCGGCAGCGCGCCGATGTATGTGCGGCGATGCCCGCGAATCTCTGCCTCGTCACGCATGCCGCCCAGGGCCATGCGCGTGTACTTGCGGCCGGTCGCTTTCGCGATCGACTGGCCGAGCGAAGTCTTGCCGACACCTGGAGGGCCGACCAGACACAGGATCGGCGCCTTTACCTTGTCCACGCGTTGTTGCACCGCGAGGTATTCCAGGATGCGGTCCTTGACCTTGTCGAGCCCGTAGTGGTCTTCGTTGAGCACCGCCTCGGCATTGGCCAGGTCGTGTTTGATCTTGGTCTTCTTGCTCCACGGCAGGCCGACCAGCACGTCGATGTAGTTGCGCACCACTGTCGCCTCGGCTGACATCGGCGACATCAGCTTGAGCTTTTTGAGTTCGCTCTCGGCCTTCTTCAGCGCCTCTTTCGGCATCTTGGCGAGCTTGATCTTTTTCTCGATCTCCTCGATGTCAGCGCCGTCTTCACCTTCGCCCAGCTCTTTCTGGATCGCCTTGACTTGCTCGTTCAGGTAGAAGTCGCGCTGGTTCTTCTCCATCTGGCGCTTCACGCGGCCACGAATCTTCTTGTCGACGTTCAGGATGTCGACTTCGCGCTCGAGTTGACCATACAGGTTTTCCAGGCGCGCCTTGATGTCGTCGAGGTCGAGCACAGCCTGCTTGTTGTCGAGCTTCAGTGGCAGGTGTGCGGCGATCGTGTCGGCGAGGCGACCCGGATCGTCGATACTGGAAATCGACGTGAGGATCTCGGGCGGGATCTTCTTGTTGAGCTTCACGTACTGGTCGAACTGCTGCATGACCGCGCGGCGCAATGCTTCGACTTCGGTGCCCTTGGCGGCGCCTTCGACCGCTTCGATCGGGCTCACGTTGGCCGAGAAGTGGGTCTCGCTGTCGTCGATGCGGTTCACGCGTGCGCGTTGCTGGCCTTCCACCAGCACCTTCACGGTGCCGTCTGGCAGCTTGAGCATCTGCAGGATGGTCGAGACGCAGCCGACCTCGAACATGTCTTCGACAGAAGGCTCGTCCTTGGCCGCGGCCTTCTGCGCCACCAGCATGATGCGGCGCTCGGATTCCATCGCGAGTTCGAGCGCCTTGATACTTTTGGGTCGGCCCACGAAAAGCGGGATGACCATGTGAGGAAACACCACGACATCGCGCAGCGGGAGCAGCGGCAGGTCGAGGGCATCGGATGGCAAGGGGATATGACCGGACATGGAAATCCTTTTAGGCCTTTTTCGCTGCTTCGCGGTACACGAGCAACGGGGGCTTGTTTTCATCGATGGTCGATTCCTCGACCACCACCTTGTCGACATTGATCGCGTTAGGCAGTTCGAACATGGTGTCGATCAACGACTGTTCAAGGATCGAGCGCAATCCGCGGGCGCCGGTCTTGCGTGCCAGCGCTTTGCGTGCAATCGCCTTCAACGCCGCCGGACGAATCTCCAGGTCGACGCCTTCCATTTGCAGCAGCTTGGTGAACTGCTTGACCACCGCGTTCTTGGGTTCGGTCAGGATCTGTACCAGCGCGTCTTCGCTGAGTTCGGCCAGCGAAGCAATCACCGGCATGCGACCGACGAGTTCGGGAATCAGGCCGAACTTGATCAGGTCTTCGGGTTCGACTTCGCGGAACACATCGGTCAGGCTGCGTTCCTTCTTGCTGCGCACCGAGGCGCCGAAGCCGATGCCCGACGCCTCGGTGCGGTTCTCGATGACCTTTTCAAGTCCGGAAAAAGCACCGCCGCAGATGAACAGGATGTTGGTCGTGTCGATCTGCAGAAAGTCCTGGTTCGGGTGCTTGCGTCCGCCTTGGGGCGGCACGCTGGCCATCGTGCCTTCGATGAGCTTCAGCAGCGCCTGCTGCACGCCCTCGCCCGACACGTCGCGCGTGATGGACGGGTTGTCCGACTTGCGCGAGATCTTGTCGATTTCATCGATGTAGACGATGCCGCGCTGCGCCCGCTCTACTTCGTAGTTGCAGCTTTGCAGGAGCTTCTGGATGATGTTCTCTACGTCTTCGCCGACGTAGCCGGCTTCGGTCAGCGTGGTGGCATCGGCCATCACGAAAGGCACGTCGAGCATGCGCGCCAGCGTTTGCGCCAGCAGCGTCTTGCCCGAACCTGTCGGGCCGATCAACAGGATGTTGCTCTTGCTGAGTTCGACCTCTTCGCCCTTGGACTTTTCCTTGTGACGCAGACGTTTGTAGTGGTTGTACACAGCCACCGACAACATGCGCTTCGCCGGCTCCTGGCCAATCACGTAGTTGTCGAGGTTGGTCTTGATCTCGAGCGGTGTCGGCAGATCGTTGCGGGCGTCGCGTGCTTCTTCACCGGCGGGCAACTCGTCGCGGATGATTTCGTTGCAGAGGTCGATGCACTCGTCGCAGATGAAGACCGATGGCCCTGCGATCAGCTTCTTGACCTCGTGCTGGCTCTTTCCGCAGAACGAGCAGTAAAGCGTTTTTTCGCTGGAAGAGCCTTTTTTGTCGGCCATGCAGGTGCCTCGTAACTGGGATTTATCAATGATAGCGAAACAAAAACGGCGTTCCCCGTGTGGGAAACGCCGTTCGTTGCCGTGGCGCGTCAGCGCCGCGAACGGTTACACACCGCGTTTGGAAATAACCTGGTCGACCAAGCCATATTCCTTGGACTCGTCGGCCGTCAGGAAATAGTCGCGTTCGGTGTCGCGCTGGATCTTTTCGAGCGGTTGACCGGTGCGCTCCGCAAGGATGCGGTTCATCTGCTCACGCGTCTTCAGGATGTCGCGTGCGTGAATCTCGATATCGGTTGCCTGACCGCGTGCGCCGCCCAGCACCTGGTGAATCATGATCTTGGAATTGGGCAACGAGAAGCGCTTGCCCTTTTCACCGGCTGCCAACAAAAACGCGCCCATGCTGGCGGCAAAGCCGATGCACAGGGTGGACACGTCGGGCTTGATGAACTGCATCGTGTCGTAGATCGCCATGCCGGCGCTCACGCTGCCGCCCGGCGAGTTGATGTAGAACGAAATGTCCTTGTCCGGGTTCTCGCTCTCGAGGAACAGCAACTGCGCAACCACCAGATTGGCGGTCTGGTCGTTGACCTCACCCACCAGGAAAATCACACGCTCTTTCAGCAAGCGCGAATAGATGTCGTAAGACCGCTCGCCGCGGCCCGACTGCTCGATGACCATCGGAACCATGCCGAGGCCTTGAATTTCTTGTGCGCTCATGAATTTGCTCTCCGAATAAGGGGTTCGTTCGTAATTCGTCATTGACTGCCACTGACTGTACGCCTCAGTGAAATGGGGCTCGTACCGCAAAGCACAAGCCCCATTTCCGTCCCCGCTCATGCAGAGACGGCAGCTCTCAAGCAGCTATCAATTTTGCTGCGCCATCAGCTCGTCGAACGACACCGACTTGTCGGCGACCTTGGCCTTGCCGAGCACGAAATCCGTCACGTTGTTCTCAATCACGACAGCTTCGACTTCGGCCAGACGGCGGTTGTCGCTGAAGTACCAGCGCACCACGTCGGCCGGCTTTTCGTAGCTTGCGGCCAGCTCGTCGATATGGGCTTTGATCTGCTCCGGCTTGGCTTGCAGTTCGTTGGCACGCACCAGCTCGGCGACGACCAGGCCCAAACGCACGCGGCGCTCGGCTTGCGGACGAAACACGTCGTCGGGAATCGGTGCCTTGTCGGCGTCCTTGATGCCGCGCTGCTTGAGCTCGGCACGGGCGCCTTCGACCATGCGGTCGACTTCGGCCTGCACGCTCGAGTTGGGCAGGTCGAGCTCGGCATTGGTGATCAGCGCGTCCATCACGGCGTTCTTGTTGCGCGCCAGCAAACGGAACTTCACTTCACGTTCGAGGTTGCGCTTGATATCGGCACGGAGGCCTTCGACGGTGGCTTCGGCGATGCCGAGCGACTTGGCGAGTTGTTCGTTGACTTCTGGCAGGTGCGTCGATTCGATCTTCTTCACGGTGACCATGAAGTCGGCCTGCTTGCCGGCCACATCCTTGCCGTGATAGTCGGCCGGAAAAGAGAGCGGGAAGGTGCGGCTGTCGCCGGACTTCAAACCACGCACCGCGTCTTCGAATTCCTTCAGCATCTGGCCTTCGCCGATGATGAACTGGAAGTCTTCGGCCTTGCCGCCCTGGAAGGTCTCGCCTTCGATCTTGCCTTCGAAGTCGACCGTCACGCGGTCGTCGTCTTGCGCTGCAGCGTCGATGGCGCGTTGCGCGAAGGTGCGGCGCTGCTTGCGCAGGATGTCGAGAGTCTTGTCGATCGAGTCGTCGCCGACTTCGGCGGTGATGCGTTCGACTTCAGCACCGGCCAGGTCCTTGATCTTGACTTCAGGAAACACCTCGAAAATCGCGTCGAAAGCCAGTTCGCCTTCAGGCGACTCTTCCTTCTCGGTGATGCGCGGCTGGCCGGCAACACGGAGTTTGGCTTCGTTGGCGGCTTGCGAAAAAGCCTCGCCGACCTTGTCGTTCATCACTTCGTAGTGAACCGAATAGCCGTAGCGCTGGGCCACGACGTTCATCGGCACCTTGCCGGGACGAAAGCCGTCCATCTTGACGGTACGGGCCAGCTTCTTCAGGCGCGAGTCGACTTCGGACTGGATGGTGCTGGCCGGCAAGGTCAGCGTGATCTTGCGTTCGAGCTTTTCGAGGGTTTCAACGTTCACGGTCATCGGACTCTTCCTTTTGATGGGGTTTCTGGTGCGCGGGGCCGGACTCGAACCGGCACGTTCTTGCGAACGTCAGGACCTAAACCTGGTGCGTCTACCAATTTCGCCACCCGCGCGATCAGGTGAAATGGATGCGAAAACGGGCGGCCTCTGAAAAGCAGACCACCCGTCGAAATCGGTCAATCGCGCATTTTAAACGCTAACGGGGACGTGTTTCAGCACCTCTTGCGAACCTTCGACAGGTTCGCGCTTGACCCTGAACGCCGCGGCATACATTGCAGGCAAGGCCAACAGGGTCAGCACGGTTGCCACGATCAGCCCGCCCATGATGGCGACCGCCATCGGCCCCCAGAAGACACTGCGCGACAGCGGAATCATCGCCAGCACCGCAGCCGCCGCGGTCAGCACGATCGGCCGCAGCCGCCGCACAGCCGATTCGACGATCGCATCCCAGGCAGGCACGCCCGCTGCCCGATCGCTCTCGATCTGGTCGATCAGGATTACCGAGTTGCGCTGGATCATGCCCATCAACGCGATCACGCCGAGCAACGCGACAAAGCCGAACGGCCGGTTCAACAGCAGCAATGCCGCCGACACACCCGCAATACCCAGCGGCCCGGTAATGAACACGAGCAACGACCGGCTGAAGCTATGCAACTGCAGCATCAGCAACGTGAACACCAGGAAAAGCATGATCGGCACGCCGACCACGATCGACGACGAACCCTTGCTGCTCTCCTCCACGGCGCCCGCCACTTCGATGCGATAGGCGCCCTGGCCGTCGGCCCGCCACTTCGCCTCGATCTCGCGCAGCTTCGGCAGCAACTGGTTGGTCACGGTCGCGCCTTGCAGCCCCTCGACGATGTCGCCCTGCACGGTGATCGTGTAGTCACGGTTCTGGCGCCAGATCACGCCCGGCTCCCATGTGAATACCGGCCGGGCGATCTGTGTCAACGGAATCGAATGGCCCGATGTCGTCGGGATGTAGGCGTTGCCGATGTCCGAGATCGCCTGGCGCTCGTCCGGTGACTGGCGCAAGACAATGTCGATGAGCCGGTCGTTCTCGCGGTATTGGCCCACGTTGGTGCCGCTGAACATCGTCTTGGACGCTTGCGCGATCGCCTGGCTCGTCACGCCCAAGGCGCGTGCCTTCGATTGATCGATTTCGAGCCGGATCACCTTGACCGACTCGTTCCAGTTGTCGTTGACGCCGCGCATGTTGGCGTTGTCGCGCATCACGGCCTTGACCTCGTCGGCCTTGATGCGCAGCGTCGCCGGATCCGTGCCGATCACGCGAAACTGCACCGGGTATGCGACAGGCGGGCCGTTGGGCAGCAGCTTGACGCGGCCCCGCACCTCGGGGAATTCCTGCGCCAGGATGGCCGGCAGTTTCACGCGAAGCAACTCTCGCTGATGCAGATCTTTCGTCAGCACGATCATCTGCGACACGTTGGTTTGCGGGAACACCTGGTCGAGTGGCAGATAGAAGCGAGGCACGCCGGTGCCGATCCAGGTCGCCACCGTGGCCACGCCGGACTCCTGCATGAACCGTTTCTCGGCACGTCGGGCAATGGCTTCAGACGCTGCGAACGAGGTGCCTTCGGGCGACCACAGTTCAACCAGGATTTCAGGTCGACTCGAATCGGGAAAGAACTGCTGCTGGACCTTGCCCATGCCGACGATACCCAACGCAAAAATCGCAACAGTCGCACCGATGGTGATCCAGCGGTACTCCACGCACCAGTTCACCGTGCGGCGGAACGTGTTGTAGAAGGGCGAGTCGAACAGCTCGTGCGGTGGCGCGTCAGGGTCGTGCGGCTTCACCTTGAGCAGCACCGTGCCGAGATACGGCACGAAATACACCGACACGATCCAGCTCAACAGCAGGGCGATCACGGTCACCGCGAAGATCGCGAAGGTGTACTCGCCCGTCACAGACTTCGCGATGCCGATAGGCAGGAAGCCAGCCGCGGTGATCAAGGTGCCAGTCAGCATCGGCTTGGCGGTCACGTCGTAGGCGTAGGTCGCGGCACGCACCTTGTCGTAGCCCTCTTCCATCTTCCGCACCATCATCTCGACCGCGATGATCGCGTCGTCGACCAAGAGGCCGAGCGCGATGATCAGCGAGCCGAGCGAAATCTTGTGCAGCCCGATGCCGAAGTAGTTCATCGCCAGGAAAGTCAGCGCCAGCACCAGCGGAATGGTGATCGCCACCACCAGCCCCGGCCGGATGTCGACATACCAGCCGAAGCGCCCGCCCTTGTGAAGCCCGAGCGCGATGAAGCTCACCGCCAGCACGATGGCCACGGCCTCGACCAGTACGTCGATGAACTCGCTGACGGAGTCAGCCACCGCCACCGGCTGGTCCTGGATCTGCGCCAGCTTGACGCCGGCCGGCAACTGCCTGTCGATCTCTTTGGTCGCGACCTTCAGCGCCTTGCCCAACGCGATGATGTCGCCGCCCTTGGCCATCGAGATGCCGAGTGCCACCACTTCCTTGCCCTGGTAATGCACCTTGACGGTCGGCGGATCGACGTAGCCACGGTGAATGTCGGCGATGTCGCCGAGGCGCAGCTGGTTGCCCGAACTGCCGCGAATGGGCATGTCGCGCAACTGTTCGACGCTGGTGAACTGCCCTGCCACGCGCACCTGCACCACATCCAAAGGCGACTGGATCGTGCCGGCAGGCTCGACTGCGTTCTGCGAGCCGATCTGCGCCAGCACCGCGTTGAAGTCGAGCCCCAGTTGCGCCACGCGCTTCTGCGAAACCTCGATGAAGACTTTTTCGTCCTGCAGACCGAATTGCTGCACCTTGGAAACGTCTTTGACGCGCAAGAGGCGCTGGCGCACATCGTCGGCAAAGGTCTTGAGCTCGGATTGGCTGAAGCCTTCGCTTTCGAGTGCGTAGATCACGCCGAAGACATCGCCGAATTCGTCGTTGAAGAACGGGCCCTGGATGCCGCCGGGCAAGTTTCCGCGCATGTCGGCGATCTTCTTGCGCACCGTGTACCAGACGTTAGGTACCTCACTAGCCCTGGACGAATCCTTGATCTCGAAAATGATCTGCGACTCACCCGGCTTCGAGTAACTGCGGATTTTGTCGGCGTACGGCACCTCTTGCAGCGTGCGCTCGATCTTGTCGGTGACCTGCTCGGCCACCTGCTGCGCAGTGGCCCCGGGCCAGAACGTCTGCACGACCATCACCCGGAAGGTGAACGGCGGGTCTTCGTCCTGCCCGAGCTGAAAGTACGAAGTGAACCCCAGCACCATGAGCACCAGCATCAGGTAGCGTGTGAGCGCCCCGTGGTCGAGCGCCCATTTGGAGAGATTGAACCCGGCGGGCTTGGCTTCGACCGGCGACGTCATTGTTTGGCACCCGCTGCGGTGGGCACGACAGCGGCGGCGGGCGCAGGGGAAGGCGCCGCTGCGATGGCGTTCTTATCTTGATAGATCGACACCTTCTGACCCGGCTGCAGTACGTGCACGCCGGCCACCACGACCATCATCCCGGGCGTGATGCCACCGGAGATCACCGCCGCGTTGCCGTCGGCCGTCGCGACCTGCACGGCTTGCAAACGCACCGTCATGGTGTCCTTGTCGAGCACCCAGACAGCGCTGCCCTGGCCCTCCTGACGCAGCGCGCTGGTCGGCAACTTGATCACCGCGGTGCCGCTGCGCGACAGGCTCTGCGGGCGGGCATAGACGGTGGCACCGAGGGCAGGCGCGGTCGCCGCATCGATGGCGACCTTGACGGTGTAGGTGCGCGTCACCGCATCCGCACTGGCCGCGACTTCGCGCACCTTGCCTTCGAGTTCAGCACCGCCAGCCCAGCCGCGCACTGTCACCGGCGCACCCGGCTTGATGAGCGCAGCACGGTCTTCCGGCACCGCGAACACCACGTCGCGTGCGCCGTCCTGCGCGATGCGAACCACCGGCGTGCCGGAAGTCACCACCTGGCCCGGCTCGGCCTCGATGGCGGTGACGATGCCCGGCACGTCGGCCACCAGCGTCGTGTAGTTGGCCTGATTGCCCTGCGACGACAACTGCGCCTGTGCCTGCTCGAACTGCGCCTGCGCCGATTTGTAGGTGGTCTCGCGGCGCTCGAGATCGGCCCCGCTGATGAAGTTCTGGTCGCGCAACCCCTGGTAGCGCTTGAGGTCACTCGCTGCGATGTCGCGATTGGTCGTCGCTGCGGCCAGCTGGGCACGCGCCGCATCGGTCGCGAGCTTGAAATCCTGCGGATCGAGTTGCGCCAGCACCTGGCCGGCATTCACATGCTGGCCCATATCGACCTGGCGTTTGGTGATCTTGCCGCCGACCCGAAAACCGATGCGCGATTCCACGCGGGCCCGCACCTCGGCGGAAAACTCGGGCTCGGTGTCAAAAGTGGAGACACCGACCGTCGTGATCTTGACCGCGCGCAACGGCTCCTCTGGCGGGGCGGGATGCGAGCAGCCGGCAATCGCCAATGCGGCAAATGCTGCCGCGACTGCTGAAGTGACCAGGGAACCGCGGCGAGCAAAAACAGCGCGAACGAGGGGCAACGCGGGCATAGGACCTACCTTGAGAAAACGAAACGGCAGTCATTACTGACCGGGCGGTTAGTAATCTAGGGTAAACGCGAAAGCGTGTCAATTGGCCGGTCAGGTCCGTTGCCCAAGCTCCACCAGCCGGTTGCCCGGCAGATGAAAGTAGTCCGAAGCGCGCCCCGCATTTCGCTGCATCCAACTGAACAGCGCCACCCGCAGCGGGTTCATGCCCGGCAAATTGGCCGAGATCGACGCCCGCGAGGTGAAGTACGAGGTCGTCATAGAGTCGCAGCCGATACCCTGCTGGTACGCGAAGATGCGAATGAAATTCGGCACGTCCGGCGGTTCCATGAAGCCGTGCCGCGCGGTCACCGTCCAGACGCCGTGGCCCAGCGACTCAGACTCGATGCGCTGGGCCGCGTCCACACGCGGCGTGTCGCAGGGCCGGACCAGCAGCACGATGACCTGGTCGTGCAGCACCTGGTTGTGCTTCAGGTTGTGCAGCAGCGCATACGGCACCGAGTCGACATCGACGCTGGGAAACACCGCCGTGCCACGCACCCGATGCGGCAGGTTGATGGCGAGCGATTCGATGAACGGTTTGAGCGGCAGGCGCTCGGCGGCCGCGACTTCGAGGCCGATGCGCCGCCCCTTCGCCCAGGTGGTGAATATCACCATGACCACCGCGGCGACCGCGAGCGTCAGCCAGCCGCCCTGCGCCACTTTCAGGCTGTTGGCAAAAACGAAGGTCAGGTCGACGATCGCGAAGAGCACCACGCCGACGACCACCGCAACGCGGTTCCAGCGCCAGAGCCCATAAGCCACCACGCCCGCCAGCAGCGTCGTCGTGACCATGGTGATCGACACCGCGATGCCGTAGGCGGCGGAGAGCGCGCTCGAACTCCGAAAGCCCAGCACCAGCAACAGCACGCCGACCATCAGCATCCAGTTGATTGCCGGCACATAGATCTGCCCGATGGCATCGCGCGAGGTCTGCACCACGCGCATGCGCGGCAGGTAGCCCATGCGCATCGCCTGCGCTGTCAGGGAAAAGGCGCCGGAGATCACTGCTTGCGAAGCGATGACCGTGGCCATGGCCGCGAGCACCACCATCGGCAATACGCTCCATGCCGGGAAGAGTCGGAAAAACGGGTTGTCGATGGCTGCCGGATTGCCAAGCACCAAAGCGCCCTGGCCGAAGTAATTGAGCACCAGGCCGGGCAGCGCGACAAACGCCCACGCCAGCCGAATCGGCCGCGCGCCGAAATGCCCCATATCGGCATACAGCGCCTCGCCACCGGTGAACGCCAGGAACACAGCGCCGAGTACGGGCAGCGCCTGCGCCCGATGCGTGAACAAGAAGCTGAAAGCATGGCGCGGATCGAGCGCTGCCAGCACCTGCGGCTGCTGCCAGATCTGCCATGCCCCACCCACCGCCAGAAGGAAGAACCACAGCAGCATGACCGGCCCGAAGACCTTGCCGACCACCGCCGTGCCCTTGCGCTGCACCATGAACAAACCAATCAGGATGACGATGGTGATCGGGATCACGAAGCGTTCCAGCCCTGGTTGCAGCACCTCCAGCCCCTCGACCGCGGACAGCACCGAGATGGCCGGGGTGATGAGGCTGTCGCCGTAGAACATCGCCGCGCCGACCAGGCCCAGCATGCCAAGCAGTTGCCAGGCCCAGACCGGCGTTCCCGGACCTTCCATTGCCCGGCGCGCCAGCGCCTGCAAGGCCAGGATGCCACCTTCGCCATCGTGGTCGGCGCGCAGCACGAACACCACGTACTTGAGCGTGACCACGAACATCAGGCCCCAGAAGATCAGCGACAGCATGCCGAGCACCGCGTCCGGCGAAAAAGGCACGCCATGGTCCGGATTCAACGTTTCCTTGAACGCATACAGCGGCGAGGTGCCGATGTCACCGAACACCACACCGAGCGCGGCGATCATCAGGCCTGCGCCCGGTGGCGTCTTGGCCGCGTCCTGCAGCGTCTTGGGGGGAGAGTTCATACGGTGGTTCGAGCGTGACGGTACGACGAGCATAGGGCCGGGCGGGACAGACTGCGACCGACGTGTGGCGACTCGCCGACAATCGCCGACGTGCCTGACCACTACGAAAATTTTCCGGTCGCGTCGTGGTTATGCCCGGCGCGCCTGCGCCCACCGATTGCGGCCATCTATGGGTTCGCCCGCACCGCCGACGACATCACCGACGAGGGCGATGCGTCTGCCGATGAGCGGCTCGCCGACCTGAGGGCATTCCGCGCCGACCTGGCCGCCATTGCAGCTGGGCGCGCTGCCTCGTCGCGCTGGCCCGGCGTGTTCGGACCGCTCGCGGCTGCCATGGCCCAGTTCGAATTGCCCGAATCGCTGCTGGCCGATCTGCTCTCTGCTTTTATGCAGGACATCGAGAAAACGCGCGACGGCGGCGCTTATGCCGACCGCGCCGAGCTGCTCGACTACTGCCGCCGATCGGCCAATCCGGTGGGCCGGCTGCTGCTGCATCTTTACGGCATCGCCGAATCGGAATCGCTGCGCCGGAGCGACGCCATCTGCAGCGCACTGCAGCTCATTAATTTCTGGCAAGACCCGAGCGTCGATCTGCCGCGCGGACGCTTCTATCTTCCCCTGGCGGATTGTGCGGCGCACGGGCTGGCGCGCGAAAGCTTCGACTCTTTCAGGCCGATGACTTCGGCCAAGCCACCACGGCAGGCCATCGCGCTGATGGCACAAGAAACCGCATGGGCACGCGAGCTGATGCAGCAAGGCGCACCGCTGGTGCATCGACTGTCCGGCCGCGCCGGCTGGGAACTGCGCCTCGTCGTGCAAGGCGGCCTGCGCATCCTCGACAAGATCGAGGCCATCGGCTTCGACACTTTTTCAGAGCGTCCGACCATCGGCAAAAGCGATGCGCCGCTGCTGGCCTGGCGAACCCTGTGGATGCGGAGACAATCGCAACCGATGAAAAAAGAAGAAGCATCCCCGCGATGACGCCCGAACAGTACGTCCAGGACAAGGCGGCTGCATCGGGCAGCAGCTTTTATTACGCCTTCCTCTTTCTGCCGAAGCCGCGTCGCGCCGCCATCACTGCGTTTTATTCGTTCTGCCGCGAAGTCGACGACGTGGTCGACGAAGTGACCGACCCCGGTGTCGCCGCCACCAAGCTCGCCTGGTGGCGCACCGAGGTCGCCCAGTCTTTTGCCGGCCAACCGCGGCACCCGGTCATGAAGGCGCTCATGCCGCATGCGGGCGCCTACGGCATCGAGGCGCGGCAGCTGCACGAAGTCGTCGACGGTTGCCAGATGGACCTCGACCAGACGCGGTACCTCGACTTCCCTGCACTGCGCCTGTATTGCCACCGCGTGGCCGGCGTTGTCGGCGAAGTCGCGGCACGCATCTTTGGACAGACTGAGGACGCAACCACGCAGTACGCCCACAAGCTCGGCCTCGCTCTGCAGCTCACCAACATCATTCGCGATGTAGGCGAAGACGCATTGCGCGGCCGCATCTACCTGCCCGTGAACGAGTTGCAGCAGTTCGACGTCAAGGCGCACGAGGTGCTCAACCGCGTCCACTCCGAGCGCTTCGTCGCGCTGATGAAGTTTCAGGCCACGCGTGCCCATGCCGCCTACGACGAAGCGCTGACGCTGCTGCCCGCTGCCGACCGACGTACACAGAAGCCCGGCCTGATGATGGCGAGCATCTACCGCACGCTGCTGCGCGAGATCGAGAGCGACGACTTCCAGGTGCTGAACCAGCGCGTGAGCCTGACGCCGGTGCGCAAGCTTTGGCTCGCGTGGCGTGTCCAGGCTTTGGGTCGCGTATGACGCGACGGCGCCGCATTGCTCCCTTTCCATGAGGGCAACCACCGTCGCCATCGTGGGCGCAGGTTGGTCGGGTCTCTCCGCCGCAGTGGCCGCCACCCAAGCCGGCCACGATGTCACCATCTTCGAAGCAGCCCGCACGCTCGGCGGACGCGCCCGCGCCGTCCAGGCCACCCTGGCCGACGGCCAAAACATAATCCTCGACAACGGCCAGCACATCCTCATCGGCGCCTACACCCAGACCTTGCGCTTGATGCGACAGGTCGGCATCGATGTCGACACCGCACTTCTGCGCATGCCGCTGACGATGGTCTTTCCTGACGGCATGGGCTTGCGCTTTCCCAAGCTGCCGGCACCGCTCGACGCGCTGATAGGCATCGTGAGCGCACGCGGCTGGTCGTGGCGCGACAAGCTGTCGCTACTGCGCGTCGCCGCGGGATGGCTACGCACGAAGTTCGAGTGCGAGGCAGACCGCACGGTCGCCGATTTGTGCGGTGAACTCACGCACCGTGTACGGGCCGAGATGATCGATCCACTGTGCGTCTCGGCGCTGAACACGGCAGCAGACGCGGCCAGCGGTCAGGTGTTCTTGCGCGTGCTGCGTGATGCGATGTTCGGGGTGAGCGGCGGATCGAATCTCCTGCTGCCGCGTGTCGATCTGGGTGCGCTGTTTCCGGAAGCAGCGGCACGCTGGGTGGCAGCGCATGGCGGCCGCATCGCGCCGGGCTGCCGCGTGCAGGCGATCGTCCCCGCAGCGCGTGGCTGGCGGATCGTCGGAGACGGCGACAAAGGCCAGGCCGGCGTCGAGGATGCCAACGGCGAGTTCGATCACGTCGTGCTCGCATGCCCTCCCGGCGAGGCGGCACGGCTGGTCGAATCGAGCGGCGTTGTGCAAGCCAGAAGCTGGTCCGCCAACGCACGCGCCTTGCGATTCGAAGCCATCACGACGGTCTATCTCGAAGGCGGCCATAGGTTGCCCAAGCCGATGCTGGCACTGCGCTCGACGCCCGACGCACCCGCCCAGTTCGTCTTCGATCGCGCACGGACCGGTGGTCCGGACGGCTTATGGGCCATGGTCGTGAGCGCGAGTTCGACCGAGCGCGCGATGCTCGAATCGCAAGTCGTTGCCCAGGCCCGCGAGCAACTGGGTTGCGCCGATCCCAGAGTCGTGCTGACCGTGGTCGAAAAGCGCGCGACCTTCGCCTGCACGCCCGGCCTCGCGCGCCCTCCGATGTCGATAGCGCCCGGCCTCGACGCTTGCGGCGACTACATCGAAGGCCCTTATCCCGCCACGCTCGAAGGTGCGGTCATGAGCGGATTGGCCGCAGCGGCAAAAAAAATGCCCTCGCCATGACACTGCAGTACCTCGTCTTCGACTTCACGGAAGACACGGAAGGCATCGGCACTTTCGAAGCGATGGCGTCGACCACGCCAGCCGAGGCCGCTCAGGTCGAGGCTGAAATCGCGCAGGTGCTTGCATGGGCTAACGCCCTGTTCCCCCTTGGACGCGGCGAGTTGAGCGCTGGCGCCGACTGGGACTTCGATCTGCAGGAACCCGACGAAGGCGCAGCGCGGCGCACCTTCGTCGTCTCGATCAGCGGCACGGCAAGTTTTTGCGAAGCGGTTCGGGAACAATTCGCACTCGACTGAAGCCGGTCGCTCGGACTGCGCGGCTACCCTGCTTCCAGCGCCACGCACAGCGCGTGCAAGTTCGGCACGATCAGCTGCGGCCTCGCATCGTGCTCCCAAGGTCGCTCGTCGCGAACCAGCCAGGCCGCCTGCATGCCGGCGTTGAGCGCGCCGACCACGTCCAGCGCGGCGTCGTCGCCCACATGCAGCACGTCGCGCGGCAACAGGCCGACGGAAGCGGCAGCCGCACGAAATATCGGCGCATGCGGCTTGCCGCTGCCGAACGCGCGCGCGTTGAAGGCGGTGCGAAACCAGCGTCCGACACCGGTGAGGTGGATGTCTGCATTGCCGTTCGAAATCGCGACCAGCGGGTAGCGCTCGCTCAGCCACTTGAGGGCCGGCAGCGCATCGTCGTAGAGCTCCACGCGCTGACGCTGCGCGAAGAAGGCATCGAAGGCCGGGTCGGCAAGGGCCGGGTCTTCACCGGCGCGCCGTAGCGCGGTGCGAATCGACTCGCGGCGCAGTGCGCTCATGTCATGCGCGAGGTCCGATCGTTCCTTGGCAGTGGCTTCGCGCAGTTCGCGCAGGATGCCGGGCGTGACCAGCAGCTCCGCAGTCTTCGGCGCCTCCTTGACGAGCCATGCATGAAGCACGCGCTCGGCGCGCTCGATGGCGGGCCACACGGGCCAGAGGGTGTCGTCCAGGTCGAGTGAAATCGCTGAAATGCGCTTCACATCTAGTTGGACGGGAGCCACCGGGACTGCAGCTTCTGAGGTCATGCGAGAGAATATCGCATGCCTTCCAGCCCTGCGCCGAGCCCGGTCTCCCCTGCTACATCCCCTGCCAACGAGCGCACCGCCGTGCTCTGGTGCAACCTCGGCTCGCCCGACGAGCCCACCGCGCCGGCGGTGCGGCGCTACCTTTCGCAGTTCCTGCATGACTACCGCGTGGTGGAAATTCCGCGTGCCATCTGGTGCCTGATCCTGCACGGGATCATCCTGCGCGTGCGGCCCGCCAAGTCGGCTGCCAAATACGCCAGCATCTGGCTGCCCGAAGGGTCACCGCTCAAGGTGTGGACGAAAAAGCAGGCCGTCATGCTGGCCGGCTGGCTCAGCGAACGCGGCCATCGCGTCACGGTGCGCGACGCGATGCGCTATGCCAATCCGTCGATCGCCTCGCAGCTCGATGCGCTGCAGGCCGAGGGCGTGACCCGCGTGCTGGTAATGCAGGCCTACCCGCAGTATTCGGCGACCACGACGGCCAGCGTGATCGATGCGGTGCAGGCGTGGACCAAGCGGCAGCGTCGCATGCCGGAGTTTCGCTTCGTCAACCGTTACCACGACGACGCCGGCTACATCGATGCGCTGGCCCAAGGTGTCGAGCGCTACTGGCAGCTCAATGGCCGGGGCGATGTGCTGCTCATGAGCTTTCACGGCATCCCGGCACGCAACATCGCGCTGGGCGATCCTTACCAGGAGCAGTGCCTCGAAACCGCACGCCTGCTGGTGGCGCGACTGCAGCTCTCGCCGGCGCAGCATCGCGTGACCTTCCAGTCGCGTTTCGGTCGCGCGAAGTGGCTGGAGCCCTACACCGAGCCGACCCTGCGGGAACTGGGCGCAGCCGGCACCCGTCGCGTCGATGTGATGTGCCCCGGCTTTCCGGCGGACTGCCTCGAGACGCTGGAAGAAATCGCGATGGAAGGCCGTGAGGCTTTCGTGCATGAAGGCGGCGGCGAGTTCCACTTTATTCCGTGCCTTAACGACAGCCCGGCGTGGATCACCGCGCTGGCCGACATCACCGAGCGCAACCTCGCTGGCTGGCCGACCCTGCAGGGTTAGCCGCACAGATTCCCGGAGAACGCGGGACTGCCGCAATGCGGAATCGTTAGGCTCGTGATTTCTCCGGAGCCATTGAAGTCGCTGGCGCCACGCCGCCAAAATCGCTCAACTGCATGTGCCCTGAATCCGCACATTCCACATGAATAAGACCGGCACTGCCTCCCCCATGGCGCAGCGAGTTGTCGATCAAATTGCGCAACGCCGAATTCAACAGCGGTCGGGGAACCAACACGGTGGGTGGCCTGGGCGGGCACTCTAAAGCGACAAAACCGGTCCGTTCCAGCAAGGACGCACCTTTGAATACTTGAGTTGACTGATCTGTCCGCGTCTTATCAACCGAGAGTCTGCTTCACAAATTTCACAAATTCCGGTGACGTTTCCAGATCGAAGCCGAATCGTTTCGCTTCGGCGAATGTTTGACTGCTATTCCAGCCTTCCTGTCCCGCCTTGCTCAGCGACAGGAGCAGCGCAGCGCGCGCGCCGGTGGCGCAGTGCAACAGAAACGGGCCTTCGTGTTCTTTCATTGCATTGTCCAAGACCCCTATCTGGTCCGCCGATAGCGCGGCTTTGTTGACCGGAATGTTGATGTAGGCCATCCCGTGAGTCTTCGTCAAACTCTGGTTGGATGCCACAGTCTCCGATGGCAACCGGAAATCGATCACCGTTCTGATGCCTTGCTGCCTGGCAGCATCGAGATCCTGTTCGGTAGGTTGGGGCCCCATAAAAATTTGGTCGTCGATGCGGGTGCACGAGGTCATGCTTTGGCTCCTTGAAAATGAGATCAGCCCTGGAGGCTTTCGGTCATGTGGTCGCAGTATTGCGCCAGGTTTTCGGGAAGATGGTCCGGACAGACACCGCACTGCCGGTTGCCGGGCACGGCGTAATCGATGAACTTCGGATACGGCAGTTTCAGCTTGGCCATCGTGTCCCGGAACTGCTCCAGGGTTTGCTGCTGGCCGAGGCGCGGGTTGCGTTTCTTTTCCTGCGCAATGGTTGAAACGCGCCGGTCCTGATAGTCGTGGGCCGGATAAACCAGCGTGTCATCCGGCAATGAAAACAGTTTCTCAGTGACGCTTTTGTACAAGGCATCGGCATCACCATTCTGGAAGTCCGTACGGCCGCAGCCTTCGATCAGCAACGCGTCGCCGGTCAACAGCCTGTCGCCGAGCAGGTAAGCAAAGTGCCCGGCCGTGTGGCCCGGCGTGTGCAGCGGCTGCAACTGGAGGCTTCCCATCGTGAACGGCGTTCCTTCTTCAATGCCGACATCGACGCAGGCCAGCCGATCGAATGCCGGTGCCACGATCCTGCTGCCGACCTTATTCTTGAGTTCGAGGGCGGCCGTGATGTGGTCGGCATGGATATGCGTCTCCATGGTGAACGCCAGCGTCAGGCCAAGGCGGTCGACTTCTGCCAAATCGCGTTCCATGGTGACGATCACCGGATCGACCAGGATAGCCCTGCCTGTGTTCTGGCAACCCAACAAGTAGGTGTAGGTACTCGACAACGGCTCGAACAGTTGGCGAAAGATCATCGAAGTTCTCCTGGGTCGGGCGGTATGGCAGGCCAGCACTTAAAGCGCGGCGTGCTTTTGCCAGCAGAATTACATTGATTTATATTATATTGATAAGCATAATGAAAGCAAGCCTTTGAAATCGATTCCCCTTCATGAAATCTGCAGCCATCGCCTTCGACACTGAAACGCTGCGCCGGGCTGCCGATCAGGCCGTCGGTGCGCTCAAGTTACTGGCCAACGTCGAGCGACTGTTGTTGCTGTGTCAGTTGTCGCAAGGCGAAATGTGCGTGGGCGATCTGGAAACACACCTCGACATCCGCCAGCCGACGCTGTCGCAACAACTCGGCGTGCTGCGCAACGAGGGCGTGGTCGCCACACGCCGCGAGGGCAAGAACATCTACTACAGCGTGGCCGATCCGAACCTTCTGCAGATCCTCGAGGTTCTCTATCGCCTGTACTGCCCGAAGGAACAATGATGACGATTGCCTGGAATATGTTCACGCCCTGGCCGGCTTTGGCGGGCGGGGGTTTGATAGGTATCGCTGCAGCCATGCTGGTGTTGCTCAATGGCCGGATTGCCGGTATCAGCGGCGTCATCGGCGGCCTGTTCGTCGACTGGGGCTCGGCAGCATTCTGTTTGGCATGGGCTGGGGCATAGCCGGCTTCTGTCTGGGGCCGGGCTTGGTGGCGCTCGGTATGGGGCAGTTCAAGGCGGCGGTGTTCGCGGTCGCGATGCTGGCGGGCATGGGAGTCTTCGAACTCCTCGAACGACGCAGGATGGCGGCGCTACCGCGATCCGCATAGGACCACAAACCAAGGAAAACAGATGAAAAAACCAATCAACTTATTGTCGATCGTCACGACCGTTCTTCTCGCCCTGTCGTTGCAGTGCGGAGCGTCTGTTGCGTCGGCTCAAACGACAGTCCCGGCCGCCGAAAACACCAAGCCGCCATTGCAGATCGCGGCACAGACCGGGCTGAAGGTCGTCATTCAGATTAACTACGCAGACACTGTTCCCAATGGCATTGCCAAACAGGTGCTGGCAGCGAAAAACTTGTTCGATCATTACGCAGCGCTTGGCATGCAGCCTGGCAAGGACTACGACATTGCCATGGTCTTCAGGGCTGACGGCGCGCAATTTCTACTGACTGACGATGCCTACGACAGCAAAGTCAAAACACCGCATCCGGCAGGCAATCCGAATCGAGCCCTGCTCGACGAGATGGTCAAACAGGGCGCAAAGCTGTACGAATGTAGCGTCGCCATGCGACTGAAAGGCTACTCGGCTCAAGACTTGTTGCCGTACGCCCGTGTGGTCGTCTCCGGGATGGGCACCTTGGTCGATTTCGAGAAATCCGGGTATCTGCCAATCACGCCGTGACAAGTCTTTTCCTTGCCCGGACTCAGAGAGTCGACGGCCTGACCAGCGTCCCAAGCTCAGTGCCAGTTACAGGCGACCGAGAAAGTCGCGCTTGCCGACCGGCACGCCGTTGTGACGCAGGATGTCGTACGCGGTCGTCACGTGGAAGAAAAAGTTCGGCAGCGCAAAGTGCAGCAGGTACGACTGGCCGGTGAATTCAAGCTCGACCGTGCCCGCCTTCATCGTGACGACGCGTTCCTCGCTGCCCTCGAAGGCTTGGCGCGAGACGGTCTCTAGGTAGTCGCGTGTGTTGGCGACGCGTGCTCGCAGCTCGTCGAAAGTCGTTTCGGTATCGGGAAAGCTCGGTGCCGGGACGCCACTCAAACGCACCACGGCCAGCTTGCTGGCATCGCTCGCGCTCTGGATCTGGAACGACAGCGGGCGCATATCTTCGGCCAGCTTGGCCTGCACCAGCGTCGCGGGGTCGATGCCAGTGGACTCGGCATGCGCAGCACCCTTATCGAGCAGGTGCGACAGCTGCTTGAGGTTGTGCATGAAAACGGTAACGGATGCGTCATACATCGTGAGGGCCATGGGAATCTCCTGGAGTCGCTTTTGCGGTATTGGCGCACTGAGTGCGTGGGGATGAGTCGCGACAGCTTGCTCGTGACTCGGGCCGCGATTGTGACTGCGCGCTCAGATTCCTGCTGAGCGCACGAAGGCCTCGATCGGCGCCAGATGCGAATCCACATTCAGCGCCGGCGCATGGCCGCAACCGGGCACTTCGATCACTTGCAATCGCCCGGCGGCGCCCGGCCCACGACCGCGCATTTCGTCTATGACCTCCGGCCGCACCAGGTCGGAATCGACACCGCGCAGGAGCAGAACCGGCGCCTCGATGGCGTCCCAATGCGGCCAGATGAGGTAGTCGTTTTCATGCGCTGTGAACTGGCGCACCATCAACGGATCGTAGTGCGGCGTCACGCGGCCGTCGGGCAGTCTGCGCGTCGATGTCTCGGTCAGACGCAGCCACTGCGCATCGCTGAGCCATCCATAAGGTTTGTAAACCGTGCGAAAAAACGCTTCGAGTTCTGCGATGGTGTCGAAGGCTGGCGGGTTACCGGCATAGGCGCGAATGCGGTCGATGGCCGACTGCGCAAGCTGTGGGGCGTTGTCGTTCAGCGTGAGGCTCGCGATGCGCGACTTAATGCGTGGCACGGTCAGGCCCGACGCGCACACGGTGCCGATGGCGCCGCCCATCGACGTGCCGACCCAGTGGATGCGATCGAGCTTCAGTGCATCGCAAAACGCTTCTGCAAGCCGGGCATAGAACGAGAGCTGGTACTCATCGTCGGGCGCCGGGCTCCACTGGCTCAGGCCACGGCCGATGGTGTCGGGGCACACCACCCGGAATCCCTTGGCGGCAAAGTGTGCAGCGAGCTCATCCATGTCGCGGCCGGTCCGTGCCAAGCCGTGCCATGCGACGACGACCGGTCCGTCTTGTGGACCCCAATCCATCCAGTGGATTTCGCGCCCCAGTATCTTGACGTAGCAGGAAGACGGCGGGGTCATCGCAAGGCCCTCGCGCGCAAACGGCCGACGATGCCGGTCGGAAAGTAATACACCGACAACACGAACAGCACGCCCATCCACAGCAGCCAGCGGTCGGGCGACAGCAGCGCGGACAGCCACGGCAAGCCGCTCGCCGCATCGCTGCCGAGCTTGAGCAAGTCCTGCAGATAGCTCTGTGCCATGACGAACAACGCCGCACCGATCACCGCCCCGTAGATGCTGCCCATGCCGCCGATGACGACGATCAACAGCACGTCGACCATGATCTCGAAACTGAGCGAAGTGTCCGGCCCGTTGTAGCGCAGCCAGATCGCCAGCATCGCGCCCGCGAGCGTCGCGAACAGCGCCGACAGCACGGCAGCCGTGGTGCGATACACGACCACGCGGTAGCCGATGGCCTCGGCCCGAAACTCGTTCTCGCGAATCGCCTGCAGCACTCGACCGAACGGTGAGTTGACGATGCGCAGCAACGCCAGCACAAGCACGACCGCGACCACGAACAGCAGGTAGTAGCAGAGCAAGCGGCCGTCGAGCGAGACACCCAAGAACGGCTCGTCGGCAAATTCGAAGCTCGGCGAGATCAGCGCGGGAAGCTTGAACGTGAGGCCGTCTTCGCCGCCGGTGAAGTCCGACAACTGCGACGCCAGCGTCTGGAAAGCCGACGCCACCGCGAGCGTGATCATCGCGAAAAAGATCGCCCGGACGCGCAGCGAAAACAAGCCGACGGCCAGTGCCAGCACCAGCGACACCGCGAGCGAAGCGCCGAGCCCGACTACCACCGCGCCCCAATTGGCGCCGAGCCGCGTCGCCGCGATCGAGATGCCATACGCCCCGATGCCGAAGAACATCGTGTGCGCGAAACTCACGATGCCGGTGTAGCCCAGCAGCAGGTCGAAGCTCGCCACCAACACGATGAACACAAGCACCTTGGCCGCCACGCTCAGCGCCTTGACACCGGGGAAGATGAAGGGCGCGAAGGCCAGGCCGAGCAACAGCGCAACCAGCAGCACCGCCAGCACGCGGCTGCGCGGCATGTCATTGGAGAGAAGGCGTTTCAACATTGCCGGACTCATCGATTCGCCACCGGATAGACGCCCTGCGGCCGCCATAACAACACGCCGACCATCAGCAGGATGTTGGAGAACAGCGCCACCTTCGGTGCCAGAAATCCGCTGTAGTTGGCCATTAGCCCGACCATCAACGCACCGATGAGCGCACCACCGGTCGAGCCCAGCCCGCCGATGATGATCACGATGAAGATGAGCACGTTGACCTGCGCGCCGATCTGCGGCACCACGCTCTGCTGGAACATGCCCCACATCACGCCACCCAGGCCCGCGAGCGCGCTGCCGACGACGAACACGCCGATGAAGAGGCGCCGGATCCGGTAGCCCAGCGACTCGACCATCTCGCGGTCTTGCACGCCGGCGCGGATCAAGAGACCGATCTTGGTGCGCGACAGCGTCCAGGCCAGCGCGAGGAAAACGACCAGACCGATTGCAACCGCCAGCAGCCGGTATTTTTCGATCGAAGCGCCGAGCCAGAACACCGTGCCCTGCAACGCTGCGGGTGGCAGCAACGGAATCTGCTGCGGCCCCCACACCACCTTGATCAGCTCTTCGCCGATGATCATGCCGCCCATGGTGATGAGGATCTGCTTCAGATGCTGGCCGTACACCGGCCGCACGATGAAGCGCTCGAACACCACGCCCAGCGCACCGGCCGCCAGCATGGCGAGCAGCAACGCCGGCAGCAGCGCGACGAGATTGCGGCCGAGCGAGTCGACACTGGTCCAGTCCTGCATGCCGCCGAGTACGGTGGTCGCGACATAGGCACCGAGCGCGATGAACACGCCGTGACCGAAGTTGAGCACGTCCATCAGCCCGAACACCAGCGTGAGCCCCGACGCGATGATGAAGATGATCATCCCCATCGCCAGGCCGGCGATGGTGAGCGTGAGCCATGTCGATGGAGTGCCGACGAGGGGCAAGGCGACGAGCGCCAACACCGGCACGAGCAACAGCGGCTTCCAGTCGAAATCCAGTTCGAATTTCACAGCGATGGACTTCACAGTGCCAATCCCAGCAGCGACTGCTGCAAAGCAGTGTCTGCAGAGAACTCGGCCATCGATCCGGCGTGCACCACGCGGCCGTCGTCCATCACCGCCACGCTGTCGCCCAGGCGCTGAGCGAAGTGGATGTTCTGCTCGACCAGCAGCACCGTCACGCCGCTCGCCTTGAGCTGCGCGAAGGCGTCGATCATGTTGTTGATGATGGCCGGCGCGAGTCCCTTGCTCGGCTCGTCCACGATGAGCAGTTCACGCGGCTCGACGATGGCGCGCGATACCGCGAGCATCTGCTTTTGGCCGCCCGACAGCTTGCCGGCGGGGTGATTCCAGAACTTCTCGACCGCTGGGAACAGCTCGAAGATCCATTCGAGCCGGACCGTGTCGATGTCCGATGCGCGCTTGGCGCTGCGTGCCGCGAGCACCATGTTTTCTTTCACCGTCAGGTCCGAGAAGATGCCCATCGTTTCAGGAACGTAGGCGATGCCGAGCTCGGCGATTTGAGGTGTCGACAGGTGCGTGATGTCTTGACCATCGCCCTGCCCCGCGCCAAAGCGCACGGTACCTTGCGAGGCCAGCCACAGTCCCATGATGGTTCGCAGCGTCGTCGTCTTGCCCGCACCATTGCGGCCGAGCAGCATCGTGAGCTGGCCGCGCGGCACCACGAGGTCGACGCCGTGGAGGATGTGGTACGCGCCGATATGCGTGTGCACGCCCTTCAGTTCGAGCAGGTTGGTCATGCGGCTTCCTTCACGGCGGCCGAACCTGCAGCAACACCAAGGTACGCCTCCTGCACGATCGGCGATGCGATCACTTCAGCCGGTTCGCCGTCCGCCACCAGCGTGCCGTTGTGCAGCACGATGATGCGGTCGGCCAACTCGCGCACCACGTCCATCTTGTGTTCGACCAGCAGGATGGTCTTGCGCTTGTCCTGCTTGAGCTTGCGGATCAGATCGAGGATGACCGGCGCTTCGGCCGCGTTCATGCCGGCAGTGGGTTCGTCGAACATGAAGACCTTGGGTTCGAGTGCCATCAGCAACGCGACTTCGAGCTTGCGCTGATCGCCGTGCGGCAGGCTGGACACCACCGCGTATTCCTTGGACTTGAGTGCCACGTCGGCCAGGATCTGGTCGGCGCGATCGGTCAGATCTTTGTGATCGCTCCAGATGCTCCACAGGTTGAAGCCGCGCCGATGCGCGCCTTCGCGAGCAGCCTGCACCGCGAGCCGGACGTTTTCGAGCACGCTCAGGTTGGGAAACAGATTGGTCAACTGAAACGCCCTGCCGAGACCGGCACGCGTGCGCTCGGAAGGCGACAGTCCCGACAGCACGCGACCATCGAGCGAGACCGTGCCGGCGCTCGCTTTGAGCTGCCCGGAGATCAGGTTGAAGTAGGTCGTCTTGCCCGCACCGTTGGGGCCGACGATGGCAGTCAACGTGCCCGGCGCGAAAGCGCACGAGACCGCGTTGACCGCCACGTGACCGCCGAAGCGGATGGTCAGATTTTTCGTTTCGAGCAAGAGCCGACTCAGCGCTTGTTCTTGATGGGGATGTTCATCTCTTCAGGCTTGATTTCGTGCACCAGCTCCGGCACGCCCCATGCGAATGCCGGGTCGATCTTGATCTTGAAGTGGTACATCGACTGCATTGCCTGATGGTCTTCCTTGCGGAAAGTCATCGTGCCCTTGGGCGTATCGAAGCTCATGCCTTCCATGGTGGTGATGAGCTTGTTGGTGCCGGTGTCGCCACCCGTCTTCTTCAGCGCAGTGACGATGGCCGTGGCCGCCGCGAAGCCGCCTGCGGTGAAGAAGTCAGGCGGTGCCTTGTACTTCTTGTAGTGGTTGGCGACCAGCCATTCGTTGGTCGCGTTCTTCGGGATGCCGAAGTAGTAGTAGATCGAGCCTTCCATGCCCGGGAACGGCTTGTAGTTGACCAGCGCCGGCAGGATGTTGCCGCCGCCCGCGATCTCGATGCCGGCGCTCTTCAAGCCGAGGTCCGACACCTTGAACGAATTGGCCGCGCCGGCCCACACGATGTAGACCACCTTGCGGCCCGACACGCCCTTGAATTTTTCAAGCACGCGTTGCGCAGCCGCGGTGAAGTCGGTGGTCGCCGGCGGCAGGTATTCCTCGCCCACGATCTTGGCCTTCTTGATGGCTTCCTTGAAGGCTGTCTGGCCATCGCGCCCGAACGCGTTGTCTTGCGCCATCAGCACGATCGACGTGCCTTCCTTGTCTTGCGCGACCGCGTTGCTGATGGCGTCCTGCGAGCTGTTGCGCGCGGTGCGAAAGATGTACTTGTTCCACTTGTCGCCGGTGATCGAATCGGCCACAGCGGGCTCGACCACGAGAATCTTTTTGTACTCCTCCGCGACAGGCAGCATCGCCAGCGCAGCGCCTGACGACGAGGTGCCGACGGCGAGGTCGGCCTTGTCGTCGCTGTACGCCGTGGCGAGCAAAGACTTGGCGACATCGGGCTTGCCCTGGTCGTCTTTTTCCATCACGACCAGCTTGCGGCCGTTGACCATCATCGTGCCGCCGGTCGCGTATTCGAGGCCGAGGTTGAAGCCGATCGCGGTCTGCTTGCCATAGGCTTCGAGCGGACCGGTGTTGCTGTAGATGTGGGCAATGCGGATGTCCTTGCCGGACTGCGCGAAGGCCGGCGTCTGACCCAGCATGGCGAGCGTGCCGATGGCGCCAAAGGCGGCCGCGAGCGCGACGGTGTTGCGACGATTCATCTTTTGTCTCCGTGGAATGATGGCTGAATATTGCACAGTTCATGCCAGCGCGGAAACGCTTGTTTACACGGGGTGTTCATTTGCAAAGTGCAACTTTCGTGCGATGCACAGACAGCCGTTTTGCTCGTATTTCATACAACTGCCTGATCTGTGGTCAGGGTTTTCCAGCAGCTTGCTTGACGCGGTGCCTGTTCGGCCTGTACGGCAATCAGCGGTCTTCGGTGGCACCCGTCATGCGGTCGTACAGCGTGGCGCGCGAGATGCCGAGCAACCGCGACGCCGCCAGCTTGTTGCCGCCGGTGCTCGACATCGCCGCAGCGATCGCGCGTTGCTCGAGTTCGGCGATCTGTTCCGACAGCGGCCGCAACAAGCGCGTGCCGTCGACATCGTCGTCAGCCTGCAATGGCACCTCAGGCGCCGCTATCTTTTCAACACCCGTTTCGGCCAGCACGCGCTTGATCTCGGCCGCGTCGATGCGCGTCGAATCGCTGCGCATCGCGACCTGTTCCAGCACGTTGCGCAGTTCGCGGATGTTGCCGCGCCAGTGCTGCGCGGCCAGCAGCGCCAGCGCATCGGGCAGCAGTTCGGGAGGCGCCTCGCCACTTCGCTGCGCCATGTCGTCGCCCAGTGCTTCGACCAGCGCCGGGATGTCTCCGCGCCTGTCGCGCAACGGCGGCACGCGCAACGGCAAGACGTTGAGCCGGTAGTAAAGGTCTTCGCGAAAGCGCCCCTCTCGCACCAGCGCCGCCAGGTCGCGCGAGGTGGCGGCGATCACCCGCGCATCGAAAGCGATCAGCTTGTTGGAACCCAGCGGTTCGATCTCGCCTTCTTGCAGCGCGCGCAACAGCTTGGCCTGCAGGCCGAGCGGCATATCGCCGATCTCGTCGAGGAACAGCGTGCCGCCGTCGGCCAGCTTGAACTTGCCCTCGCGCCCCTTGCGGTCAGCGCCGGTGAACGCGCCGGGCGCAAAGCCGAAGAACTCGGCTTCCAGCAGCGTGTCGGGCACGGCCGCGATGTTGAGGCTGACGAACGGCCCTTGCGCACGCGCCGACGCCGCATGGATGGCGTGCGCCAGCAGCTCCTTGCCGGTGCCCGTCTCGCCGAGCAGCAGCACCGGGCTCGATGACTGGGCAGCGCGTCGCGCATGCCGCTTGATGTCAACAGCTGCCGGACTGCTGCCGATGAAGCTCGCGAACGTGTGCTTGGCGCGGCGCTGGCCATCGGTACCGGCCTGCTTCCACAGCGGATGGTTACGCTGCGTCGCCAGCTCGCGCCGCGCGTCGTCGAGGTCGCGCTGCAGCAAGGCGAACTTGCTGATGAGCGGCTGCAGCGTCGTCTCCGGCTGGTCGAACAACACGATGCCGATGGCGCCGATCACGTCGCCCAGCACATACCCCGCATCGCCCTCGCGCTCCTCATGCAACGGAATACGGCTGACGACGAAAGTGCCCGCCTTGTTGGTCAGCAGGTCGATGAGGATCGGTTGCCCGGTTTCCAACACCTGCCGCATCTGCGTGTTGGGGATGACGTCTTCGACCATCTGCCCCAGAAACTGGTCGACCGACGCGAAGCCGAGCGCCGGCAGAAAGCGCTTGTAGCCCTCGTTCACCCAAACGATGCGCCCGCTCCGGTCGACCAGGAACATGCCCTGGCTGATGCTGGAGAAGAGGTGGAACATCGACCGCGCTGCCAGGGCGAGGATGGCGTTGGCGTCGAGGGGCAGCGCGGGTGGCGTGGCTGAAGCGGCAGGGGCTGGAGGGGCGGGCATTGCGGGATCGTAGCGAGACAGTGGCTGCGCTACGCCTGAAGTTCATGCGGGTATCAAAAGCCGAATATCGAATGATTTGACCAAATCGAACGATCCAACTAGATTATCCTGCTCGACGTCACGCTAAGAGCGCTCCATGCAAACCTTTACCGCCAACGAAGCCAAGACTCGATTCGGGGAATTCCTCGATCGCGCGCAGCGTGCGCCTGTGGGTGTGCTCAAGCACGACCGCATGGTGGGCGTGATGGTCAGCGTGCAGGATTTCGAGGCCATGCGAGCGTTTTATGCCGACCGCCTGCTGCGCACAATGGACGAAGCCGCCGTCGCGGCGGAGCGCGCGGGGCTGACGCCAGAAACGCTGGCGAAACTGCTGGCCGCCAAAAGCTAACCGGGGTGCGAACGCCGGGCATCAGCGTTGTGATCGACACCAATGTCTGGATCAGTGGCCTGATCAGTTTGGCGGGCGCCCCTGCTCAAATCACTCGCAAGGTCATCCGCCACTGTCAGCCGGTGTTTTCAGAAGCAACTTTCGACGAACTCAAAGACCGCCTGTGGCGACCGAAGTTCGATCGCTACATTTCGATGGACCAGCGCCGCGCCTTGCTGGCCGATCTGGACGCAGTGGCGCACTGGGTAAAAGTCAAGCCCGAGATCGCCGCAGAGGCCTTATGTCGCGATGTCGACGACGACAAGTTTCTTCACGCAGCACTGGCTGCCCAGCCTGCTTGGCTGGTGACCGGCGACAAAGACCTGCTGGTACTGGCGCCAGACATGGGACCCGCTAATGTCACCATCGTTTCTCCGGCCGATGCGCTGGCATTGCCGGCCTTTGCTGACGGTTCGTGATTGCATCTTCGAAGGAGCAAAGCCGTGTTTCGGGAACCGACTACAAGCCGTTTTTCCGACACAGCCGGGGCGTCGACCACCCTTTATTGGGTCAAAGTTTCGATTCGAAAACAACATTCAGCAGCCTGCTACGGGCAAGCGCGCCTTTTGCACATAGATAAATCAAACGATTGATCTATATGTTAAAACCCGGCGTTCATGAGCGCCCCCACCCACCAAGCCCTTTCCGCCCGCGTCCAGCGCAGTGACGGCGCCGAAGCCCGCGCGCGCATCCTCTACGCGGCCCTCGCGCTCTTCGCTGCCAAGGGGTTCGCCAAGACCTCGACCCGCGAGATCGCCCTCGCGGCCGGCGCCAACATCGCCGCCATCAGCTACTACTTCGGCGACAAGGCAGGCCTCTATTCGGCCACCTTCACCGAGCCGATGGGTGGCAATGCTGGCGACCTGATCACGCTGATCGACGTGCCCGGCTTACCGATAGAGCAGACATTGCGCATCTTCCTGACCGCGTACGTCGAACCACTCAAACACGGCGAAATCGTGCGGCAGTGCATGCGACTGCACCTGCGCGAAATGATCGAACCGACCACGCAGTGGCCGACCGAGTTCGACCGCGACATCAAGGGACCGCATGACGCGTTGGTACGCGTGCTGGGCCGTCATCTGCAGCTCACGCAGCCAGACGACGACGTACACCGGCTCGCGCTGGCGGTGAGCGGCCTCGCGATGCAGCTCTTCGTGATGCAGGACATCATCGATGCGCTCGCACCCTCGCTGCTCGACACGCCGCAACACATCGACACATGGTCCGACAGGCTGGTCACTTTCGCCATCGCGATGGTCGACGCCGAGACGCAGCGACGCACGGATGCGCGTCGTGCCGAATCTCTTGCGCACCCTCCCGCGCAAGCACCCTCCCATTTGAAAAAGCGGACGCCATCCAAGCGCATCGCGCTCAAACCACAGCCTGCCCGATGAGACCGAACACTCGACCCGATACGCCAGGTAGCGCGGCCGCAAGCCTGCCAATGGGTCTGCCCGCTCTGTCCCTGACTCTGCTGCTGACGCTGACGCTGACAGGCTGCGGCCTCATGCGCCCGCCTGCGCAAGTTGCCGCTCCCACGCCCGCGCAGTGGAATGCGCCCATGCCGCACGGCGGGTCGACCATCGCCCTCGCCGACTGGTGGCGCCAACTCGACGATCCGCTGCTGGTCGAGCTGATCGAAGCCGCCGAGGCCGCCAGCCCCAACCTCGCGAGTGCGGCAGCACGCGTGGCAGAGGCGCGGTCGACGCGCATCGCTGCCGGTGCCGTGTTGCTGCCGAGCCTGGACGGCAGCCTGACCGGCACCCGAAGCAACAGCGCATTCGGAAGCAGCGGTGTCGGCACGACCGGCGCCGCTGGCAGCACGGCGACAACCGGGACGACGGGCGCGGCGACCAGCTCCGCGCTCGGCGCTTCCGGTGCGAGCCCCGCAATCACCACGCTGCAAGCGAGCCTGCAGTCGCGCTGGGAGGTCGACCTGTTCGGCCGCCTGCGTGCCGACCGTGACGCCGCGGTGCAGCGCGACGAAAGCGCGACGGCCAAATGGCACGACGCACGCGTATCGGTCGCGGCCGAAACGGCCAACGCCTATTTCGCGGAGCGCGCTTGCAGGCTGCAGTTGGCGGTCGCCGAGAACGACACCCGCTCGCGCAGCGAGACAGCGCGGCTCACCGACCTGTCGGCGCGCGCAGGCTTCACTGCGCCGGCCGATGCGGCACTGGCCCGCGCCAGCGCGTCCGACAGCTCGGCGCGGCTCACGCAACAACGCGCGACGTGCGCCGTGCAACGCAAGGCGCTGGTAGCGCTCAGCGGCATCGACGAGCGCGTGCTCGAACCGCGTCTGGCCGCAGCGCCGGTGCAACTCGCGCTGCCCGCGATCCAGCCGGTCGCCAGCGTGCCAGCCGAGGCATTGGCACAGCGGCCCGACGTGTATGCGTCGGAGCTGGCCGTCGCAGCGGCGAGTGCGGATGTCGGTTCGGCCGAGGCCGAGCGTTATCCCAAACTCACGCTGTCGGGCTCGATCGGCCGCGTGCGCTACGCCACGTCGGGTTTCAGCGAAGCCTTGAACACCTGGACCTTAGGCCCCGCCACGCTGACCGTTCCACTGCTGGACGGTGGCGCACGCGTGGCCAATGCCGATGCCGCACGTGCGCGCTACGCCGAGGCGGTCTCGCAATACCGCGCCAACGTGCGGACGGCCGTGCGCGAGGTCGAAGAAGCACTGGTCAACCTCGACGCGACCAGCGCGCGCACCGGCGACGCCGACAGCGCGGTGCAGAACTACCAGGCCTCGTTCAACGCAACGCAGGCGCGCTACGACAGCGGCCTGGCCAGCTTGTTCGAACTCGAAGACGCGCGCCGCACGCTGTTCACTGCGCAGACAGCACGCGTGTCGCTGCAACGCGAGCGCACCGAAGCCTGGGTTTCGCTCTATCGCTCGCTCGGCGGTGGCTGGACGCGCGCCTCGACCACCATTTCAAGCGCCGCATCGACTTCGGCTTCACCCTCCAATGCAACGGCGGCGTCGCCACGAGAACAACAATGAAACGCTCGACCCTCATCACCCTCGTCGTCGCGGCCCTCGTGCTCGTGGGCGGTGCCGCCTTCATGCTCACGCGTAGCAAGGCCGGCACAGAAGCGAAGAGCAAAACGGCTGCGCCCAAGCCGTCGTTGAGCGTGACGGTCGCGCAGCCTGAATCGAGTGAACTCACGATGACGCTGGCCGCCAACGGCAACATCGCGGCCTGGCAAGAAGCCAGCGTCGGCTCGGAGTCGAACGGATTGCGACTGGCCGAAGTGCGCGTCAACGTGGGCGACGTGGTCAGGAAGGGCCAGGTGCTGGCGACCTTCTCGCCAGAGACAGTGAATGCCGACGTGGCGCAGTCTCGTGCAGCATTGACCGAAGCGCGCGCCACCGCCGCCGACGCTGCCGGCAACGCTGCGCGCGCCCGCACGCTGGAGCAAACCGGCGCGCTCAGCCAGCAGCAGATCAACCAGTACCGCACCACGGCCGAGACTGCCAGGGCCAAGGTCGAAGCGGCTGAAGCAGCGCTCGCGGTGCAACAGGTTCGCAAGGGCAACACGCAGGTGCTGGCGCCGGACGACGGCGTGATCTCGGCGCGCACGGCGACGGTCGGCGGCGTGGTCTCGGCGGGTGCCGAGCTCTTCAAGATGATCCGGCAAGGGCGGCTCGAATGGCGGGCTGAAGTTACCTCCGCGGAACTGGGCCGCATCGCGGTCGGCACGCCAGTGTCCGTCGTCAGCGCGAGCGGTGCGCAGGTGCCGGGCAAGGTGCGCGCGGTGGCGCCGACGGTCGATCCGCAAACGCGCAACGCGCTGGTCTACGTCGACATCCCCAACGTGCTGCAGAACACCGGCATCAAGGCGGGCATGTTCGCGCGCGGCGACTTCCTGCTGGGGCAAAGCAGCGCAACGACCGTGCCGCAAGCGTCCATCGTGCCGCGCGACGGGTTCAACTACCTGCTGCTGCTGCAGCCGGACAACCGGGTGTCGCAGCTGAAGATAGAGACCGGTCGCCGCGTCGGTGATCGGGTCGAGATCACGACCAAGCTGCCGTCCGATGCCAAGGTCGTCGTGCAGGGCGCGGGTTTCTTGAACGACGGCGATCTGGTGCGCGTGGTGGATGCGACACCGGTTGCAGCCAAATAAGGAACGACCACCATGAACGTTTCGGCCTGGTCCATCCGCAACCCGATTCCCGCGGTGATGCTGTTCGTGCTGCTCACCTTCGGCGGCCTGCTGTCCTTCAACGCGATGAAGGTGCAGAACTTTCCCGACATCGATCTGCCGACCGTCACCGTGTCGGCAGCGTTGCCGGGCGCATCGCCGTCGCAGCTCGAAACCGACGTCGCGCGCAAGCTGGAAAACTCCATCGCGACGATCACCGGCCTGAAGCACATCACGACCAAGGTGCAGGACGGCGCGGCCACGCTCATCGTCGAGTTCCGCCTTGAAAAGCCCGTGCAGGAAGCCGTCGACGATGTGCGCTCGGCGGTGCAGCGCGTGCGTGCCGACCTGCCCGCCGACGTGCGCGATCCGGTCGTCACCAAGCTCGACCTGGCCGGGCAACCGGTGCTGGCCTTCACGATCGCATCGAGCAAGCTCGACCCCGAAGCATTGAGCTGGTTCGTCGACAACGACGTGACGAAGAAGTTGCTGGCCCTGCCGGGCGTCGGCGCGGTCAATCGCGTGGGCGGCGTGACGCGGCAGGTCAACGTCGACCTCGATCCTGCCAAGCTGCAGGCGCTCGGCGCCAGTGCGGCCGACATCTCGCGCCAGTTGCGCCAGGTGCAGACAGAAAGCGCCGGTGGCCGTACCGACCTGGGCGGCAGCGAGCAACCGGTGCGCACACTGGCCACGGTGCAGAGCGCGAGCGAGCTGGGCAGCCTGCAGATTGCGCTGTCCGACGGTCGTCGCATCCGGCTCGACCAGGTCGCACGCGTGATCGACGGCATCGCCGAGCCGCGCGCTGCCGCGCTGCTGGACGGCAAGCCGGTGGTCGGATTCGAGGTGGCGCGCAGCCGCGGCGCCAGCGAAGTGGACGTCGGCGCCGCGGTCCAAAAATCGCTGACCGAGCTGCGCACGCAACACCCCGACATCCAGCTCAACGAAGCCTTCAACTTCGTCGAGCCGGTCAAGGATGAGTACGAAGGCTCGCTGCACCTGTTGTACGAAGGTGCCATCCTGGCCGTGATCGTGGTGTGGCTCTTCTTGCGCGACTGGCGCGCCACTTTCGTGTCCGCCGTCGCCCTGCCGATGTCGGTGATTCCGGCGTTCATCGGCATGCACCTGCTGGGCTTTTCGGTCAACGTGATCTCGCTGCTGGCGCTGTCGCTGGTGATCGGCATCCTGGTCGACGACGCCATCGTCGAGGTCGAGAACATCGTGCGGCATTTGCGCATGGGCAAGAGCCCGTACGACGCTGCAATGGAGGCGGCCGACGAGATCGGGCTGGCCGTGATCGCCACCACCTTCACGCTCATCGCGGTGTTTTTGCCGACCGCTTTCATGAGCGGTGTCGCAGGCAAGTTCTTCAAGCAGTTCGGCTGGACCGCATCGCTCGCCGTCTTCGCATCGTTGGTCGTCGCGCGCGTACTGACGCCCATGATGGCGGCCTACTTGCTCAAGCCGATCGTGACGGCAGAAAAAGAAGCGCGCTGGCTCACGATCTACATGCGCACCGCCGAGTGGTGCATGAAGAACCGCTTCAAGACGATGGCGCTGGCAACGCTTTTCTTCTTCGGCTCGATCGCGATGATTCCACTGCTCAAGACCGGCTTCATTCCGCCGGACGACAACTCGCAGACGCAGGTCTATATCTCGCTCGCGCCGGGTGCGACGCTGGCCACGACCACCGTGATGGCCGAAGAAACACGGCGCCGCGTGATGGCGATCAAGCATGTGAAGAGTGTCTACACCACCATCGGTGGCGGCAGCGCGGGCGGCGACCCGTTCGCCAGCTTCGGAACACCCGAAACGCGCAAGGCGACGCTGACGATCAAGCTCGACGAACGCGGCGACCGGCCGCGCAAGCAGGTCATCGAGAACCAGATTCGCACTGCGCTCGAGACGCTGCCCGGCGTACGCAGCACCGTTGGGCTCGGCGGCTCGGGCGAGAAGTACATCCTGGCGTTGAGCGGCGACGATCCGGCCGCGCTGACGACCGCGGCGCGCGCGGTGGAGCGCGACCTCCGTACCATCCCGGGCCTCGGCAACATCACCTCGACGGCGAGCCTGATCCGCCCCGAGATTTCGGTGCGGCCGGACTTCGCCCGCGCCGCCGACCTCGGCGTGACCAGCGCGGCGATTGGCGAGACGCTGCGCGTGGCGACGCTCGGCGACTACGACGTGTCGCTGCCCAAGCTCAACCTGGCGCAGCGTCAGGTGCCGATCGTGGTCAAGCTGGAAGACTCGGCGCGACAGAACCTGGCGCTTCTGGAGCGGCTGTCGGTGCCGAGCGCGCGCGGACCGGTGATGCTCGGCCAGGTCGCCAACCTCACGGTAGAAGGCGGCCCTGCCGTCATCGACCGCTACGACCGCTCGCGCAACGTCAACTTCGAGATCGAACTGTCGGGCGTCGGCCTGGGCGATGCGAAAGAAGCGACGATGAGGCTGCCGTCGATTCGCAACTTGCCGCCCGGCGTGCGCGTGACCGAAGTTGGCGACGCCGAGGTCATGACCGAGTTGTTCGCGAGCTTCGGCTTGGCGATGCTGACCGGCGTGCTGTGCATCTACATCGTGCTGGTGCTGCTGTTCAAGGACTTCCTGCATCCGGTGACGATCTTGTGCGCTCTGCCGCTGGCACTCGGTGGCGCCTTCGTCGGCTTGCTCATCGGGCAAAAGGCGTTGTCGATGCCGTCGTTGATCGGCTTGATCATGCTGATGGGCGTGGCGACGAAGAACTCGATCCTGCTGGTCGAGTACGCCATCGTCGCACGACGTGGTCATGACGGAAGCAACGGCCGGCCAGCCGTTGCCGGCATGAGCCGCTGGGACGCGCTGCGCGATGCATGCCACAAGCGGGCGCGGCCGATCATCATGACCACCATCGCGATGGGCGCCGGTATGCTGCCGATCGCAGTCGGCTTCGGCGCGGCCGACTCGAGCTTTCGGTCGCCGATGGCGATCGCGGTGATCGGCGGCCTCATCACCTCGACTGTGCTCAGCTTGCTCGTGGTGCCTGCCGTTTTCACCTACATCGACGACATCGAGCATTGGCTCAAGCGAACCGCGCGCCGATTGCGCGGGCAGCCGCCCGATCCGCATGTCGACGACGACTTGAAGCCGGCCGCCGAGCCCGCTGCTTGAGCAGTATCTAGCCGGTCGCTCCAGCCCTCGCTTTCGCAGCGCGTCCGCGTACTCTTTCACGCCGAAGGCGGTGCCGAACCGGGCTGATACGGCGCGAACGTCGCGCACTTTGCCTACCCCCGAACGCTGCGCCTTCGCACCCCGCTGGCGCGCGCGATCGGACACCCTGAATCTTTGGAAATCAGGAAGCAAGGCAATCCATGAATCGCCAGCACGTTCGCAAAGGCCTGTCTTTCATCGTCGCGTTGGGCGCGATAGCGGCACCTAGTGCCTGGGCTCAATCAGCTGACGCCTCAGCGCAAGAGCGTTATCAGCGGGCACTGACGGTGTGCAACGACGGCAGCTTGCCAGCGCCGGAGCGCAACGGCTGTGTGCGCATGGCGGGCCGGCAACTGGACCGCACGAACGGCGGGCCACCGGTCAATATGCCGACCACCACCCCCGACGGCCGGGCTACGGTGGTAGCGCCTGTCGGCTCGACGCCACCGAATGACGACGACACGACCACGTCGCGCGACGGGCGCGCCACCATCGTTGCGCCATCGGACGGCACCGCCACGCCGCGCTAGTTTTCCAATTGGGTTTCAGGAAGAGGACTGCCACGATGCAAAAAATGTTGACGGAGCGCGAAGCCTTCGCAGGGGTGCTGATCGGCATAGTGATGGAGCGATGCGGTGAAGCTCATTCCTCAAAGACTTCGCGCACCGGGCTGCAGTTGACCGTGCCGGTCGCCGAACGGCCGGCGGTTCGGCGCGGATTAGATGCGCTCATCGAGCACGGCGCTCTTTCGATCCTTGGCGAAAACATCGGCCTGACGCCCGCAGGGCAGTTGCTGGCGCAGCGCACCGCCAATGGCAACACCGACCACTTGTCGCTGGACGGCGATCGCGAGCGACTGCTGCTGGAGCCGTTGCTGATTGCAATCGACCGCGACGACCGGCTGCTTCCGAACAGGTCGCTCGACGAGGTGCGCACGCTTCCAGCGCGGCTCGAGAACTATCAGTCGCACCGCGCTGGCGGCGGTGTGCTGTCGAGCTGGTCGCTCTGGATCGCGATCGTGGCAGTTGTCGCGGCGCTGGCCTGGTACGTGCGGCGTTAGGCCAGCGCCCGCGCCTTGCGCTGGCTCATGCGCTTGGCCAGGCGCGGCAACACCAGAACCGCGACCACGACGACGATCAGCGCGATCGACATCGGACGCTGGAAGAACACCGCCGCACTGCCTTCGCCGATCGACATCGCGTTGCGTAACTGCGCTTCTGCGAGCGGGCCCAGGATCATCCCGACCACCACCGGTGCGGTGGGGAAGTCGAAGCGACGCATCAGCACGCCGAGGATGCCGATGGCGTAGAGCAGGAACAGGTCGAACGCGCTTTGGCGCATGCCGTAAGCACCGACCGTCGCGAAGATCAGGATGCCGGCGTAGAGCTGCGGCTTGGGGATCTTCAGCAGCTTGACCCACAGGCCAACCATCGGCAGGTTGAGCACCAGCAGCATCACGTTGCCGATATAGAGAGAGGCAATCAGCGCCCACACCAGCGCAGCCGACGTCGTGAAGAGTTGCGGCCCGGGCTGAATGCCGTAGTTTTGAAACGCGCCGAGCAGGATGGCGGTCGTGTTGCTGGTCGGGATGCCGAGCGTCAGCAAGGGGATCAGCGCGGTGGTCACCGTCGCGTTGTTGGCCGCTTCAGGACCAGCCACGCCTTCGATGGCACCGCGTGTCCCGAACTCCTTCCTGACCTCGCCTTTGGCCATCTTCTTTTCGACGGCATAGCTCAGGAAGGTTGGGATCTCGGTGCCGCCTGCCGGAATGCAACCGAACGGCGCGCCGATGGCGGTGCCGCGCAGCCACGCAGGAATCGACCGCTTCCAGTCGCTCTTGCTCATGTGCACGCGGCTGAGTTTGTTCTGCGCTTCGACGACCTTGCCTTCATACAGCGCCGCATACAACACCTCGGCCACGGCGAACAAGCCGACCGCGACCAGCACGATCTCGATGCCGTCGAGCAACTCGGGCACACCGCCGGTGTAACGCCCCTGGCCGGAGATCTGGTCGAGGCCGACGCAACCTGCCGCCAACCCGATGAAGAGCGCCGTCATGCCGCGCAAGCTGCTCTTGCCGAGCACCGCGCTCACGGTGGTGAAGGCCAGCAACATCAGCAGGAAATATTCGGGCGGACCGAGCTTCACCGCGAACTCCGCGACGAACGGCGCGAACAGCGTGACGATCACGGTCGCGATGGTGCCCGCCACGAAAGAGCCGATGGCCGAGGTCGCGAGCGCCGCGCCTGCCCTGCCGCTCTTGGCCATCTTGTTGCCTTCCATGGCCGTCACCATGCTGGCGGTTTCGCCCGGCGTGTTCAGCAGGATGGAGGTGGTTGAGCCGCCGTACATGGCGCCGTAATAGATGCCCGAGAAAAAGATCATCGAGGCGGTGACGTCGACCTTCGACGTGATCGGCAGCAGCATCGCCACTGCGACCGCCGGGCCGATGCCGGGCAGCACGCCGACGGCCGTGCCGAGCGCACAGCCGACCAGGCACCACAACAAGTTGACAGGGGTGATCGCGAGCGCGAACCCATGCATCAGGGCGTTGAAGATTTCCATGTCAGAGCCACCCAGTCGAAGTGAGGCCCGGCAGATTGATCGCCAGGAATTGCGTGAAAGTCCAGAACACCGGCGCGGCGATGAGCACACCCGTGACGACGTCCAGCGCCCAGGTGCGCGGTGAGCTCGAAGCCACTCCGCTGGCGCGCCGCAAGCCCTGTACTGCCAGCACGTAGCACAGCGTGCAACTTACGATGAACCCCAGCGTGGTGATGAGCGCCGCGTTGAGCAGCAACCCCGCCGAGACCCAGACGAACCCGGCCCAGTAAGCGTGCTCCGCACCGGAAGGCGCATCGAGCTCACGAAAGCCGCCACGGCGTGCCTCCCACAAGATCCAGCCCCCGCAAATCGTGAGCACGATAGAGACCAGCCAAGGCAAGAAGTTGGGCCCGACCCCGCCGTACCCCGCTTCCGAAGAAATGCCGATGGCCCCGAACCCGAGCGCCAGTCCGGTCAACAAAACGCCAATACCGACCAAGGTTTGCGGCCACACGGCGACCGGCCCACGCGGCGGCTCGGCATCAAGGGGGGTAAAGGCCGAAGGCTCTGTTGTTGTCATATTCGTCTCAAGGTTTCAACCGAGAGCGCCAAAGCGCCAAAGGCGCAAGCGCTCCCTTCCAGAGACACCGCAGGACCGGCTTTACCGGACTGCAGGTGTCGCCCCCGGTCAGGGGGTGGGAGTCGCGACACGAAGTGCGCAGCGACCTGGGGGCGAGCTAAGACCTTTAGATCATTCCGGACTTGGCCATGATCGCCCGAAGGCTGGCAAAGTCGTCGTCGACGAACTTGGCGAACGCGTCACCCGACAGCACCGCCGGCGTCCAGTTGTTCTTCTTGAGGGCGTCAGCCCAGGCGGCCGACTTGAGCGCGGCCAGTACCATGTCGGTCAGCGCTTTATTCTGGTCAGGCGTGATGCCCGGCGCGCCGTAGACGCCCCGCCAGTTGCCTATCTCGACGTCAATGCCCTGCTCTTTCAGCGTGGGCACATTGACACCGGGCAGGCGCTGGGCCGAAGTCACAGCGATGGCCTTCATCTTGCCGGCGTTGATGTATTCGGCGAACTCGCTGTAGCCGCTTCCACCGACCGTGACGTTGCCGCCCAGGATGGCCGCAGTCGCTTCACCGCCGCCGCGGAACGCGACGTAGTTGATCTTGGACGGATCGGCGCCGACCTTCTGCGCAATCATGGCCGCGGCGATGTGCTCGGTAGCGCCGCGCGAGCCGCCGCCCCACTTGACGCTGCCAGGGTCTTTCTTGAGCTGGTCGATCACGTCCTTCATCGTCTTCAACGGAGAATTGGCCGGCAGCACGAACACGTTGTATTCGCTGCTGATGCGCGCGATGGGCGTAGCGGATTCGAGCTTCACCGGTGGCTTGCCAGTGATGATGCCGCCAAGCATCACGGCGCCCATCACCATCAGCGCGTTCGGGTCGCCCTTGGAGCCGTTGACGAACTGGGCCAAGCCCAATGCGCCGGCAGCGCCGCCCTTGTTGTCGTAGGTCACCGTGTCGGCGACCTTGGCATCGGTCAGCGCCTTGCCAAGCGCGCGACCGGTGGTGTCCCAGCCGCCGCCCGGGTTGGCCGGGATCATCATCTTGACGTTGGCCGCCGCCCAGGCCGACATCGGCAAGGCACCGGAAGCGGCCAGTGCGGCCAGGGATTTCAGAAAGGTATCGCGACGCATGTTGATGTCTCCTTCGACAATGAACCCGAAAAAACCGAATAGAACCTGAACAGAAGCTGAGTAAACGCTGAACACCGCTATCATGCGGCGCCCCGCTGTCAGTTGGCTGTCCGTCACATCGGGGAAAACACCAAACCCGACGCATGAAACTGCTGCTGATCGAAGACGATCCCGCGATGCAAACGACCCTGCAGCGCGCCCTTGCGCGCCGGCAGATCGACGTCCGCATCTGCGGCGATGGCGCACACGCGCTGGAGCAATGGCGTGCGCTCGAACCGGACGTGGTCGCGCTGGACTTGAGCTTGCCGAACCTCGATGGACTGCAGGTTCTGGCGCAGGCCCGCGCCGCCGGGCTGCAAACGCCCGTGCTGCTGCTGACCGCACGCGGAACGGTCGGCGATCGCATCGTCGGCCTCAACGCCGGCGCCGACGACTACCTGCCGAAGCCTTTCGACCTGGACGAGTTGGAAGCGCGATTGCGCGCACTGCGCCGACGCCATCAGAGCGCCGGCGTCGATTCACCACTCAATCCGCAGCAGGTTGGCGCACTGCGCTACGAACCGGAGAGCGGCGCCATCTATCACCGCGCCGAAGTGCTCGAACTCACGCCGCGCGAACTCGGCTTGCTGAAGGTGCTGATGGAAAAGCCCGGTCATGCCGTGACCAAGGAACGTCTGTTCGAGCTGGTGTTTCCCGGAGAAACAGAGGTGCAGTACGAGGCCATCGAGGTGGTCGTGTATCGGCTGCGCAAGAAGCTGGTCGGCACGGGCGCGGTGTTGATGACGCTGCGCGGGCTTGGCTATCTGCTGCGCGAGGCATGACGCGGTCTTTGTCGACGTCGCTTTCGCGATCGTTGTCGCTAAGAGCGACGCTGCTCTTCGGCATCCTGGCGCCGGTGGCGCTGTTCATCGTCATCAACTCGGTGAGCCTCTACCGCCAGACGCTGGCTGCCGCCACGACGGCTTACGACCGCACCTTGCTGGCGTCGGCCAAGACCATCGGCGAGCAGTTGGATGTCGAGGGCTACGACGAGCATTCGGTGCTTCGCGCCAAGGTGCCCTATTCCGCACTCGAGGCCTTCGAGGCCGACAACAAGAGCAAGCTCTTTTATCGGGTGTCGGCCATCGACGGCGAGCTGGTGTCCGGCTTTGCCGACCTGCCGTTCTGGCGCGGACGCATTCCCGACGTGAGCGCCTATGCGTCGCTGGTCGACTTCTACGATGCCCAGTTCGGCGGCGAGCCGGTGCGCGTCGCGGTGCTGTTGCAGCCGGTCGCGAGCGAGCACGGCCGCGGCATGGCGGTGGTGCAGGTCGCCGAGACGCTCGAGCTGCGCGAGACGCTGGCACGCAAGATCCTGATAGACACGTTGTGGCGCCAGTTGCTGCTGCTCGGCGTGATCACGGGCGTGACGATTCTGGTGGTGCAGCGCGCGACGCGGCCGGTGCGTGCACTCGGCGAAGCGATCGAGGCTCGCGCCGCAGACGATCTGTCGCCCGTCCACGCACCCGACGCGCCACGCGAGTTGCGCCCGCTGATCGACGCGACCACGCGCGTCATGGGCCGGCTGCAGCGTTTACTCGATCATCAGAAGCGCTTCGTGCGCGACAGCGCCCATCAGCTGCGCACGCCGCTCGCGGTGCTGAAAGTGCAGGTGCAATCGGCGCGTCGCGGCGACGTCGACCCGCGTCAGGCCCTCGACGAAATCAACCAGACGGTCGAGCGCGCCACGTTGTTGGCCAACCAGATGCTGTCGCTCGCCAAGGTCGAACAGTTGCGTCAGCGGCCGGAGTCGGCGACTCTCGCCTTCGACGAGGTGGTGCGGCAAGTTGCCATCGACGTGTCGCCGCTGATCGCCGCCAAGACGCTGGAGTTCGAGCTCGACGCCGAGCCGGCGCCCGTGCATGCGCACCTGTGGATGCTGCAGGAGCTTGCGCGGAATTTGCTGCACAACGCCATAAAGCACAGCCCTGAAGGCGGTTTGCTGGCGGTGCGGGTGCATGTGGAAAACGACCATGCCGTGCTGGCGGTCGTCGATTCAGGGCCGGGCATCTCTGCCGAACTGCGGCTGCGCCTGTTCGAGCCGTTTTCCGCCGGCGACGCGGCCAGCGGGTCGGGCCTGGGTCTGACGATCTGTCGGGAA
Source organism: Variovorax sp. LG9.2 (assembly GCF_035018885.1). Lineage (NCBI taxonomy): Bacteria > Pseudomonadati > Pseudomonadota > Betaproteobacteria > Burkholderiales > Comamonadaceae > Variovorax > Variovorax sp. LG9.2. The sequence goes on along the minus strand of NZ_JASJXB010000010.1, from coordinate 44,413 downwards.
ATCGTGATGGCGCTGGGCGGCAGTCTGACGCTGGACAATCGCGTTCAGGACGGCCAGGTGGTCGGTCTCGATGCAAAAGTGCGGTTGCCGCTCAAGGAGCACACACAAGGATGACGATGGATCGTTTGCGAATCGACAAGTGGCTGTGGGCTGCGCGCTTCTTCAAGACTCGGTCGCTTGCCGCCGATGAGATCGGCAAGAACCGCGTGCAGGTCAACGGCGACATCGCCAAGGCGTCGCGTGAGGTGAAGGCGGGCGACATGGTCGGTATCCGGCTCGGCGCCATGACGCGTGTGGTCCAGGTGCGCGGCACCAGCGCACAACGCGGCTCGGCACCGATCGCGCAACAGCTCTATGCAGAAACCGCCGACAGCCTGGCCGCCCAGACGAATGCGCGAGAACTGCGGCGCATGGGAACGGAGCCAGGGCTGAGTCTGGAACAGGGCCGGCCGACGAAGCGCGACCGACGTCAGCTCGACGATGCCTCTGGCGGATGGGGGGCTCGTTGGAGCGCCAGCGTGGACGACATCGACACTTGATGCCGACGCTCGAGGCTGCAATGTCAGCCGCAGCGGGTGCCGAAGATGCGGCCGTTCGTCTCGACGTCGACATTCAATCGGCTCTCGTCGAAGGGCAATATGCTCGCGTCCGACCGGAGAACGGTGCGCGCCGTGCGTGCATCGGCGCGTTGGCGTATCTCTTCGAGAAGCGGTCCGTTGACGACCTTGCCGAGCGCGAATCGTGCGCCGGCCGCCCGGCAAGCCGGCATGGCCTCATAGAAGCGCGGCGGTGCCGCGATGTCTGCTGAAAGCGGACGGACGTCGCCGCGGAACTGGCACGCTGCACAAGCGAATGCGCAGAGCGAAAGCGACAGCAAACGCAAATACCGGAATTTCGATTCCATGATTGTTTCTCCCTGACAGCAAACACAAAGCCGCTTGACGATACTGCGGGCGCATCCCTTACGCTGTCAGTTTTTGCACAGAAGAAGAAAGCGCTTATGAAGAGCTTCAAGACCTACCGCGTCGGCGACAACTTCAAGCTGGCCGACATCGACCCTGGTGATACGCCCTTCCTGGAAGGCAGCGACGACGCGCAAAAAAAAGAACTCGATGCACTTGCAGTGCAACTCGACGTGCTGCAAAACCTGCTGCACGCAGAGGGTCGGCGCAAAGTACTGCTGGTGCTTCAGGGCACCGACACGAGCGGCAAGGACGGCACGATTCGCTGGGTGTTCTCTCGCACCACGCCACTCGGCGTACGTGTCGCGGCCTTCAAGGCGCCGACCGACGAAGAAAAAGCGCGCGACTTTTTGTGGCGCTGCCATGCGGTCGTGCCACGCAATGGCGAGCTCGCGGTATGGAACCGCAGCCACTACGAAGACGTGCTCGTGCCGGTGGTCGAGGCATGGATCGACAAGGATGTCACCCGAAAGCGTTACGCGCAGATCAACGACTTCGAGCGGCTGCTGACCGAGAACGGCACCGTCATCGTCAAGTGCATGCTGCACATCGGCAAGGAAGAACAGCGCGTGCGCCTGCAGTCACGCGTCGACACACCGGGCAAGCAATGGAAGTTCAGCCCCGACGATCTCATCGTTCGCGAGAAATGGAGCGCTTACCAGCGCGCCTACAGCCGCGCGCTGGCAGCGACATCGACCGGGTATGCGCCCTGGTACGTGGTACCGGCCAACAGCAAGTTGCACCGCAATCTGATGATCGCGCGCTTGCTGGTCAAGACGCTCACGCAGATGAATCCCACTGCGCCGCCGGCGGACCCCGCGCTCAAGGGGCTTGTTGTCAAATAGTCACACGACCGCAGCCAGCGGGAGTGTATGGTTCTGCCTTTCTAAATTCAACCGAGTACCACCGTGTCCGATAAGCCCCATTCGCCAAGTGCGGCTGCGCCCATAGAGAAGGCGTTGGCGCAAACGCAAGAAACGCAAGAGAAGTTGAGTGCCGGCGTGAACGAGCTCGCCGTGACCAACGCCGTGCTTCAGCAGGAAGTGCCAGTCGAGGCGCTTACTGGCGATCTTGCGCTCGCGCTCGAAAAGAACGAGGCACTAGAGACCAAAGTGCAGGAATGCGTCGACGACCTGGAAGACGTCGGCAAGGTGCTTGCCGAAGAGGTGGCGCGGCGCAAACGATTGGAAGCAAAGCTTGCCGAGGTCAAGGCGGAGGTTGCCAGCGCCGTCGCGAACAACAACTCCGCTGCGTGAGCGATCCGGTCCTCAACTGAGGGCCACTGCAGATCGACCGCGACCCGGGGGGATGCAGGCGTATCTGGAAATGCGGTCATCGAGGTTCGTCCATCGATCTGATTTGGTCCGCGTTGCCTACACGCGTTCCTCCTGACCGCCTGCACGGGCCGCAGGCCAGGCGAAGCACGATCCTGGTTGTAATTCGTAACACAATTCTCGATGCCATGAGCGCGATGACCAGCAGACAGAACCAATTGACCGGCATAGAGCGAGCGCTCGCCGAGCTCGACAAGGTGCTTGGCGCTGCGCCTGTGGACCGCACCGAAGTCCCGTTCTACGGACCGACGATGCTGATGTCGATGAGCGAGATAGACCAGGCCATGGCATTGCAATCGGAGCGGGCACGGTACGAAGCCAACCCCGAAGACACCGCGGTCCACTTCTGCCTGACATCGGCAATCGCCCTACTCGAAGTGAGCCAGGTGCTCCTTAACCAAGGTGGTGATCTTTCCCCGCAAGACCGCGAACGTCAGTGGAAAACGCTGGTTGCGTATACAAAAACTGCGGGCCGCTCCGCCTATCGCGCTGCATCGATCCTAACGGACCAAAAAGACTGATAACGACGCGTTTCGACACCGTTCGTCGGAATTGTGAATTTATGTATCTTCGCGTGAGATATGCACGCGACTCCTTGTCAACACGCGGCGAAACTGCCCGCATGCCGAATTTGCCGCACACCTCGCAAATGCCGTCGTTGCGGTCGCAATCGCCGTGATCTGCCCAAATTGCGGTGCGCATAACCGGTCGCTCGCCAAGTTCTGCATGAAGTGCGTCACCTCCCTATCGGCCACCCTTGTCGACCGTGAAGAGAACGGCATTGCAGACATGGCCAATACCGAGATGAGCCACGCCGCGACACTTCGCGTCCAGCGCACCGCCGAATGGGCAGCGGACGACCATGTCGATCACGAGCGCCCGGAATTCACCGAATTTGCAGAGCACGCCTTGCCCGATGGCACGCTCATCGAAGGCTTTCGCATCGTCAGATCGATCGGCGAAGGCGGTTTCGGTATCGTCTACCTTGCATGGGATGTGGCGCTGGAACGGCATGTGGCCATCAAGGAATACATGCCGACGTCGCTGGCGATACGGGCCAATCCGTCGCTCGAAGTGTCGATGCGGTCGGACCGGCATCGCGGCACCTTCGACGCCGGCCTGAAGAGCTTTGTCAACGAAGCGCGTCTGTTGGCACGCTTCGATCACCCGGCGCTGGTCAAGGTGTTCAGGTTCTGGGAGGCGAATCGCACCGCGTACATGGCGATGCCTTTCTATGAAGGGCCGACGCTCAAGGCAACGCTGGCGACCGCCGGCAACACGGCGTCCGAGTCAGAACTGCGCGCGTGGCTGGAGCCTCTGCTCGATGCGCTGTCGGTGCTGCATCGCGAGCATTGCTATCACCGCGACATCTCCCCCGACAACATTTTGCTGACGACGTCGGGCCCGGTGCTGCTCGACTTCGGCGCGGCACGGCGCGTGATCAGCGACATGACGCAGGTGCTGACCGCCGTGCTCAAGCCCGGCTTTGCACCGATCGAGCAATACGGCGGCGAGTTGCAGCAAGGGCCCTGGACCGATCTGTATGCGCTGGCAGGTGTCGTGCATTACGCGATCACCGGCCGAGCCCCGACGGCGTCTGTGGTGCGCGTGGTGAGCGACACGCTGCGGCCGCTGACGGTGACACACGCCGGCAAATACAGCGACAACTTTCTGCGCGCCGTCGACCTGGCCTTATCGGTGCGGCCCGAGGCGCGGCCGCAAGACATAGCGGAGTTTCGAGCGTTACTCGATGCGGGGAAAGTTGCCAAAGTGGCGGCGATCTCGGATGCGCCGCAACAGGCCGACGCGCCAAAGGCCGAGGACACTCCGGAAGCGGCCCAGGTATCGATCGAAGAGTCGGCCGCCGACCCGACGCCATCGTCACAACCCGACGTGCCGCAGTCCGCCGTCAAACGCTCCCATCGTCGCGTCTATCTCGCCGCTACCGCATGCCTGCTCCTGGTCGGCAGTGCGACGTTCTGGACGATGCACAGCAGCGGTTCACGGCAGCCGGACCTCAGCACGTCGGCGGCTGAAGTGACTAGCTCGCCCGCGCCCGTAACGCAATCGCCAGTCGCACCCACTGTGGTCAAAGCAGTCAGCGCGATCGCTGTAACTGAAGCACCAGCACCAGCACCAGCACCAGCGCAGGCGGTTGCAACGCCCGTCACTGCAATACCCGACACTGCGACGCCTATCGCGCTGGCGGCCACGCCGCGCTCTGCGGTGCGCATGGCAGCGCCGTCTGTCCCCGAGCGCAAGAAGCCGGCGACGGTCATCGCTTCGGTCGATGAACCGCGCACGGCATCGCGCACTGAATTCGAGGCGGAACCCGCTTCGCTTCGCAAGGCCCCGGTGCGACCGCAACGCTGCGCCGAGATCATTCAGAAATCTTCACTCGACACCCTGACTGCTGACGAAGTCGCTTACCTGAAAAAAGAATGCCGATGAGTTCCCGTTTTCCCTTCCTGTCTCAGCTTGCTTCTACGACTCTGCCGCGGCTGTTTTCCGGCGCCGTGTTTGCGATCGCCGTTGCGGGCTGCAGCACCACCACACCGGTCGCAAGCAATGAACCGCTGCAATTCGACCAGGCCATCGCCGCGGCCACGGACTCGCTGTTTCAACAGTCGCAAGACGCGATGGGCTTCATGGCCCGGCGCAGCAAGCAGGCCGTCGCGCTCGACCCCACGCTCGATGCTGCCAGCGGCCAGCAGACCGCAGCAACGCAACAGCTCGACCGCACGATCACCGAGCGCGTGCCGCGCAACTTCGAACAGATCGAGGTGCTTCCGTTTCAGGCGGCGAGCCTGGCCAAGGCGCAGTACCTGCTGGTCGGCACGTTGGTGCGCGTGCAGAACACCTATCGCATCGACCTGGCGCTGGTCGACATCAAAGGCGGCGTGGTGGTCGCGCACTCATCCGCAGTCGCGAGGAAAGAAGGCGTGGATATGAGCCCGTTGCCCTATTACCGCGACAGCCCGGTGCTCATCAAGGACAAGGTCACCGATGGCTACGTGCTCACCAGCGCCACGTCGGCAGGACAAAAAGCCGACGCTACGTACATGGAGCGCATCGCCACGGCCACCGTCATCAACGACGCCACGACGCTCTACAACGCCGCACGCTATCGCGAGGCCCTGGGGCAATACCGCAGCGCGCTTGCGACGCCCGCAGGCGACCAGATCCGTGTGCTCACGGGTATCTATCTGAGCGTCAGCAAGTTGGGCATGACGACTGAAGCCGAAGAAACCTTCGGGCGACTCGTTGCGTATGGCATCGCCACCAACCAGCTCGGCGTCAAATTCCTTTTCAATCCCGGCAGTACCGAGTTCTGGGCCGACCCCAAACTGACCGGTGCCTACGCCATGTGGCTACGGCAGATCGCACGCCAGGCCAGCCGCACCAAGGTCTGCATGGACGTTGTGGGCCACACGAGCAAGACCGGCACCGAAGACGCCAATGAAACCCTGTCGCTCAGACGCGCAGCGTTCATCAAGCAGCGCCTCGGCGCCGACTCGGCAGACATGGTCAAACGCACCCGTGCGATCGGCATGGGCTCCAAGCAGAACATCGTCGGCAGCGGTACCGACGACGTGGTCGACGCACCGGATCGACGGGTCGAGTTCAGCATCGTGGAGTGCGGTAAGTAAGCCGATTGGCGTTACCGCGAGGTTCATCACCGCCGCGATCCAGAAGCACGCCGACGCGACATCTGCCTTCCAGATCATCGTTCGGCCTCAGGATTGCTCTTGCGCTGTCAGAACGTCTTGGTCAGCGTGGCGATTAACTGCGCCTTGTTGATCGACTGGGTCTGCGCGCCGATCGGGCCAAAACCCGGTTCCACGACCGCCAGGTAGGCGTCTTTCTTGTTGGCACCGACCACCGCACCGGCCAGCGACAGGCCACCGCCAAAGTCCCACGACGCGCCGACGTTGTAGTCGACATAGCTCTTGTAGCCCGTGTTTTTGCGGATGTCGCTGCTCAAACGCGTGTAGCCGACAGCAGCCTTCAACGTCAGGTGCGGAATCACTTCCTTGGCGTACGACAGGTTCAGGTAGCCGCTGTTGCGGCCCTTCAGGCCCGAGCCGTTGGCCGCGCCGGCAAAGCCGAAGTAGTCCTTGGACACCGTGTGCGAGTACTTCGCGGTGAAGGCGCCCAGGGCGTCGTCGCTGTAGGTGGCAGCGCCGTAGAGTTCCGTGGTGTTGCCCAGGTGGTTGCCCGGGTACACATAGGTCAGCACGCCGAAGTCGAGGTCGAACACGCCGACCTTCGTCTTGTAGCCGCCGTAGATGTCCATCTCGATGCTGTTGCCCGAGAGCCAGTTGACGCTGGAGTTCCAGTTGCCCACGTAGAAGCCGCTTTCGCCGAAGGCGTAGTCGAAGCCGCCCTGCACTGCGGGCTTGACGCCACGCGTCTTGTACAAGCCGTTGTGGCCGATGGTGTCCTGGTCCTGGCCGCGGAACTTGTAGTTCGTGGTCAGCGAGATGTTGGCGGTCAGGGGGGACGTCGCCAGAGCGGCGGCCGCTGTATCACCGACAGTGCCTGGCGCGGATTGCGCGAAGGAAAGGCAAGACACGGTGGCAAAGACACCGGTCAGACCGGCTTTGATAACGATACTTTTCATTGAGCTGTGCAGTTGTTTGACGACAGCAGCAGGCTAAGCAGGACTCCGTAAAAGCCGCGTAAAAAATGCGGGCGCTTTTATAAAAAGCTTGTCGATGGCCCTGTATGCGCGGGAGCCTGGAACGCCAGCACGACGCTGATCGCACGGCGTGTATCGCATTCCCTGCATCAGCTAGGTGCCGGCTGCACGTATCGATTGCCTAATCCTTGTCGACGAAGATGTTTTGTATAGCTATTGCTTATACAAAACCAACTCATTGAATAGCATACTTGCTCTTTCTCAATCAGGCACTCCTCCTCATGGACTCCATCTCTCCCGGGCAATTCAGCCTCGTCTACAACGCGTTTTCCTTCGCCATCGCGGTGATGGGAGCGGCGACTGTGTTCTTCTTCCTGTCGCGATCCCAGGTAGCTTCGTCGTACCGAACGGCACTCACCGTGACCGGGCTTGTAACGCTCGTCGCGCTCTACCACTACCTGCGGATCTTCAACAGCTGGGAAGCCGCCTACTCGCTGGCCGATGGTGTGATGAAACCGACCGGCGCCAAGTTCAACGATGCTTATCGCTACGTCGACTGGCTGTTGACCGTGCCGCTGCTGCTGATCGAACTGATCCTGGTGATGCGCCTGTCGGGTGCCGAAACACGTGCCAAGGCCACCAAGCTCGGACTGCTCGCAGCCCTCATGGTGTTGCTCGGCTACCCGGGTGAAATTTCGGCAGACCCGAGCACCCGCTGGCTGTGGTGGGGACTGGCGATGATCCCCTTCGTCATCATCGTGTACGACCTCTTCGTCGGCCTGCGGAACTCGATTGCCTCGCAGCCCCCCGGTGCCCGCGGTTTGGTCAGCGCGGCCCGTTGGTTGACGGTGGTGTCATGGTTGTTCTATCCGATCGTCTTCGTGTTCCCCATGATCGGTTTCACCGGTAGCGCTGCGACCATTGCGGTGCAGGTCGGCTACACCGTGGCCGACGTGGTGGCCAAGGCGGTGTTCGGCGTGTTGATCTTCCTGATCGCCTCGCGCAAGACCGAGATCGAAGCCTCCCTGAGGTAAGCCGTTGAACCCCGAGCTTTCGTGGGCCCGCGTTCGGGGCTATCAGCCGCCGGTGCGACGGGCATCGGCACCGCGGTGGGTGGCTGAAGTGCCTCACGCCGTGGTGGTGGGCGCAGGCTACGGCGGCATCGCCGCTGCCTTGCGTCTGCGGGCCAAGGGCTACCGCGTCACGCTCATCGACCGGGGCGAGCAACTCGGCGGTCGGGCTCGGGTGTTCGAGCGCGACGGTTTCCGGCACGACGCCGGTCCGACCGTGATCACCGCACCGTTTCTCTTCGAAGAGCTGTTCGAGTTGTTCGGCGAGCGACTGGCCGATCACGTCGAGCTGGTGCCGCTGACGCCCTGGTACCGCTTCCGATTTGCGGACGGCGATCACTTCGACTACGGCGGCACGCTGGATGAAACGCTGGCCGAGATTGGGCGTATTTCACCTGAAGACCGCGAAGGCTACTTGCGACTGCTGGAACACTCCAGGCGCATCTTCGATATCGGCTTCACCCAACTTTCTGCGAAGCCTTTCGACAAGCTGGGGACCATGCTCCGACTGATCCCCAGCCTGATCCGGCTGCGCTGCGATCGCACCGTCTGGGGCTTGGTCAAAGCGTTTCTCAAGAACGATAAGTTGCGCCAGGCCTTTTCGATCCAGCCCCTGCTGGTCGGCGGCAATCCGTTCGACACCACCAGCATTTATGGGCTGATTCATTACCTCGAACGCGCCCACGGCGTGTTCTTCGCTATGGGCGGAACGGGCGCCATCACGCGCGCGCTGGGCGGGCTGATGGAACGCCACGGCGTTGCCGTGCGTCTGGGCAGCACCGTGCAACGCATCCGGGTCGAAGGCGGCGCAGCGACCGCGGTCGAGCTGGCGGGCGGCGGTGTCATTCCGGCGGATCTCGTGGTTTCCAACGCCGATGCGGCGCACCTGTACACATCGATGATCCCCAAGTCGAAGCAGGCATGGTCGTCGCGGCTGAAGCTGACGGCGGCGAGCTACTCGATGGGACTGTTCGTGCTCTATTTCGGCACGCGCCGGCCGTATCCGGACGTAGCCCACCACACCATTTGGCTCGGTGAGCGCTACCGCGAACTGCTCGACGAGATATTCAACAAAAAGACGCTCGGCGACGACTTCTCGCTCTATCTGCACCGGCCCACCGCCACCGACCCGAGTTTCGCGCCGGACGGCTGCGAGAGCTTCTATGTGCTGTGCCCGGTGCCCAACCTTCAGGCCGACCTGGACTGGAGCCTGGAAGGCCCCAAGCTGCGCGACCGGATCGTCGCAGCGCTGGACCGAACCATCCTGCCGGGCCTGGCAGCCACCATCACCGCCGAGTTCAGCATGACGCCACGCGACTTCAGCCACGACTACCTGAGCGTGCACGGGGCCGGCTTCTCGGTCGCGCCGCTGTTCCGGCAATCGGCCTGGTTCCGTTTCCACAACCGGGCCGAGGGCATCCGCAACCTTTACCTGGTCGGGGCCGGCACGCATCCGGGTGCCGGTCTGCCAGGTGTGCTTTGCTCGGCGAAGGTCGTCGATTCAATGGTCCCGGCTGCCGAGATGGTGGTGCGGCAAGAGCCTCACGGCGCATGAAAAGACACGATGTCATGAACTCCCCCGACGCCGCCTACGCCGCTGCCGACCAGTTGCTGGCACGGCATGGACGCAGCTTTCACTGGGCCCGTCGCCTGCTCGGCGCCCGACATGCCGAGCGCGCCACCCGGCTCTACGGCTTTTGCCGCCGCATCGACGATCTGGCCGACGACGCTGCCTCACCGGCCGCAGCCCATGCCGCACTGGACACCGTCCGCCGGGCGCTGGACACCGGCCGGTCCGACGACGCCGAAGTGCGAGACATGCTGCAGCTGATGGATTCCTGTCACATCGATGCGTCGATCCCGCTCGAGTTGATCCGTGGTGTCAGGAGCGACCTCGGTGACGTGCGCTTCGCCGACATGGACGAACTGCTGCGCTATTGCTACCGCGTTGCCGGCACCGTCGGCCTGATGATGACGGCGGCACTCGATGTGACCGCGCCCGAGGCGTTGCCGCATGCCATCGACCTCGGCATCGCCATGCAACTCACGAACATCTGCCGCGATGTTCGCGACGATGCGCTGCTCGGAAGGCGCTACCTGCCAGCGACGCTGGTGGGCGAGCTCACGCCGGCCGCCTTGGTCGATCCCAGCGTCGCGGTGCGCGCGACAGCCACCCACGCACTTTGCACGCTGCTGGATCTGGCCGACCGCTTCTACGCCAGTGGAGAGTTGGGGTTGCGCTTTCTGCCCGCCGGCGCGCGCACCGGGATCCTGGTGGCAGCACGGGTCTATCGCGGCATCGGCCTGGTCCTGCGGGAGCGGGAATACGATTGCTGGTCGTCACGGGCGATGGTCGGCAACGGCGGCAAGGTGGCGATCACGCTAGGTGCTCTGGCCGGGACGCTCGGCGCACGCTGGGGCGGCGGGCAGACGCCAACGCCAACGCCGACGTCGAGCGCGCGGCCGTACGGCGCCCTGCCGCCCCACCCCGGCTCGGCCTGGCTCGCGAGGGCGGGTGTTGCAGACTGATCTCGACCTGCTGATCCTCGGTGGCGGCTGCGCGGGCCTGAGCCTGGCGCTGCGGCTGGCAGAAGCCCCCGGTCGCTGCCGGCGCGTGGCAGTGATCGAGGCGCGGCCGGACTATGCCAACGACCGCAGCTGGTGCTTCTGGCGGCTCGGGCCGCATCGCTTCGAACCCCTGGTGACGCAGAGCTGGTCGCGCATCGCCGTGCGCTCGGCCTCGCGCACGGTGGTTGCCGACTGCCCGCAGACGCCCTATCAACTTCTCGAAGCCGGCACCTTCTACACGCACGCACGCCACGTGCTCGCGAACAGCGATATGGTGCGTCTGTCGCTGGGGGTGTCGGTGATCGGTTCACCCGTGGCGGTGGCGCACGGGTGGCGCGTCGAGACTTCGGCCGGTGCGCTCACGGCCGCACAGGTGATCGACACGCGCCCGCCAAGCGTGCCCCGGCACGGCGATTCGACACTCTGGCAGTCGTTTTTTGGGCAGGAGCTGGTGTGCGAGCGGCCGGTGTTCGACGCTGCTTGCGTGGAACTGATGGACTTTACGGACGCGGTGCAGGGAGCGGTCGCGTTCACCTATGTGTTGCCGTTGGCACCGGACCGGGCACTGGTCGAAACCACGCTGTTCGACCCCCACCCGCGCAGCCCGTCCGACCTGGCCCGGCACCACCGGCGCGCCGTGCGACGGCTTTGCGGCGATGCGCCGATCCGGGTGGTGCGCAGCGAAGCCGGCATGCTGCCGATGGGGATGGCACACGACCCGGGCGCGCTGGGCCGGGGCCACTTGCGCGCTGGTCTGATGAGCGGCGCGGCCCGGCCGGCCACGGGCTACGCTTTTCAGCGCATCCAGCGCTGGGCCGATGCCTGCGGCGAGTCGCTCCGTCACGGCGAGACGCCGCGCGGACACCAGCCCGACCCGTTGCTCACCCGAATCATGGACCGGCTTTTCCTGGACGTGCTGCGAAGCCAGCCCGAGCGGGGACCCGAGCTGTTCGTGCGGCTGTTCGGTGGCACCGACATGCGTCGCATCGTCCGCTTCCTGGGCGATCGCGGGACCTTGCTCGACCGTGCCGCCGTCGTCGCTTCGTTGCCCGCGGGGCTGTTCCTGCGCCAGCTGCTGCGTTCGGCGCGGCGCGACCTGGCCGAGGCCTGACGCGATGACCTTCGGCTTGCGGCTGCAAGGTCGTATTTTTTGCGCGGTCTCGCTGGTGCTTTTGCTGGCGTTGCTGGCCGGCTTCAAAGCGGAACCGGGGCACGAGCTGATCGCCGTCGGCGCATTGGTGTTGTTGCTCGGCGTGCCGCACGGCTCCCTGGACGTGGTGGTCGCGCGTCGCTTGCTGGAACTGACAGGCATCAGGGCGTGGACGGTGTTCTCGCTACGCTACGTTGGCCTGGCCGCACTGGTCGTCGGTCTCTGGTGGGTGGCGCCGACGGTTTTTTTGTCTGCCTTTCTCGGCTTCTCCGCGCTGCACTTCGGCGCCGATCCAGAGGCGGGCGTGGCATGGCCGACGCGCGCCTTGTATGGCGGCGCGGTGATCGTCCTGCCGGCCTTGTGCCATGGCGCGGAGTTGCAGCGGCTGCTGGGCCTGGTGGCCGGTCCGGCCAGCGCGGCCTTCGTCATGCCGGCGTTGCGCCTGCTCGCGACGCCCTGGTTGTGCGCGACCGTGCTCGCTTGCTTGCTGGAGGCCAGGAGATCGCCGCTTGCCGCGGCCGAACTGGCGGCGTTGGCCGCAGTGTCGACGGCGGCGCCCCCGCTGGTCGCGTTCGCGGTTTATTTCTGCGCCATGCACAGCCCGCGCCATATCCTGCGCACCTTACCCAGCCGGCAGGCGGCCGATGCCCGCCGTGCGCTGGCGATGGCGCTTTGGCCTACCGTCGCAGTGTTTATCGCCGCCGTGGGAGCCGGCCTGCTGGCCGGTGACATGCCACTGGAAACATGGGTGCTGCAACTCGGCTTCGTCGGTCTGGCGGCGTTGACGCTGCCGCACATGGCGCTGCTGGAAAGGGTCCGCCGAGCATCGCGGCCAGCGCCGCCCGGACAATAGAACGCAGCGCGCCCTTACTCTCACCCACCCCGTTGCCAACGTCCCCGCTGTCTCGCCCTCACCATTCCAGCCTTCATGAAAGACATCTCAACCAACGCCAATTCGCCCCTCGACGGTGTCTACCGGATCGCCACCGTCTCGAACCTCACCGGCATTCCGGTCCAGACGATCCGTGTGTGGGAGTCACGTCATGCGGTCGTGCAACCGACGCGCAGCGCCACCAACGTGCGCCTCTATCGGCGCGCCGACATCGAGCGCCTGTCGCTGATCAAGGCCGCGGTCGACGCGGGCCATGCGATCGGCACCGTGTCGTCGCTGACCGACCGGCAGATCAAGGCCCGTTTCAAATTTAATCCAGTGGGAGCGGCGCAGACAACGCAACGTGGCTGTCGGGTCGTCGTGTGCGGCACAACGCTGGGTGCCCGGCTCGCCACGGCGTGGGGCGATCGCACCGACGTGCGACTGCAGGGCGTCCTGTCTTCGCTGACCGACGCCGGCGGCCCATCGACCGGCGTGATCGACGGCCCGGTCGATGCCGTGATCATCGAGGCATCCGTACTCGCCCCTTCCCTGCCTGCAGCCGTACGGCAGTTGCAGGAAACGACTCGTGCGCGCGTCGTCATCGTGGTCTACGGCTTCGGCAATCGGCGGAGCCTGGCACGACTCGACGACGCCAACGTCATCGCGCTGGCAGCACCGGCCGACCCGGCGCAGCTCGCACGCATCTGTTTGCTTGGACTGTCGATCGCGCCCTCCGCGCCCGACACTTTCTCGGAACTGCTGGTGCATCCGGCGGCGCCACGACGCTACGACGATGCGGTGCTCGACGAGCTGGCACAGGTGCCGTCCAGAGTGCAATGCGAGTGCCCGAACCACGTCGCCGACCTGTTGGTGCGACTCAATGCCTTCGAACGCTACAGCCTGGACTGCGAGAGCAGCAACGGCGCCGACGAATCGGCCCACGCAATGCTGTATCGCGCCAGCGGACACTGCCGTGCAATTCTGGAAGAAGCGCTGATGCGGCTCATGGCGCATGAGGGCACACCAACGCCGTAAGCGTAGAGGCTCCGTGAGTGTCATGGCAGCACGTCACTCATGGTGGAGCCAATAAATAAGCCCGCAGACGGTGGCCTGCGGGCTGTATCTATTAGAACCCGTACGGATTCTATTGAGTCTTGGACACTCAGGCCGAAGGCAGCAAGACCGAGTCGATGACGTGGATCACGCCATTGGTGCACTCGATGTCAGTCTTCACGACGTTGACTTCGCCGTTCAGCTTCACGCCGCCGGTGGTGCTGATTTTCAGTGCCGCGCCGTTGACCGTGGTCGCCGACTTGCCGTCCATCGTCATGACGTCGGCAGCCAAGACCTTGCCTGCCACCACGTGGTACGTCAGGATGGCTTTGAGCTTCGGGATGTCCTTGAGCAGGCTGTCGACCGTACCGGCGGGCAGCTTTGCAAAGGCTTCGTCCGTCGGGGCGAACACCGTGAACGGGCCCGGGCCCTTGAGAGTGGCCACCAGGTCTGCGGCAGTGAGAGCGGCTGCGAGAGTCTTGAAGCTGCCTGCGGCAACGGCCGTGTCGATGATGTCATGCATAAGAAATTTCCAATCGTTTGTCAGCGAAGCCGGGTCGTTGCGACACCGGTGCACAGAAAGTGCGTTTAAAGGACTTGGCCACAACCGTTGGAGTTGATGCCGGTCCCACATTCGCTGGCACGAATCTAATTCGACTGCGCGTGCACGCAGTCATGCAAGGCCATTGCATTGTGTGTTGGAGTTTCACCGGCTCGCACGCCGTCCGGATCGACTCTTTTGAAGGAGCTGGTTTACTTCGGATCAGGAGTGCGTTTTCCACCCGTGGAGTCGGCCGGCATTGAGCCGGTAGCCATCGGATTCTTGCCCATCTTCTTCGGCGACATCTTGTTCTTGTCCATCGTGCCGTTGGACATCTTGTCGTTGCTCATCGGGTCCTTGCCCATGCTGCCTTTCCTCATGGATTGACTGTTGGACGTGCTACCCCCCGAGGTACCCCCATCGCTAGAGCCGCTGCTCGTTGCCGAACCGCCGTTCAAACCCCCACCGCCACCGCCACCTGCACCCTGAGCCGATGCCGAAACCGAGCCGAGAGCCAAACATGCGGAGATGAGAATCGTTGAGAACTTTGACATAGCAAACCTTTGAAGTGTGTTGGAGGAGCAACTACATGCCGCAACTCGACGCGCACGTGTGCTCCAGGGCGCTCAGACACTGTGAGGGATGCCCTACCAAGCCTTATTGAATGCGACGGGCACGCCGTTGGCCCCGCGCGTTAGTTTTCCAACCGCACGACAACGCAAGCTTTTGTCTTACCACCAACGGCTTTGATTTCTGGGAACTTGTGCGCACATGAAATCATCGCGCACAGTAGGGAATCCTTCAGCAGACGGAGACACACATCTCGAAAATCTTGTTCATCAGATCGCGGCGGGAGACTCGCAAGCTTTTCGCGACCTCTACGACCTTTCGCGCATTTCTCTCTACTATTGCGCGCTCAAAGTTGTTCGCAGAAAGGAGATTGCGGAGGACGTTCTTCAGGAGGCGTATGTGACGATTTGGAGGCTGGCTCCGGACTTCGTGGCCGAGCGTGGCGTCGCGATGGCATGGATGACGGTGATCACGCGCAGCCGAGCAATCGAGAGCCTGCGTCGGCTGGTGACCAGCAGAGAAAGTCTGACGGTTTCCTTTGAAGAGCGTGATGAAGAAACTCTGCCGTCTGATCAGCCAGATCCTGGAAGCGCGCTGGACGCCAAAAGACAGTGCGAATTATTGTGCCGTCATGTCGGTCAACTCAAGGCCACGCAGCGCAACGTGCTCAGACTTGCTTTTCTGAGCGACATGACGCACAGCGAGGTAGCATCGTGCACGGGTATGCCGATCGGCACAGTCAAGACGTGTGCGCGCCGCGGCTTGAGCAACTTGCGCAATGCCATGATCGTTCAGGCAAGCCCGGCACCCTGACCGATCGGCTGCAACGAAGGGCGCAAGTCAACGACGTGATCCTATGTGGGCCATCGCACAGTAAAACAATGTGTTCGTCGATAAGGTTGAAGTTCTCCTTTTCACGAGGACGCTCTTATGACCCTATCTCGGACCGTAGCTCAAGCCCTAGTGCATGCCCATCTGGGTGGCCACCCCCTAGATAAACATTTACTTGCAGCCGCCGTATACGTGGCAGAAGACCGTCTACGCGCCGGAATGCTTCCCGTGATCTCAGACCTGCTTCGCCAGGACCTCGACAACCAAATGGAGAGGTCTGCGCCTCCCACACAAACGCGTATTGCATGCGATGCGATTAAGACTGCAACGGGGGCGGAATGGACGATCGGGATGAATCCAGTTTCCGATCAAGTCGACAGCGCAGGCAGAAGCACCTCGATCTATGTCATCGACGACCACCCGATCATGCGCGACGCTATTGCTTCCGTACTTCGACGACTCCGCGCAGATGCCCGTATTTCTGAATTTGGAAGTCTTGCCGAAGTACCCCCCAGCATGAGCTCGCTGGCGCCTCCCTTGGCAATCATCCTGGATCTCAATCTGCCGGATGCGTCTGGCTATTCTGGGGTGCTTCACA
Organism: Variovorax sp. LG9.2; assembly: GCF_035018885.1. Lineage (NCBI taxonomy): Bacteria > Pseudomonadati > Pseudomonadota > Betaproteobacteria > Burkholderiales > Comamonadaceae > Variovorax > Variovorax sp. LG9.2. The sequence continues at coordinate 28,220 of NZ_JASJXB010000010.1, read as the reverse complement.
TCAGACGGCTTTACCCCTACACGCCGTTGGCGGTCTACTCGGCGTCCCCTGCTTCAGAGATGGAAGACAAATGTATCGCGGCCGGTGCAGACCTATACATCAGCAAAGCCACAGGCTCGCAGAAACTCACGGCAGCGTTGAAGACATTGCTTTCAAAGAGCCCCGACGTTGCGCTCTATGCAGAAGGCGATCAACCACTCCGTGTACGTTCGGGTACCACCGCGAACGCAAGCGTATGACAATGGACACCGCGACAACTCTTGCTTCAAGGTGGGCCACCGCCGCGAGTGGAGAGCACGCTTTGCTTGGTGGACGAAGAGACATCGTCGTGATCGGTGCTGCGATGGGTGGACTGAGCGCACTTTCCAAGTTGCTTATTGGAATACCACCATCGTTTGACGCGGCGGTGTTAATCGCTTTGGACATCGGTTCTCAGCCAACAGCGGTCGTGCTGCAAATTCTGCGTACTTACTCACGGCTGAAGGTCAGTTTTGCAAGTAACAACGCGTTGATTCGGCGCGGTCAAGTCCTGATAGCGCCACCGAATTACGACATGCGAGTTGGGCAAGCAGGAATTGTTGACCTTGAGCGTTCAAGCGCCTACGCCAGCGGCGGCCCCTCAGTGAATGTTCTTTTTGAGTCGGCGGCTGCCGCATACGGTTACCGAGTGGTTGGCGTCGTGCTCAGCGGGGCTTCTCACGACGGCACGGCGGGGCTCTCGGTCATAGAGGCCGCCGGGGGAGTTGGCGTGGTCGAAAACCCGGAAGAAGCGGTCGACCCCAGCATGCCTTCAAATGCGATTCGCGGTGACCACCCCGATTACTCTAGTTCGCTTGATGACATGGCGCCACTCCTAATCAGCTTGGCAGCCGGTGAGAAGCCATCTAAAGGATTGTTCTTGAAGGGCGAGCGCTCGCAGAACTAGGAAGCTTTAGGGAGGCGCCCATATAAGCGTCACCCTAGAGCGACATCGAGGGCCGCTCGGCCATTGCGGCACGCCAGCGCAACAGGTGGGAATGCTGCTCGATCGGCTTGACTTTCACCACGCGCGCAAAGTCGACCGCCACCACGGCGGTGATGTCGGCCAAGCTAAAGCGCTCCGTCGCAACGAAATGCCGGTCGGCCAGACGCTCATTCAAAGTCACGAAGAACTGCTGCACTCTGGCCAAGCCGCGCTGTGCGAGTTCGGGAATCTGTGCATGGTCTACGGGCCCCGGCAAGGCGCGGTTGACCAGCGACGGGGCGCTGTTGCGTAGCGCATCGGCAATGGCCATCAACCCGTCGAATTCAATGCGCGAGTTCCAGCTGGCGACCTCGGCGCGTTCGGCCGGCGTCACGCCCAAAAGCGATGGCTCCGGGTACCGCGCATCGATATACGCCGCTATCGCAGCGTTGTCGGTCAGGAGCAATCCTTCCTCGCTTCGCAGCGCCGGCACGGTGCACAGGGGATTGATCAGGCGGTAGGCCTCGCCCAGTTGTTCGTTGGTGCGCAGGTCGACCTGCACCGTCTCGTGGGCGAGCCCTTTTTTCTGCCAGCAGGATGCGGGCATCTGCCGCTGTTTCTTTCAATCGGCGTCGTACCCATCACATGTTCGCATCGAGATTGGCCATGATGATCATCGAGCCGAACACCACCAGCGCCACCACGAACACACCGAAGGCCAGCGCAAGAATGTTGTTGGTGCCCTCGGGTCCGCTGGACACGTGCAGGAAGAACACCAGATGGATTCCCATCTGACCGATCGCCAGCGCAGCGAGCAACACAGGGATGCCTTGCGACCACACGGCGTCGCTGCCGGACACCCAGAACGAGACCAGTGTCAACACCACCGAAAGCCCCAGGCCAGCCGCGTATTTCCAGAGGCTGGTGCGCAGATCGCTGCCGTCGCCAGGCGCGCCGTCCGAGGCGGGCTTCTTGTCACTCGCTTCGTTCATTTGAATGCTCCCAAATAGACGATGGTGAACACGCCGATCCAGACAATGTCGAGCGCGTGCCAGAACAGGCTGAAGCACAGCATGCGCCGCACGACCTCCGGCGCAAAACCGAGCGTGGCGATTTGCGCCAACATCACGATCAGCCAGAAAATCCCGACGCTCACATGCAGGCCATGAAGGCCAACCAGCGCGAAGAAGGCGGAGAGAAACGCGCTGTGGCCGGGGCCTGCGCCGCTCGCAAGCATGGCCGTGAATTCGGACGCTTCCAGCGCCACGAAAGTCGCGCCCAGCGCCAGGGTCACCAGTCCGGAGGCGAAGGTGGCGAACTTGTTTTGCCGTTCCACCGAAAGGGAAAGCAGCGCGCAAGAGAAGCTAGAAAACAGCAAGCAAGCTGTTTCGATCAGCACCTTGTCGCGGTGGAAGAGCTCATGGCCCGAAGGACCTCCGGCCGTATGGCCATGCAACACCGAATAGCTCGCGAAGAAGGCCGCGAACATCACGATGTCGCTCAACAAAAAGAGCCAGAAGCCGTAGGTCACCACCACCCGCGTCGACGCAGGACCGCGCTCGGACGCGGGCACCTCTTCGTCGGAGAGGTCGCGTGTGCCGGCGTGAGCGGTCATCGTGCTCATGCGGCGCTCGCCTCCAGCGTTCGCGCCGGCACATGGATCTCAGGTGTCGGCCGCCATGAATGCCAGAGCAGTGCCGCCACGATACCGATCGAGCCAACTACCGCGAGCCACCAGATGTGCCACACCATGCTGAACCCGAGCACGACGGCGAAGAAGGCGAGAAAGAAACCCAGGGCGCTCGGGGCGGGCAGCACGATGTCTGAGGAAACCCTCGGCCGTGGGGCCGGGGGTGCGACCGGTGCCGATGAAGAAGAAGCGTCCTCGGTTTCCGGCTTGCTTCCATGCTTCATGTCCCAGAAGGCATCGCGCCCGCGCACCTGAACGAGCGTGTCGAAATTCCAGGCGGGCGGCGGCGACGGCATCGACCACTCCAGTCCGCGACCGTTCCACGGATCACCTGTCGTATCGATGCGCTCATAGCGGCTGCGAATACTGACGACGAGTTGCACGATCGTGCACGCGATGCCGACGAGGATGACGGCGGCGCCCGCCATGGCCACGAGCATGAGGGGTTGCCAGGACGAATCGGCGTAGTGTTGCATGCGGCGTGTCGCACCCATCAGTCCGAGCAGGTAAAGCGGCATGAAGGCCAGGTAGAAGCCGACCAGCCAGCACCAGAAGATCACCTTGCCCCAGCGCTCGTCCAGCGTGAAGCCGAACGCCTTGGGAAACCAGTACGTGTAGCCGGCGAAGCCGCCGAAGAGCACGCCGCCGATGATCACGTTGTGAAAGTGCGCCACCAGGAAGAGGCTGTTGTGCACCACGAAGTCCACCGGCGGAATGGCCAGCAATACGCCCGTCATGCCGCCGATCACGAAGGTGACCATGAACCCGAGTGCCCACAACATCGGGACGCTGAAGCGGACTTCGCCGCCGTAAAGCGTGAAGAGCCAGTTGAACACCTTCACGCCGGTCGGCACCGCGATGATCATGGTCATGACGCCGAAGAAACCGTTCACGTCCGCGCCGGCGCCCATGGTGAAGAAATGGTGCAACCAGACCATGAAGGACAGCATGCAGATCGCCATCGTGGCGATCGCCATCGAGCGGTAGCCGAACACGGGCTTGCCGGAGAACGTCGAGATCACCTCCGAGAACACGCCGAACGCCGGCAGGATGAGGATGTAGACCTCCGGGTGGCCCCAGGCCCATATGAGGTTGACGTACATCATCGCGTTGCCGCCAAGGTCGTTCGTGAAGAAGTGAAAGCCCAGGTAGCGGTCCAGCAGCAGCATCGCGAAGGTGGCCGTGAGGATCGGAAAGGCCGCGATGATGAGCAGGTTCGAGGCCAACGCGGTCCAGCAGAAGATCGGCATGCGCGAATAGCTCATGCCGTAGGTCCGCATCTTCAAGATGGTGGTGGTGAGGTTGATGCCGGAAAGCAGCGTACCGACCCCCGATATCTGCAGCGCCCAGAGGTAGTAGTCGACGCCGACATCCGGCGAATAGGCCAGCTCCGAAAGTGGTGGGTAGGCAAGCCAGCCGGTGCGGGCGAACTCGCCCACGACCAGCGACAGGTTGATGAGCAGTACCCCTGCCGCCGTCAGCCAGAAGCTGACCGAGTTCATCACGGGAAACGCGACATCGCGCGCCCCGATCTGCAACGGCACCACGAAATTCATCAGGCCGACCATGAAGGTCATGGCGACGAAGAAGATCATGATCGTGCCGTGGGCGGAGAAGATCTGGTTGTAGTGCTCGGGTGGCAGATAGCCCTGCGCGCCGCCGGCCGCGAGTGCCAGCTGCGAGCGCATCATGAGCGCGTCCACGAAGCCGCGCATCAGCATGACCAGGGCAAGCAGGATGTACATGACACCGACGCGCTTGTGGTCGACGCTGGTGATCCAGTCCTTCCACAGAACCGGCCACCATCCCTTCCATGTGACCAGGGCCAGCAGGCCCAGGATCACCAGTCCGACCAGGGCAGCTGCCATCAGTGGAATGGGTTGGCCCAGGGGCAAGGAAGACCAACTCAGTTTGCCGAGCATGCGGTTCTCTCAGTGAAGGTGCGTGGACGTCTTCGGCTGGCCGTCGCCGCGCACGATGGCGTCAAACAGGTTGGGCTCGTTCAGGCGGTAAGCCGTTGCAGCGCTCGTGCCGGGTTTAGCCAGCGCGAGGTAGGCGTCGGCATCGAGCACCTCCGGACCGGACTTCGCCTTGGCGAGCCACGCCGCGAAATCCTGCGGTGGCACCGCATCGACCATGAAGCGCATGTCGGAAAACCCTTCACCGCTGAACTGGGCCGACAAGCCGGGGAACGTGCCCGCCTGATCTGCCTGCAAATGAAGCTGCGTGGCCATGCCCGCCATGGTGTAAATCTGGCTGCCCAACTGCGGCACGAAGAAGCTGTTCATGACGCTGGCCGACGTAAGGTGTAGGCGCAGCGGCCGACCTGTAGGCACGACCAGGTGGTTGACGGTCGCGACCCCGCCCTCCGGGTAGAGGAAAAGCCATTTCCAGTCCAGCGACACCACCTGGATGTCCAGCGGGGCCTGTTCCGATGCCAGTGGCTTGCGCGGATCGAGATCATGCGAGCCGAGCCAGGCAATACCGCCCAGAAACAGAATGACCAGCAAGGGGATGGACCACACAACCACCTCGAGCGGGCCAGAATACGACCAGTTGGGACGACGCGTGGCGCGGGGATTGCCCTTACGGAACCACCAAGCGAATCCGAGCGTCAGCAGGGCGACCGGCACGATCACCGCCAGCATGATCACCGTGGCATTGAGCAGGATCAAGTGTTCCGCCGACGCGACCGGGCCTTTCGGGTCCAGCACGCCCGCCGAGAGCCAACCCGGCCCCGGCCAGCTAAATGACACGCTCGACCGCCATCCACACCGCCATGGTCACCATCATCAGGTTTTCCGTCAGCGACACGAAGCCAAGCGGAACATTGCTGCTGCCTCCCACGCATGCGCACTTGAGTTCGCGGCGGTCGACGTACACCGCCTTGATGACGGACACGGCGCCAATGCTGCCGATGAAAAGTGCCACGGGAATCGCGACGACCGACAACCGGCCGGAGATCATCAACACCCCGGCAAGGAACTCGGCAAATGGATAGATGTAGGCGTACGGCACCCATCGTCGCGCCAGCAGGTCATAGTTGAGAAACATCGTCGAGAAGCTCTCGACGTCCTGAAGCTTCAAAAGCGCGAGGATGCACATGCTGAACGCCACGAACCATCGGATGGCCTGCCAGACAGGAGTCGCTTCCCGCAATGCGACCAGCGCGGCGATTGCCATCAACAACGCGCAGAGGAAGACTGCGATGACGGGGCGATAGGAAGCGACGTTCGGGTCACTTAACCGTTTGCCGAAGAAACGTCTCAGGTCGTCGTACGTGCCGACTCGCTCATCGCCAATGAAAGTCTGGGGCGTCGTTTCAACCTGGTGAGACGCTTTGAAAGCATCGGTCGCTTCCCGCGTCTCGAGCCATCGATCGTCCACCGCATAGCCTTTGCTGAGCAGAAGATGCCGCGCTTTGAGACCGTAGGGGCAGACGTGCTCCGGCATGACCATGCGATAGAGCGTTGCAGTCCGGGTTGGAGACTTCGACATGGACACCTTGCATCATTTTGGGAGTGCGTAGGCGATCACGTAGTCGCCCGCCTTGGTGTGCGTCGACCCATGGCCTCCCGCAATCACCAAAAGATACTGCCGTCCGTCTGCGCCCGTGTAGGTCATCGGCGTGGCTTGCCCGCCGGCAGGCAGCCGGCTCTCCCAAAGCTGACGGCCACTGCTGACGTCATAGCCACGCACGTAGTAGTCCAGCGTGCCCGACAAAAACGCGACGCCGCCACCGGTCACTATGGGGCCACCCAGGTTGGGCACCCCCATGCGAAACGGCAAAGGCACCGGCGCGAGATCGCGCACCGTTCCGTTGCGATGCTGCCAGACGATTTTTCCGCTCGCGAGATCGGCCCCGGCGACATAGCCCCAAGGCGGCGCCGTGCAGGGAAATCCAAACGGTGATGTGAAAGCACTCAGCGCCACGGCAAACGGCGCGCCGAAGTTCTCGTTGAGCGCCGGCAAGGCGCCGCTCGGCGGCCCATCGGTCTGCACCATCAGGGCCGTGTCATTGGGCCTCGGAACGAGCTTCGACACGAAAGGGAGGTAGGTCGGCGTCGTGAAGGCGATCTGGCGCTGCGGGTCCACTGCGACACTGCCCCAGTTGAAGACACCGAAGTTACCCGGGTAGATCAAGGAGCCCTGTGTCGACGGCGGAGTGAATCGCCCGTCGTAGCGCAGGCGATGGAATGCGATGCGACACGCGAGTTGATCGAACATCGTCGCGCCCCACATGTCGCGTCCGTGCAGTTTGGGCGGATCGAACGAGAGGGCCGTCTTCGGCTGTGTGGGGGCCGTATGGTCGCCTTGCGCGGCGCCCTGCGGCGCGGGCTCTTCGGTCACGGTGTTGATCGGCATGCCAGTGCGGCGGTCGAGCACGAACAGCTCGCCCTGCTTGGTGGGCTGCACCAGCGCCGGCACGGTGGCGCCATCGATCGTGAGGTCGATCAGGCTGGGCTGCGACGGGACGTCGTAGTCCCACAGGTCGTGGTGAACGGTCTGGAAAACCCAACGCACCTTGCCGGTCGCGAGATCGAGTGCCACCACCGACGACGAATACTTCTCCACGGCTGCGCTCCGCTTGCCTCCCCACTGGTCCGGCGGCTGGTTGCCCATGGGAACATAGACCATGCCGAGTGCCTCGTCGACACTCGAGATAGACCAGCTGTTGGGCGAATTGACCGTGTAGCTCTCACCGGGCGCGATCGGCGTGGTGGCCTCCGGATTGCCCGAGTCCCAGTTCCAGACCAGCGCTCCAGTGTCGACGTCGAAGGCACGGATCACGCCGGACTGCTCGTGGGTCGAAACGTTGTCGAGTACCGTGCCGCCGACGATGACCAGTTTCTGCGTGACCACCACCGGTGAGGTGGAGTAGTACGACCCGGGCCGAGGATTGGGCATGTGGGCCGACAGGTCGATCTCGCCTTTGCCTCCGCCGAAGGCGCTGCACAAGGCACCGTTGTCGGGGTTCAAGGCTATCAAGCGGGCATCGGCCGTGGGCATGAAGAGCTTGCCGTGCGCACAGCCATCGGACACGATGCCGGTGTCGGCTGCTGCGTGTGGAGGCTGGTAGGAAAGACCGCGACAGGTGAGGTGCTGCAATGCCAGCGCGCCTTCGATCTTCGGGTCGTAGCGCCACACCTGCGCGCCACTGGTCGCGTCCAGCGCGATCACCGACTGATGCGGATTGCAGAGGTAAAGCCTGTCACCCACTTTCAGCGGCGTGACTTCGTAGGTCGTCTCGACCGGATCCCCGGGCTGACCGCGCATGTCACCGGTCTGGAATTGCCACGCCACCTTGAGATTCGCGACGTTGGACGGCGTGATCTGTGCCAGCGGCGAATAGCGCTGGCCGTAGCCGGTGCGGCCGTATGCAGGCCATTCGCCGTCGGGCAAGACACTGGTTGCGGTGTTCGACGCTGAAGCCTGTGCCTTCGCGGCGGGCAACACGCCATCGATCTGATGAACGTCCCGGGTCAGTGAGAAAGTCAACGGCAACGCACACGCGACAAGTGCCACGCTGAGTGCCAGGCCGCCTCCGCGACGCCATGAGGCGCGTTCCTCATGGCCAAGGCCGTAGATACCGGTCGGCTCGCGCGGGCCCAACGACCGGACGATCCAGGGGCCCACGAGAAAGGCGCCCAGCAGAAACAGAAAGCCCAGGCGCGCGGCGAGTGGCCACCAGTCAAGTCCTACCTCCCACAGCGCCCATGCAAGCGTCCCCATGAGCAGGGCTGCAAAAATCCAGAGTGCCATGACGGAGCCCCGGATCAAGGACACGCCCGCAGACAACATGAGGATGGCCGCGATCAGGTAATACCAGCTGCCCCCTAGCGCGATGAGCCATGCGCCGGCGGCGCCGAGCGCCAGTCCCAAAGCGGCGATCACGAAGCCCGAGACCGCGGAAACCGGAGCAAAGGAATTGTTTTTCATAGAGTTCCTAACCCGCAACGACAAGGATTGAGATTCATGGCCACTGGTCGATTCGCGAACGGCGCTTTTCGATGTCCTGAATCAATTGCTTCATTTCCGCAATTTCTCGAACCTGGGTGTCGGCTATGCCATCGGCCAGTTTGCGAACTCGGGGATCGGTGATGTGCGCACGCTTGCTGGTCATGATGGCTATCGAATGGTGCGGGATCATCGCTTTCATGTACGAAACGTCGTCGACCGTGGCTTGACTGCGAACCAACCAGAGCGACGCGGCGAAAATCAAACCGCTCACGACTGCAATGCCGACGTTGGCGCCGCGGTTTTGCAGCATATGAAGCATGAAAGCCAACATGACTACGGCCATCGTTGCGCCCATGAGCAACGCCATGTATGCGCGCGTTTCGCTAAAGAAAACGTGATCCAGTTCAAATGTATTCAGGTACATCAGCCCGAACATGACGATCGTCGATACGACGACCATTGCAGCGAAACGTTTATAGGGTGTCATCTTTTATTCCCCGGTAGAAGATTCAGAAAGAAAGCTTTTTGGCGATGAGGAGTTCGCGGGGCTGACGGCACGTCGACCCGAGACCACCAGCGAAGAGGCAACAGCCCGTCGCCGATCAAGGTGGTCTCGCTATCACACGGTTGACATGGCCGTCCGGGTCTGCAAAGCAGGTCATGGACGGGGCGCCGAACCACGTCAGGCAATCTGCCGCACGCGAGGGCGCGCGTTTGTCCCGCCGCTGGCCGAAGGCGGCAGGCTTCGCATAGGCAAGCAGTTCGAGGTGGACACTTGGCGGGCCGCTGGCAACCAGCGCCACCACTTCGACCTCTACATCTTCCAACTCGTCAAGGCCATCCAGCCGCCCCTGCTCGACGCCTCGGTTGACCTGCCGCGTTTGCACCGAGAAACCAAGTCCGCAATAGAAGCCGATACTTTGTTCGACCCGCGAAACGCTGATCGCTGCGTGGTCGATCCCGAGCGTTTCGTCGCTGCCGGCCCGGTGGCGCCATCGATCGGGACACTGGCCGGTAGCGAACTCGATGAGTTCGAGTGGATGACCATCCGGGTCGCGAAATTTGAATGCCGTCGCGCCGCCCGAAGCTCGAGGGAGCCGCTGCGGGCGGCCTCTCGTAATGGGGATCGGCGCCAAGACTTGCAACCGTTGCACGGCCATCGACATGTCGCGGGTCACGATCGCTAGATGCTGAAAGCGCACGTCCGGGCCGGGAACTTGCGCAATGACTTCTTCCGCGTTTTCGACGGCGGACAGTGCGATGCGCTCTTGCCCCAGCGTCAGAATTACATCGGCCGCCAGCGCGTGTTCGCCGTGATGTCTTTCACACGTGAATCCCAATCCCCGAACGTAAAAATCGATCGAGCGTTCCAGCGAGCGAACGTGACGCTCCAATGCGAAGAACCCGGTCGTTTTGCCCCTCGCCAAGGCACTTCGGTTCACGGCCACTGACATCCCCGTTGGTTCACAGCTCCGCTCCCCAAGACGTAGAGCCGTTTCTCATCGGGCGAAAAGCACAGGCCGTTCGGCCCTTCGAAATCATCCGCCACGACGGTGAGCGATCCGTTGCGCAGATCGAAGCGGTACACCGACGGCGGCAACTCTGGCGACTGCTTGGTGGCACATCGCTCACGAGCAGGCTGCCGTGGTCGGCGAACCAGACCGGACCTGCGAGCCAGCGTGCCTGGTCGAACAGCAGCTCGAGTTCGGCATTCGCGAGCACGAACGACCGAAGGCGCGGATCGACGATGTGGTGTTTTTGCACGTCGTTCATGACTAGCGAAGATGGCATGCCTGGCCGACTGGCTCGACGTGCAGACGAATGGTGATCAGGTGGGCCGGCTCGGCGCCGATCGTGCCCGAGCGATGGCCCTTGCGCCCTTGCGCATCAGCACGACAGTGCTGGTCTTCGCCCAGCGAAAGCTCGCCCGGCCCCATCTCGATGCGCGTGCCGTCCATCGCCTCGACCCACCAGCGGCCGGACAGGGGAACGATCCATTGCGGCGCCGGATTTTCATGCCAGTCGCCGACCCAGCCCACCGGCTGCACGGTGAAGACGACCGTCGCCTCGCTGCGCGGCTGCTCGTCGTTCCACTGCGGTGCAGCCTGCCCGACCTGGGCCAGCTGGAACGCCGTGAGCGCGCAGCGCGTCTGATGGCTCGCGCCATCGCCGTCGGTCCACAGGTGCCAGTAGTGCGTCAGTGGTGCATTCATGAGAGGCCTGCCCCCAGCGCCACCAGAAGTAGTCCGCCGGCGAGTCCGAAGTTCTTGGTGAAGTCCCAGAAGTGCTGGCGATCGACACTGTCGCCGTCGGCCCACAAATCGCCGCGGCGCCAGAACGGGTGGTACAGCAAGGCCGTCACGACGCAAAAGGCCGTGAGGACAAGAGCGGCCATTCGCGCATGCCACTGCAGGACGATGCACATGGGCGCCAGCACCTCGATCACCATCGCGCCGACCAGCAAGATGGCGCCACCGGGCAGGAAGGACGAGTCGGCCTGTGCGAGCGCAGCTTTCCAGTGCAGCACCTTGTCCAGCGCGCTGAACGGAAACATCAGTACCAGGCAGATGCGCGCCAGCAGCATGAGCAGGTCTTGGTGGTTTCCAAGGCTCATGCGTGAGTCACTCCGAGACGCTCGCCGATGTGGGCGGCAACGCGCAACGCATTCGCGATGAGGGTCAACGTCGGATTGACCGCGCCTATCGAGACGAAGAAGCTGGCGTCTGTGACGTAGAGGTTGTCGAGCTCATGCGCCTTGCAATTCAGATCCAGCACCGAGGTGGCCGGGTCGGTGCCGAAGCGCGCGGTGCCGGCCTGGTGCGCCGTGCCGCCCAGCGCGATGTCCTTGCCGAAATAGAGCTTGCGCTCCAGCAGCTTGACGTGCGCGCCAGCGCCGTCGAGCAAGCCCTCCAGCTTGGCCCGCAGGCGGTGATGCGCCTCCATGTTGTTGGGCGTGAGGGCGAGCGTGACGCGACCGTCGTTGCCAAGCTGGATGCGGTTTTCCGGTCGCGGCAGATCTTCGCTGGACAACCAGAAGTCCAATGAATGACGCGCCATCGCCTCGAACGGCATGTCCGGCAGCCATTCGAGCCAGGACGGCAACGACTCGCCCCGGATCTGGTCCGCATGCGACTTGGCGCACATCTGGATCAGACCCAGCGGATGGTTCCAGTCGGGTGCGCCGAAGTAATAGTCGCTCACCGCGAGCGTCTTCTGGAATGTGGTGTCGTTCGGCTCGCGCGACAGCGCCATCAGCACCGACTGGTTGTGCCGCATGTAGTTGCGCCCGACCTGACCCGACCCGTTGGCAAGCCCGTTCGGATGCGCGTCGTTGGAGGAACGAAGCAGCAACAGCGCCGTGCTCAGTGCCCCGCAGGCCACCACCACGATATCGCCCGAATAGCGCTCCTGCCGGCCATGGCGAGTGACGCAGGCGGCCATGACTCGACGCCCCGACGCATCGGTCTCCAGGCGGTCGACCATGGCGTTGGTTAACAGCGTGACATTGGGATGCTCTCGCAGCATCGGATCGATGCACACCACCTGCGCGTCGGCTTTTGCGTCGAGTGGACATGGAAAGCCGTCGAAGGCGTCGCAGCGAATGCAGCGGCTGGTGCGCGTCGGCAGGCCGTCACGTTCTTCGAGCAGGATGCCCAGCGGCAGATGGAAAGGCCGTAAACCCTGTGCTACCAGGCTGGCATGCAACGCCTCGATGCGAAGTTCGTGCGAGACCGCGGGATAGGGAAAAGGGGTGCTGGATGGCGGCTCATTCGGATCCTCGCCGCGCTGCCCGTGCACGTGGAAAAGGTGCTCCGCTTCGTCGTACCAGGGCGCGAACTCTTCATAGCGCAGCGGCCAGGCAGGCGACACACCGTCGCCATGCACGAGCTCGCCGAAGTCGCGCTCGCGCAGTCGCAACAACGCCGCGCCATACACCTTCGAATTGCCGCCCACATAGCGATGCAGCCCCGGTTCGAACTTCTGACCCTCGGCGCTGTACCAGGCCTCGCGCGCCTGATAGCGCCCGTGAACGAAGACTTCGCTGGAACTCCAGTTGGCCGTCTCTTTCGGCAGATAGTCGCCGCGTTCGAGGATCAGGATGCGCTTGCCGCTGGGCGCGAGCCGGTGGGCCAGCGAAGCACCACCGGGGCCGCTGCCGACGACGATCAGGTCGTAATGGTCAGCCGCCACTGGCAAACCCAGGGAAGAGCGTCATGCCGCCGTCCACGAACAGCGAGGTGCCCGTCACATAGTCCGACGCGTCGGAAGCCAGCCACACGGCCGCCTGTCCGATGTCCGCCGGTTCACCGATGCGCTTGTAGGGCACCAGCTTCATGAGGTCTGCATAGGCATCGGGGGTCTGCCATGCGGCGGTGTTGATGGGCGTGCGGATCGCGCCGGGCGCGATGGCGTTCACCCGGATGCGCAGGGGTGCAACTTCCTGCGCCAGGCTCTTCATCAACATTTCAACGCCGCCCTTCGATGCCGCGTAGTTGGCATGGCCAGCCCACGGAATCATCTCGTGCACCGAGCTCATGTGGATGATCTTGCCCGCGGCCGTCGAGACCTTTTCATCGACGCCGCGGCGGACGAATTCGCGTACGGCACTGCGCGCACACAGGAACTGGCCTGTCAGGTTGACGCCGATGACGGTATGCCACTCGTCGAGCGTCATCTGGTGGAACGGTGCGTCGCGCTGCAGGCCAGCATTACAGACCACGACATGCAACGTGCCGAAAACCTTGATCGCCTCCGCGAACATAGTTTCGACCTCCTGCTCATCGCTCACATCGGCCCGGAGTGCAATCGCACGTCGACCGAAGCCCCGGATCTCTGCTGCGACAGCCTCTGCGGCTTCGGGATCCGAGACGTAGTTGACGACCACGTCGGCCCCCGCCCTGCCAAGCGCCAGAGCGACTGCGCGACCGATGCCGGAGTTGGCGCCCGTCACCAACGCAGGCTGTCCCTCCAGCACGATGGGAATGGGTGGACGTGGCAACGGAGGGCTGTCCTCTGGCAAAACACGATCGTTCGGCGCTGGCGCTCCCAGGACGGAACTGGTGTTGGATGATGTGGTCATGGGGCGTTGGGAAGCGAGCAGATGAACAAGACTGCGCTGCTCAGCCACCAAGCCATGACAGGAATGTGGTGGCGGCGCTGCCGGACAGGGCCGCTACGCGAACGGTCCGCGCGCGTGCTGCTCTCAACCGCCCTCGCTTGCTCAGCCGCTCACGAAAGATCTGTATAGCTTGATGCCGGCTCGTCGGAGGTCGATTCATCCCAGAGTCGAAAGCCACCGACAAAGGCCGCCGTGTTGTCGGTGCGCCGCGTGCGGGATGGCAGTTTCTTGAGGCGGTCGGCCTGCCCGCCACCCACCACGACCTCGTCGGGCAACAACGCAGCGCTGAACCCTTCGACGACCGCACACACCTTGCGCCGCCACCTCTTCTTTCCCAAACGCTTGAAGCCTTGTTTACCGAGAAGGTCTTCATAGTCGTGCCTCTTGCTGCGGCGCAGGTGACCGAGTTCCATGGCCACGATGTGCCTGTCGACGATGAGCGCGGAACCGAGCCCCGTGCCCAGTCCCAGGAAAAGCATCTTGCCGCCCTGATAGATGCCCAGGGCCTGCATTGCCGCATCGTTGAGGATGCGAACGGGTCGGCCAAACGCGCCCTCGAAGTCGAAGCCGACCCAGCCCGGCGCCAGGTTTTGCGGTTCGAGGGTTGGGGAGCCCCGGCGCACGACGCCGGGATAGCCGAGCGAGACAACATCGAAGGTCCAGTCGGCGACTATCGCGAGCACACCCTCGATCATTTTCTGCGGTGTGAGAACCGGCCCGGACGCGAACTTGCGAACACGCGTCTCGCCGCTGACAAGGCACTTGACGCGCGAACCGCCGACATCGACTACCAGGATCTTGGGCGCCACTGTCTTGCGGGGTGCGTTCATGGCGCGGGGCTCACGGCAGCGGGACGTTCACCCTTCTTGCCCGATTTTTCGACTTGCTCCGATGACAGCGACAGTAGTCGCGCAGTGTTCACCAGCGCCATGTGGCTGAGGGCCTGCGGGAAATTACCCAGCATGTGCCCGCTGCGCGGGTCGAACTCCTCGGACAACAGGCCGACGTCATTGCACAGCGCGAGAAGCCGCTCGAACAAGGCCTCGGCCTCGGCGTGCCGACCGGTCACGGCCAGGCAGTCGGCCAGCCAGAAACTGCAGGGCAGGAACACGCCTTCGCCCGGCGGCAGGCTGTCGATGCCGGCCGCCGGCGCATAGCGCAACACCAAGCCGTCGATCAACAACTCGCGTTCGATCGCTTCGATCGTGCCGCGCACGCGTGCGTCGTCCGGTGGCAGAAAGCCGACCAGCGGGATCAGCAGCAGGCTGGCATCGAGTTCCGCGCTGCCGTAATGCTGTACGAAGCTGTTGCGCTTCGCATCGAACCCGGCTTCGCAGACCTGCGCGTGGACCTCGTCGCGACTGCGGCGCCATGCTTCTACCGGCCCGTCCAGGCCATAGCGCTCGACCGCCTTGACGCCACGGTCGAAAGCGACCCATGCCATCACCTTGGAATGCGTGAAGTGCCGCCTTGGCCCGCGGACTTCCCAGATGCCCTCGTCGGGCTCGCGCCAATGAGTTTCAAGAAACGCCAGGAGCACGCACTGGATGCGCCAAGCGTGCGGCTGCGGCGTCTGCCCGGCTGCGCGTGCGAGGTGCAGTGTGTCCATCACCTCGCCGTAGACGTCGAGCTGGAACTGGGTCGCAGCCGCGTTGCCGATCCGCACCGGTGCGGCATTGCCATACCCGGGCAACCATGCGAGTTCGATCTCCTCGAGTCGACGCTCGCCGGTCACGCTGTACAGGATCTGCATGTCCGCCGGACTGCCGGCAACGGCACGCAACAGCCACTCCTGCCAGGCCCGCGCCTCCTCGGTGTAGCCTGCCAGCAGCAGCGCATTGAGCGTGAAGGTGGCGTCTCGCAGCCAGCAATAGCGATAGTCCCAGTTGCGCACCCCACCCGGGTGTTCCGGCAGCGAGGTGGTGGGTGCTGCCACGATGCCGCCGGTGGGTTCGTAGATCAGTGCTTTCAAAGTCAGCAGCGAGCGCAGCACCGGTTCTCGCCAGCGTCCCTGGTAGCTGCAGCGCTCGGACCATTCCAGCCAGCGGCTCTGCGTCCGCATCAGCGTCTCGTCGGCGTCGATCGGCTCCTGCTCCGGCGTGTGAGACGGGCGGTAGTTGAGTACGAACGGCACGCGCTCTCCGGCACCGATTTCAAAGTCGGCCGTCGAAGTCATGTGCTCGCCGCGAGTCTGAACCGGCGTATGGAGTTCGAGCGTGTCGGGCCCCGCGGTCGCGAAAAGCGCACCATCGGCGCGATGCACCCAAGGCACGATGGAGCCGTAGTCGAAGCGGATCACGAGCTCTGTGTGCATCCGGACCCGGCCGCTCAGCCCTTCGACGATGCGCAGCACGTCCCACCGCTGGTTCGATAGCGGCATGCAGTCGATCACGCGCACGGTGCCGCTCTCGGTCTCGAAGTCGGTTTCGAGGATGAGAGTGCCGTTCCGATAGCGACGGCTTGTGTTGCTCACTGAGTCCCGCGGTGCGATCAGCCAACGCCCATTCGCGGGACTGCCCAAAAGTGCTGCGAAGCAGGCGCCCGAATCGAAACGTGGCAGACACAGCCAGTCGATCGAGCCATCACGGCCCACCAGCGCGGCGGTGTGGCCATCGCCGATGAGCGCGTAGTCTTCAATGAGCAGCGGCATGAATCAATTCTCCAATGCGGTTCCGGGCCCAAGTCCAATCATCCTCATTTGCATCATGTGTCTCCCAATGGTTGAACCGATAGAGCGCTTCGCGACAACAGGAGTTCAATCGAAATGGGAGAAAGGGCCTGGAATTCGGGAAAAGCAAGCTTTTGCCTGGATGTTCTACTCCCCGGGACGCTCCATGCCTGGGCCGAGTTCACTCGTGTCCAGATACCTTCATTTATTCCGTGCCCAGTGGGCGCCCAGCATTCCGCGCGAACTCATGGCCGGCGCCGTGGCGACCTTCGCACTGATACCGGAAGTCATCGCTTTCTCATTCGCGGCAGGCGTCGACCCGGCCATCGGATTGTTCGCATCGTTCATCATCAGCATCGTGCTCGCCTTCACCGGCGGTCGACCGGAGATGGTGTCTGCCGCAGCGGGCTCGGCGTGCTCATGCGGTTCGTGTCCGGCTCCGTCCGCACCGGCTTCATCAACGCGCTGGCGATCCTCATTTTTTCAGCGCAGATGCCGCATATCGTCGGCGCCAATGGCGCGACCTGGGCCATGGTCGGGCTCGGGCTGGTGGTGATCTACGGATTGCCGCGCATCACGACAGCGGTGCCTTCTCCATTAGTCTGTGTCGTGGTGCCGACACTCGTGGGTCAGTGGATGCATCTGCCGTTGAAGACGGTGGCAGACCTCGGTCTGCTGCCCGATTCATTGCCCGTTTTTGCTTTGCCTTCCGTTCCTTTTGCCATCGAGACGCTTCGACTGATCGCCCTGCCAGCATTTGCCATCGCGATGGTCGAACTGCTCGAATCGATGATGACGGCCAGCGTCGTCGACGCATTGACCGACACCCCCAGTTCCAAGAAGACGGAGTGCAGCGGGCTCGGCATCGTCAATGTGGCGGCCAGCCTCTTCGGCGGCATTGCAGGGTGCGGAATGATCGACCAGACGGCGAGCAATGTGCGCTACGGCGGTCGTGGTCGGCTGTCGACATTGTTCGCTGGTGCGTTCCTCTTGATCCTCATAGTGCTGTTCAAGCATGGGTCGCACAGGTGCCAGTGGCCGCGCTGGTGGCGATCATGGTCATGGTCTCGGCCTCCACGCTGGACTGGGGCTCGGCGCAAGCACGGTCGACGTGTTCGGCCTGAACGAGCAGGGTCGCGCACTCGTGGCGAAGCTGGATGTCGGCATCGAGTAAACAGCGGCATGTCGCCTGCGAGCCATTGCAAATTCACCGCACCGCACCAATGGCGGATCGCACGACACGACCAATGGTCAGTCCCTGAACCAGGATCGAAAACACCACCACGCAATAGGTCAGCGCAAGGATGATCTCGCGTTCGGCGCCGACCGGCAGCGACAGTGCAAGTGCGACCGAGATACCGCCGCGCAGTCCGCCCCATGCGAGCACGCGCGGAGAGCCGTGCGGCAGGCGGAACAAGGTGCCGGCGATGCCGACGGGCAAGCCCACCGTGATCCAGCGGGCCGCCAGTGTCACGACGATGGCCACCACTCCCGCAACGAGAATCGGTGCGGTGAAGGCGATCAGCAGCACCTCGAGACCGATCAGCACGAACAGCACGGCGTTCAGGATTTCGTCGAGCAATTCCCAGAACATGTCGATGTAGCGGCGCGTGTGATCGGACATGGCGAGCGCACGACCACCGTTGCCGATCATGAGTCCGCAGACCACCATCGCCAACGGCCCCGAGACATGGAGATGGCTGGCCAGCGCGTAGCCGCCCATCACCGCAGCCAGCGTGAGCAACACCTCGACCTGGTACTGGTCGATGCTGCGCAGCAAGCGGAATGTCACGTAGCCCAGCACCAGGCCGAAAGCGATGCCGCCACCGGCTTCGCGCAGCAGCAACCCTCCAGCGACCGTCAGCGTCGGCGCGCTGCCGCTGGTCAGCACACCCAGCAGCAGCGCGAAGATCACCACCCCGACGCCATCGTTGAACAGCGACTCACCGGCGATCACAAGCTCCAGGTTCTTCGGCGCACCAGCGGAATTGAGAATGCCCATGACCGCGATCGGATCGGTCGGCGAGATGAGTGCGCCGAAGAGGAGGCAGTACAGAAAGGGCAGCTGGACACCGATGAAGGGGAGCACCAGCCACATGCCCGTGCCGACCACCAGGGTCGAGGCCATCGTTCCGACCAGGGCCAGCACGGCGATCTGCCATCGGTATTGCCGCAGCGCGCGCAGATCGACATGCAATGCGCCCGCGAACAAGAGGAACGACAGCATGCCCTGCATCAGCACATCGGAGAAATCGATCGAGCGCAGAAACGATTCCTCGTACTGGCGCAGCCCGTGATCGAGGCCGAGTGCGTTGAGGCCGAGCAGGACGAGCGAGATACCCAAGGCGATGGCCATCACCCCAATGGTGGTGGGCAACCGGACGAAGCGGTGGTTAAGGTAGGCGAGCAACGCCGTAACGACGAGACAGATGGCGGCAATATCGAGCATGTACGGCAACTGTATAGGCCGAGCGACAGGCGGAGCGCCTCGAGAGTGATGGAGGACACCGCGCCCTTCGCTCCGGTGGTCGATGAAGCGCCGAGTGGGTTGCGCAGTTTGCGGATGCGGGCGTTCAGAGGAACAACTGACGCCATGGCGCAAGCCTCGCGCTCAACCGCCGGCCCCCGCGTGGGACGCAATGCACAGCGCGACTCGGTCGGAGGGCTCAGTCGGGCGTGCGATTGGCCAGGCCCACTGCGATGGCCAACTCGGACAGCTGGTCGGCGTGCTGCGTGGCCAGCCGAGCAAGCTTCTTGCGGCCTGCAGCAAGCAGATGAACTTCAACCTGGCGTCGGTCCACCGCACTCGCCTTGCGCCTGACGAGTCCGGCTTCCTCGCAACGCGAAACCAGGGCGACCACACCGTGCGGCTGCGCCTGCAGCCGCTCGGCAATTTCTCCGATCGACGCCCACTGTCTTCCTGGAAACCCTTGCGTGTGAAGCATCAATTGGTACTGCAGCACCGTGATGCCCTCCTCACGTGCAGCGTCTTCGCTGAACCGCAGGAAGCTGCGCAAGCGAAAGCGGAAATCTGAAAGAGCTTCGAAGCGATGCTTCTCCGCTGCACCTTGGTTGTTTGTCATTGGCTGTGTGCTCGTCGGACAGATGAATGTAGCAGTGGCTTGCGGACTGTTCCCGCAGTGCGAAGGGTTATTACTCACGACGTGACATACATAACCTCATAACATGACATATCTGAACGCAGCCTGACCCGGCGTCATGGCTGCGTTTCTGCTTTCGTGCAGGCTTCCCCTGTCGAATTCCACTTCCCTGAGAGATCTTCCCAATCCATGAAAATCAAGAGCCAGAAGGACTTGCTGTCCGGTCTCATGTTCAGTGGCGTTGGCCTTGCCTTTGCCATTGGTGCGATGAACTACAACATCGGAAGCGGAGCCCGAATGGGGCCTGGCTATTTCCCGCTCGTGCTCGGCATCCTGCTGGCCATCGGTGGCGGGGTGGTCATGGTGGGGGCCCTGTCGGCAGGTCCGGCCGGCGGTGACCCGGTCGGGCGCATCGCCTGGAAACCGCTGACCCTGGTCATCGGCGCCAACCTGGTGTTTGGCCTGCTGCTCGGAGGCCTGCCGACGATGGGCGTTCCGGCGATGGGGTTGATGATCGCGATCTACGCCCTAGTGCTGATCGCAAGCCTTGCCGGCACACGTTTCACGCTCAAGGCGGCCCTCATCCTGGCCACGATCCTGGCGATTGGCAGCTACCTGACCTTCATCATCGGCCTGAGCCTGCAGTTCCAGGTCTGGCCCACGTTCATCACCGGCTGAGGTCTGCGTTCCATGGAACTGATCCACAACCTCGCCATCGGCTTCGAAGCCGCGCTCACCGTTCAAAACCTGATCTATTGCTTCGTGGGCTGCCTGCTCGGAACGCTCATCGGCGTGCTCCCCGGCATCGGCCCGGTCGCGACGATCGCGATGCTGCTGCCGGCCACCTACGCGCTTCCCCCGGTGGCCGCGCTCATCATGCTGGCCGGCATCTACTACGGCTCGCAGTACGGCGGCTCGACCACGGCCATCCTGGTCAACCTGCCCGGCGAATCGTCCTCTGTCGTCACCGTCATCGACGGGCACCAGATGGCCAAACAGGGACGGGGCGGACCGGCGCTCGCGGCCGCGGGGCTCGGGTCGTTCTTCGCCGGCTGCGTCGGCACCTTGGTGCTCGCGGCCTTCGCGCCGCCGCTGACCGAATTGGCATTCAAGTTCGGCCCGGCGGAGTACTTCTCTCTGATGGTGCTGGGATTGATCGGCGCGGTGGTGCTGGCCTCCGGATCGCTGATCAAAGCCATCTGCATGATCATGCTGGGTCTGCTTCTGGGCCTGGTCGGCACCGATGTGAATTCAGGCGTGGCGCGCTTCAGCTTCGACATTCCCGAACTCACCGACGGCATCAGCTTCGTGGCCATCGCCATGGGCATCTTCGGTTACGGCGAGATCATCGCGAATCTGTCACGCAGCGAAGAGGAGGGCCAGGTCTTCACGGCCAAGCTGCACGGCCTGATGCCCACCAAGGAAGATTTCAGGAACATGATGCCTGCCGTGCTTCGAGGCACGGCGCTGGGCTGTTCGCTCGGCATCCTTCCGGGCGGAGGCTCGCTGCTGTCGGCCTTTGCTTCCTACACGCTCGAAAAGAAGATCAAGCTGCGGCAAGGCGAGATTCCGTTCGGCAAGGGCAACATCCGCGGCGTCGCCGGCCCGGAGTCCGCCAACAATGCTGGCGCACAGACGTCCTTCATCCCGCTGCTCACCCTTGGCATTCCAGGCAATCCGGTGATGGCCCTGATGGTCGGTGCCATGACCATCCACAACATCCAGCCGGGTCCGCAGGTCATGACGAGCAACCCCGAGCTGTTCTGGGGCCTGATCGCGTCGATGTGGATCGGCAACCTGATGTTGATCATCCTGAATCTGCCGCTGATCGGCGTGTGGATCAAGTTGTTGTCGATCCCCTACCGCTGGCTCTTCCCGGCCATCGTGCTGTTCTGTGCCATCGGCGTGTACTCGACGAACAACAACACCTTCGATGTCTGGATGGTCGGCTTCTTCGGAGTCGTCGGCTACGCCTTCCTGAAACTGGGTTGCGAGCCTGCGCCGCTGTTGTTGGGCCTGATCCTCGGACCGATGATGGAGGAGAACCTCCGGCGCGCGCTGCTGTTGTCCCGAGGGGACTGGGGGGTGCTGGTCACGCGGCCGATATCGGCGGGGCTGCTGGTTGCTGCTGTGCTGTTGCTCACCGTCGTGTTGTTGCCGGCAGTCAAATCGAAACGCGAAGAAGCGTTTGTAGAGGAGTAACCCGATGCACAGATACCTCTCCCGTCTCTGCATTGCCATTCCCGGCGGGACATTGGTGGTCCTGGCCGCATGCAGTACCCAAGTTCCCTTGAATCCGACCTCGCCGTTTTCGCCTGCACGGATTTCGACGGCATCGCCTGGCCGCGTCGAGCAGGCGGTCGTGGTGCCCTCCCCCACCGCCCTGCACCCGCCCAAAGCCGATTTTGCGATGCCCGCGCGCGGCCCGGCGCGGGCATGGTTCGACGGCGCCGGCAACCCGGGCATCGATATCGCGGGGCAACCCGGCGATCCGGTCTTCGCCTCGCGCAACGGCCGCGTCGTGCTCGTGAGCAGTGCCCTGCCTGCCTACGAAACCATGATCGTGATCAAGCACGACGACACGTTCATCACGGCTTATGCGCACCTCGGAAAGACGCTCGTGCGCGAGAACGACGAGGTGCGCCAGGGCCAGCAGATTGCAGAGTTTGGCTTCCGGAAGAACGACGAGGTCGCGCTGCATTTCGAGATTCGCAAGATGGGCGTCGCGGTCGATCCCGAGCTCTACCTTCAGGGCCTCGCCCATTGAGATCTTCTTTTTTCTACTTCACACGGAACCCAATACGAATGCTTCATCCCAAGCGACTTTTGAATCTGCTCATCCTGCTCGCGGTCTGCTGGCTCGCAGCGCCATCGGCGTTGGCCGCCCAGATGGTCAGCGCCGCCGGCAACACCGTCAACATGCGCACGGGGCCCGGGACAAGCTACGTCGCGCGCTGGACAGTCGACAAGGGCTACCCATTCAAGGTGCTCGCGCGCAAGGGCAAGTGGCTCAAGGTCAGCGACTTCGAGCACGACTCGGGCTGGGTCTACGGCCCGCTGATGAACAAGACGCGGCACTACATCGTGAGTGCGGCCTCGGCGACGCTGCGCGCAGCCCCCAACGCACGCAGTGCCGTGGTCTTCAGGGCCGCCCGAGGCGATGTGCTGCGCACGCTTCGCCAACGCGGGAGCTGGATCAAGGTGCGCCACGAACACGGCCCCGTTGGCTGGGTAGTGAAGAGCAGGCTCTGGGGATGGTAGGCGCCGTGAATCACATTGAACACTACGCTCACCAACGGATTGCACGCACATGAACGACCTTATAGAAACCATCCGCGCGATCAACTGGGAGCGCTGGAGCGCCCCTGCACTTTCAGGGCTTCGGATCGTGCTGATCGTGGTGGTCGCGTGGATTGCGATCAGCGTGCTGCAGCGCGCAGTGCGCGTGATCCGCCTGCGGGTCGAGGGGCGCCTGGATGGCACCGACAGCGCGCGACGCGCCGAAACATTGGGTCGCGTCGTGCGCTACCTGATCGCCATGGTGATCAGCGCCGTCGCCGTCATGCTGGTGCTGGCGGAAGTTGGCGTGTCGCTGGCACCCATCCTGGGCGCTGCCGGCGTGGTGGGTCTCGCCATAGGTTTCGGCGCCCAGAGCCTGGTCAAGGACTACTTTACCGGCTTCTTCATCCTGTTCGAGGATCAAATCCGCACCGGCGACGTCGTCAGCATCGCGGGCATCGGTGGCTCTGTTGAAGACATCACGCTGCGTCATGTCCGCCTGAGGGACTACGACGGCAATGTGCACTTCGTGCCGAATGGACTGATTACGTCGGTGACCAACATGTCCCGGTCCTTCGCACAGGCCGTGATGGATGTGGGCGTCTCTTACCGCGAAGACGTCGATCAGGTGATGGCACTCATGGCCGAGGTCGGTCGACAGCTGAGAGCGGACCCTGACCATGCCGTAAAAATCCTCGGCGACTTGGAGATTGCAGGCGTGGAGCGCCTTGATGACAGCGCCGTTGTACTGCGATGCCGCTTCAAGGTAGCACCGCTCCAGCAATGGACGGTCAGACGCGAATACCTGCGCCGCATGAAGGCGGCATTCGACGCACAAGGCATCGAGATCCCGTTTCCGCATGTCACCGTTTATGCGGGCGTAGGCAAGGACGGCTCGGCTCCGGCGTTGCCGGTGCGGCTGCCGGCCGGTGCCCTCGAGGCCCAGGCGGTGCTCGATCATGTGCTGCCTTGAGCGCAGCGATAGCATCAACGTCGGCGAAGAGATTCAGCGCAGTGACAGACAGAACGGTCCTGCGAAAGACGTGAATACGTCGCGACGGTAGCTAGAGTGTCTTGCAATGCATCCCGCCTTCGTCCCCGCTGACCGATTGCGCTTCGCTTCAGGTTCCCTGGGGCTGATCTTCGCCACAGGCAGGCAGTGGTCTGCCTATGTTGTTGCAACTCTGGTGTTGGCCGGCTGCAGCCAAGGCTATCCGACGTCCAATGCCCCGGATACACGAAGCATGGGCGCCGCACAACATCTGGCAGCAATCAACGGTATGTTGGCGTCCGATCCAGACCACGCCTCCCGCGAAGCGCTGCTGGTCAACGCATGCACGTTGCGCTTCACTGCTTTACTCTCCTCTCGACACGGCGTGCGCGTTGCTCTGGCGCGTGCTCACGCCGTGTTCGACACGAATGCCAAAGACGGGGAGTACCAAGTGAAAGTGTTCACTGGCGGCAGACTTACCTCGCAACCTCGATTTACAGTGAACGTCGGGACTTGGTTGAATGCCGTTGCATTCAGGGATCACCTGCAGGAACTCGTCAGGCGATGCTGGGCCATAAAAAGATCAAGACCATAGGCCTGCGCGACCTTAGACAGCGACAGCCACGCTCTCGACCACACCATCCTGAGGGCGTTGGCCAGACGCCGTCGCCAACGACAGAACTTTTCATGTTGGAGCTGCGCGTGTAATGCATCACAATGTGACCTATTAGGCTCGCAGCGGGAAAATACCGAGCACGCCGAAATTGTTTCGGATTGGGCAAGGATCGTCCGCGCGATTCGCAATCACAGCGTTTCACGCCACAGCAGCATCAATTTACGGGTATGAAATCACGTCAAGAAACTCTGGGAAGCGCGTCTCCCTCCGACAGGTTCGGAGGGCGTGTGGCGGCGTGCCTGACGGTGGGCACCGACGAACTGCCTGAAGCCCAACTCGCCCGACTTGAAGCTGCTCGAAGCCGCGCACTCGGGCGCAAGAAGAAGGCTTTGAGTCGCCCGATGCGATCAACGGCCCGCCGCATCCCATCGTGGCTGCAGTTGAGCTCTCGCGGACTGAAGCTTGCGACGGTGGTCCCGTTTGTTCTGCTCGCGGCGGGTCTCTGGACGATCGACACGGTCACCAGCGAGAACCTTTCAAGCGATATCGCGGAAATCGAACTGAGGCTGTTGACCAGCAAGCTGCCGCTTGCCGCATACACCGATCCAGGCTTCGCCGAGTTCGTGCGGCGCGATCGGCAGAACGCCGTCGCTGCTGCCGACGGGCCAACTTGAGGCTGTCGCTCCCGCCAAGTGAGCATCGTCGGTGATCTCACAGTGCAGCAGTGCCTTCAGGTGCCGGCACGCTGGCAGATCCGATCGAGATGCCCAATGACAAGCCGTGCTCACTCGTACACAAAAATGCCTGAAGCAGAACCGCTGAACAACGGTTCACACGTGCATCGATGGGCATGCCAACCCGGCTGCCGTCGTCGACCGGGCATCGTGGGCCGCCCTGAAACTAAACGCTCCTCTCGGACCGCTTTGGCGACGGTGCGCTGGGCGAGCATCGGAGGATGAATGAAACGTCTCGTCATCATGAGCCCACTCCTCTTGCTTGCAGCCTGCGCGAGTTCGGGCCTGTCAGCCAATGGGATTCACTCCCTCGAAGTGAGTAGCCCACATCGTTTCACCCTGCGTACGACAGCGATCCTGGAAGCGTCCAAACAATGTCGAGAGAACGGCAAACGAGTCGATATCCTTCAGGTAGATTCCAGTGGACTGACGCCCTTTACAAATCTGCCTGAGGCCGAAGCCGTGTTCCGGTGCGACTGAGGGTTGCGATTTCCGCAATGGCAGGGTTCGCCGCGGTCGATCTCTGTGAATACCGTAGTGCCGCCCAACAGATTTGTCTGATCATGATCGTTTGCTTTCGTTTCAACTTCGTCCTGGCGCTGTCGCTGGTGAGCGCCTCGGCCCTGAGCGCCACAACCCACGACGCGACCGAACTGAACGTCAAGTACCACGATGTTCAGAAGTGCACTGAGCGCACCCTGGGAAAGCAATGGGAAGCGCGGTATGGCATTGAAATGGCACTTAACCGCTGGGGTGCGATCGAAGCGACCGGCGCCTCCATTGACACGGCGCCGCAGGTCGTTCGCGTCACAGATCTTCGATGCCGGTACCAGAGCGATCTGGCCGGTGAACCGCGGCCTTGATGCTGGCTGGCAAGGTGATGGTGACGGGCGGAGAGCCCCTCTTCATGCGCGAATGTCGCGAGTTGTCGCCTCTGTTCACCCGAATTTGCACCCTGAAAGAATGCAGTGTCAAAACACGATGTGAAGTGATCAGACGCAAAAAAGCCCCGACTGGCGGGGCTTTAGAGCGCTTGCTGATGCACCGTGAAGTGATCTGAAAGCTATAGCTGGCGGAACCGGAGTCCCCGTCGATAAGCTTCCCGAATGACAAGCGTCGTCTAGTACGGCGCTTTTCTCATTGGAGGAACGACGAGACATCGTCTAGCCCCGGCTATTGCGATCTTTTGCAATCTTGTCCAGAATGGGGGAAAGGTTGTGGGAATTTTTCGAATGCCGAAGAAAGCTGTTGAACTTGGGCCCTTGCAGGTGAACCGGCTTGTAACGCCTGGCCGGCATGCGGTCGGGGGCGTGGCCGGCCTGCATTTGATAGTCAGCGATTCGGGCGCGCGATCATGGGTGTTGAGGTCGCTGATTGCCGGCAAGCGTCGCGACATGGGGCTCGGCGGCTTTCCAGATGTCACGCTTGCCCAAGCCCGCGAACGTGCCCGCGTGGCGCGTGAGCAGATTCACGGCGGGACCGACCCCATACAGGCACGCACCGAAGCACGCAGCGCCCTGGTCGCCAGCAAGGCGGCTGCCAAGACCTTCAACGAGTGCGTCACCGGCCTTATCGAAGCCCGCGCTTCGGAATGGAAGAACGCCAAGCACAAGCAGCAATGGCAAAACTCGCTCGACATGCACGCCGGCCCGGTGATCGGCGAGCTGCTCGTGAAAGACGTTGGGCTCGCGCAAGTGCTGAAGGTGCTCGAGCCAATCTGGCACACCACCACCGAAACAGCGACCCGCGTGCGCGGACGTATAGAAAACGTGCTCGACTGGGCGACCGTCCGGGGCTACCGGACCGGCGACAACCCGGCGCGCTGGAAAGGCCACCTCGACCAGCTACTCGCCAAACCGAACAAGATCGCGACGGTCAAGCACCACGAAGCTGTAGCGGTTGACGACCTCGCGGCATTCGTCGCCGATCTGCGCCGAATGGATGGCACAG
Organism: Variovorax sp. LG9.2; assembly: GCF_035018885.1. Taxonomy (NCBI): domain Bacteria; kingdom Pseudomonadati; phylum Pseudomonadota; class Betaproteobacteria; order Burkholderiales; family Comamonadaceae; genus Variovorax; species Variovorax sp. LG9.2. Next base: position 1,168 of record NZ_JASJXB010000010.1, on the reverse strand, counting down.
GCGCCCGCGCGCTTGAGTTCGCCATCTTCACCGCGGCCCGGTCCGGTGAAGTGCGCGGCGCCCTTTGGTCAGAGATCGACACTGCCGCCGCCTTGTGGATCGTGCCGGCCGAACGCATGAAAGCCAAGCGTGAGCACCGCGTGCCGCTGTCCAAGCAGGCGCTGGCGCTGCTCGCCGCGCTGCCCCGCATCAAAGATGTCGACATCGTGTTTCCCGGCAGCAAGAACCAGATCCTGAGCGATATGACGCTGTCGGCCGTGATGCGCCGCATGGAAGTCGACGCCGTGCCCCACGGCTTTCGGTCGACGTTCCGAGATTGGGCATCGGAGCGGACGAACTTCCCGCGTGAGCTGGCTGAAATGGCGCTGGCGCACACGATCGAATCGAAGGTCGAAGCGGCCTACCGGCGCGGCGATCTGCTCGCCAAGCGGCTGAAGATGATGCAAACGTGGGCAGACTTCTGCGAGACGCCCGTCAAAAAAGGCAATGTCATGCCGCACGCGCGCAAAGCATAGACGCCGCTTTCTCAGCGAAGCACGACCGTCGCGGCACGGACGAAGTCGGCTCACTTCAACGGCGCAAGGGCTCGCAGCCCTATGTCGAAGTCAGATCCGCACCCGCAAGTACACGACAAGGACGGCGTCGAAAAGTACGCAACCGACATTCGTGTCGACGAGGGGCAGATGCTCAGCAACCGGCGTCGGTCTATGGGAGAGGCCGCGCCGCACAACACCCAGCAGCACGGGCGAGCACATTCGGTTTCGACGACATGGACGACGACTTTCCGTCGTGCACAAACCAGTTGTTTGGTTGCTATTGCCTTCTGATAAAGGTGTGAAAACTCCCTTGGATCGACCGGTAGACCAAATCGGGTGAATGGCCCGATATAGCGGCTCACTCCTGCCCTATCACAAACCCGTCGAATTGCTCTTTTTTCCCAATGAAACGGTGCGAGATCGGTGCTGGATAAGTTGAGTTCGCGACACACTGCTGTCTTAAGTAAGGTGGGTAAACGGGACTAGTCGGCGATGGACGTGCCATGCGGCAGAATTGTCTCGTTGGGTGCTTAGCGTATTGCACATTAGGGGCAGTGAATCGCCCCGGTTTTTGAGGAGGCTCAACACTCTGAGAGGATTGAGCCATGAACAAGTCGAACAAGTTCTCACCC